>NZ_CP071604.1:2765000-3065000 GCF_017357225.1 Rhizobium binae | reverse complement strand
GAATCGCGCCGCCCCGGCAGCGTTATAAAAGTTACTAAAAAGCTTAAACCCTGCCGACCCCATTAACGTATTCGTGGCATTCCGGCAACCACGGAATATTTTACGCCGCAATACGGCGATAGCCGGCCGTTACGGCGCCTGCAGCGATCAGCAGCGTGCCGCCCGTGCGGTTCACGGCGCGCTGGATGCTCGCCTTGCGAATCAGTCCGCGCGCAGAGTTGGCGAGAAATGCGTAAGTGGAAGCATTGAGGATCGCCAGCACAAGGAAGGTCGCTTCCATGATCGCCATCTGCCCGAAGAAGGGGAGGGCCGGGTTGAGGAACTGCGGCACGAAGGCGACAAAAAAGACGATGCTCTTCGGATTGAGGGCGGTGACGACGTAGGCGTGGAGGAAAATCTTGAGCGATTTTTCCTCCGGCAGATTGTCGTTGTCGGCAACCGGCTCACCGATGACGGGAGCCCGCCAGAGCTTGATTCCGAGCCATATCAGATAGGCGCCGCCGATCCACTTGAGGATCGTGAAAAGAGCGGCAGAGGTGGCGAGGACGGCGCCGAGACCGAAGAGCGAGGCCGTCATCGCGGTGAAGTCGCCGAGCGCCACGCCGCTTACCGTCGCAAACGCCGTCCTGCGCCCATGGCCAAGCGCATATGAGACGACGAGCAGTATCGTCGGTCCCGGTATGGCCAACATAATGGCGGATGCGGCTGCAAAAGCGAGCCAGGCTTCAAACGACATGGTGTCTCCTCCCATTCCTCAGGAACAAGCAAAGACACCATATTAACCATCCGTCAATCATGCTTCTTTGTATTTCTGGCCTATATTGGCCATGACTTCGGCAAACCATGCCGCCGAGAGGTCAAAAGCCTTTCCGCCCTTGATCCGCGGGAATTCTATAGTGCGCAATTTACCATTCTGCGATTCATCATGGCCGGTGACGCCGGACACTTTATTGAGGGCGCTTTCGACGGCGAGATCGACCATGCTCTGGATCAGCCTCAGGTCGTCGCCGTTTGCCGGCGCCGAGCGGGCAAAATAACCCGATTTCTGCACGAGGGAACGCTCGGCATTCAGCAGGCTGGCGAACTGCTTCTGGAACCATGCGCCGACGTTGATCGTGTCGATTTTCACATGGCCGAAGGCATCACGTTTGACGGTCTCGCCGGCGGCTTCGCGCTCGGCGACGATGGCGTCGAGGCAAGCGCCTTCCGACACGAAGACTGTGGCATGGCCGGTGCGATCCATGACTTCCTTCAGTCGGGCGGCCTCGGCATCGAGATCGAACGCCATTTCGGGCAAATAGACCGCGTCGATACCCTTCAGCTGCGCATCCATCATCAGGCCGTCGACATATTGATTGCGGCTGGTGCGCTGGAGATAGGCCCGGGCGGTGGCGGCCGTCAGCCAACCGCAATGGCGTCCCATGACCTCATGGATGACGAGTGTGCGGGGGGCGGCGGTCTGCTCGTTTCCGACATTGTCGAAGAAATGGGCGCCGACTTCGGCGGCGGTCCAGGCGCCGAGCGACTGGCGGATCGGCACGACGTCGTTGTCGACCGTCTTCGGCAAGCCGACGACGGTCAGATCGTAGCCGTTGGCGGCGAGGTAGGCAGCAAGGTCGGCGGCGGTGGTGTTGGTGTCGTCGCCGCCGATCGTGTGGAGAATGGTGATGCCGTCATCGGCAAGGCGTTCGGCGGCGATCCTCAGCGGGTTCTCGCCTTCCTTGACGAGGCCGCGCTTGACGCAGTCGGCGGCATTGGTGAGCTTGACGCGGCTGTTTCCGATCGGCGAGCCGCCGTAACGGTGCAGCAGCGGCGCCTTTTCCCGCATCTGACGGTTAATTTCGATGCTGTCGCCGAGCAGTACGCCCTGGTAGCCGGACTTGTAGGCGACGATATCGAGCTCGGGCGCAACGTCGCTATAGCGTTCGATGAGGCCGCCGACGGCGGAGGAAAGACAGGGTGCGAGGCCTCCGGCGGTCAGCATTGCAACTTTTTGCTTGGCCATGATTCCTCCTATGGCGTTTCGCGGCGGCGCTGGCTAAGGCGTATCGCATCGAACTTAGTTTATGCGATACGTTTGTCCGTTGATTGTGCATGCCGTGTCCCAGTGCCGCCGTAGAGTTCCGGGCGACATGCATCAGCGCATGGATGCGGCAGGGAAAGGGGCCTGTAAAGTAAAGAATTTACCAAAAACGCCGCCTTTTCACGCTTTGCGGCCGGAACAGCTGATATAATCGTTTCAAGCACGAGACACGGACCGAGAACTGTTGTGGAAATTTCGGCGCGCGTTGCGAGCCAGGTGAGACCGGTGGGAGGGGCACGTCCCTCATCGAAGGGGTGAATCGTTTGCTGCGGTGCGACAATTACCAAATCGTGAAAACTGTGTTCGCGCCTACGACCAATCGTCGCCTTGCAAAGGCTACGATTCTTTGGTCAAGCTATTTGCCTATAGGTTGACAAGTACGCGAGATTTTCGATGTCCTTCTGGGAAAAACTGGTGAATGCCATTGGCAATACTGCGGGCAATGCACTGTCCGCGGTGGTCGAGGCCATCCGCACGGTTTTCGAAGGCGATCCCGAGACACGGCGAAAGGTCGCTTTCTCGGTGGCGATCATCGCCCTTTCGGCGAAGATGGCCAAGGCCGATGGCATCGTCAGCGAGAAGGAGGTCGAGGCTTTCCGGGAAATCTTCGAGTTTCCGCAGGATCAGGCGAAGAACGTCGCCAGACTTTACAATCTCGCGCGTCAGGATGTCGCCGGCTATGAGGCCTATGCCGAACGTCTGTCGACGCTTTGCATGACCTGTGCAGCCAATTGCACGGTGCTGGAAGACGTGCTCGACGGCCTCTTCCATATCGCCAAGGCCGACGGGCTGATTCATGAGAAGGAATTGAATTTCCTGCGTCACATCGGCGAGATCTTCCAGATGAGCGAGACCCGCTTCGAGCAGATCGCCGCTCGCCATGTCTCGTCCGGTGGCGATCCCTACAAGGTGCTCGGCGTGTCGCCTTCCGACGATTTTCCGACGATCCGCCGCCGTTACCGCGGCCTCGTCAGCGAACATCATCCCGATCGACTGATCTCGCGCGGCGTGCCGAAGGAATTCCACGTGATTGCCAACGAGCGCATGGCGGCACTCAACGCAGCCTATGCGGCAATCGAGAAGGAACGCCGCGCAGCATGACCTCCTTCGAGGCGGATTACGCGGGAGCTTGCGTGCGCCCGTCGCCCAATCACGGGGAGCGGGCGGACGGGCGTCTCCCGGATATGATCTTGCTGCACTATACCGGCATGCCAACGCCGGATGGCGCGCTCGATTGGCTCTGTCGCGCCGAAAGCCAGGTTTCCAGCCATTATTTCGTGCATGAGAGTGGCGAGGTAATTCAACTCGTACCGGAGGACCGGCGGGCGTGGCATGCCGGGAAGAGCAGCTGGCATGGCGAGAGCGACATCAATTCGCTGTCGATTGGCATTGAGATCGCCAATGCCGGCCATCCCGGGGGGCTTCCCGACTATCCGAAAGAGCAGATTGCCGCGGTAATCGAATTGTGTCGCGACTGTGTCAAACGTTGGTCGATCGCGCCCGAACGCGTGCTCGGGCATTCCGATGTCGCTCCGGTTCGCAAGGTCGATCCGGGCGAGAAATTTCCCTGGGCGACTCTCCATCACGCGGGTGTCGGGCATTGGGTTGAACCGGCGAAGATTACCGGCGGGCGATTCTTTCAACGAGGCGACGCCGGCCAGCCGGTTGAAGCGCTGCAGTCGATGCTGTCGCTCTATGGTTACCGCACTGAAATCACAGGTGAATTCTCCGAAAAGACGGCAGGAGACGTAGAGGCTTTCCAACGTCATTTCCGACCCGAACGGGTGGACGGCATCGCCGATTTCTCGACAATCGACACGCTGCACAGGCTGCTGTCGGCACTGCCGCGTTATTCCTGACCGCAGGAGCCGGATCTCCGGCCGCTTTTTTCGCAGTTGGCGAGAAATCCGCCGCGCCACATCATTTCCCTATTATCTCCTCATTGCGATGGTCTAAGGGCGCCCGCTGAACAGCGCTCACGGCTGTTTTGAAGTGTAACCGTGAGCGCAAAATGAAACGATAAGAATTGCTGCGGAACGCGATCAGTCCTTGGTTGCGTGTGACCGGATGACGGCGAGGCGCGCAGTCCTGCAATTCTTCGGGTCGGAGTGAAAAGACTATATGAATAAGATGATTGCTGGTGCTGCAGCATGCCTTGGCATGCTGCTGGCAGGGTATAACTTTGCCTTGGCTAATGATGATTGGGGCGTCAGGGCCGGAGCCGTTCCGCTGAAAACCGTCGATCGCCAGAGCGGCTATGCCATGCCTGATTTTTCAGCGACCATTCCCTATTCTGCGTTGATCAACAAATATGCGGCGGAATATGACGTGCCGGTCGCGCTTGCCCAGGCCGTCATACGCGTTGAAAGCAATTTCAATCCGAAAGCACGCGGCAGCGCCGGCGAAATCGGCCTCATGCAGATCAAGCCGGCGACGGCGCGAATGATGGGCTATTCGGGCACGAGGAAGGGCCTGTTCGATCCCGAGACCAATATCAAATACGGGATGAAATATCTGGCGGCTGCCCACCAGCTCGGCGGCGGGGAAACCTGCAACACCATTCTCAAATATAATGCCGGCCATGGCGCCAAGCGCATGAACCCAGTGTCGAAGACCTATTGCGGCAAGGTGCTGGCGATGATCGACTGAGCGTTGCCAGGCGCGTGCCGGATCAAATTTCCTTGCGGCAATTTGCGGTATGAATCGGCGCAGCTGCCGTGATATCCCACCTTCAAGCGAGGTGGGTCCACCTCGAGATGAGGTGAGTGAGGTATGTCAGTCGATTTCAGGTTCATCATTATCGGACGCGGCATGATGGGTGCCGCCGCGGCGCGGCATCTCTCCTCGATGACCGACGGTATTGCGCTGATCGGTCCGCGCGAGCCGACTGAGCGCAAATCGCATGACGGCGTCTTCGCCAGCCATTACGACGAGGCGCGCATCACCCGGACGTTCGACGGCAATCTGGCCTGGGGAAGTTTCGCCGCGCGCGCGCTCGACCGCTACCGTGCGATCGAGACAAGCAGCGGCATCTCCTTCTTTTCGGAAGTCGGCTGCCTGTTTACAGCCCCTGAGAAGAGCGAGCAGGATTACATCGATCGGGCGTTGACCGTCAGTCGGACGCTCGGCAGCGAGATTGAAAGCATCGCACCTTCGCAACTTCCGGGCCGTTTCCCCTTTCTTGCAGTCGATCCTGATTTTCGCGGCTATTTCGAGCGCAAGCGCGCCGGCCATATCAATCCGCGGGCGCTCGTACGCGCCCAGGCTAAGCTCGCGGAACAGGGTGGCGTTACGCTGATCGAGGCAACCGCGAGATCCGCGTGCGACGCCGGTGCCCATGTCGAGGTGACGGTCGACGGAAAGTGCTACTGTGCCGAGAAGGTGCTGGTGGCGGCTGGCGGCTTCAGCAATTTCCACGCGCTGCTGCCCCGTCCCGTCGACGCCAGAGTGATGGCGCGAACGGTCGTTTTCTATGAAATCGGTGAACGCGAGATGGCCATCTTCGGCGACATGCCGTCGATGATCGTGCTCGGCGACCGGGAAGAGGATCACATTTATATTCTGCCGCCGGTGCGTTATCCCGACGGCAAGATGTATCTGAAACTCGGCGGCGATACCGAGACGCTTTCCATCAATCGGCTGGAGGATGCCGGTGCGTGGTTCCGTTCAGACGGCAGCGCCGCCGAGCGCGATCATCTCTGCCGCATCGCCCTGCAACTGATGCCGGCGCTTGCCGGCTGCCCGGTCACATCAGGTCCGTGCGTGGCGAATTTCACGCCGACCGGTTATCCCTATGCCGGATTTACCCAGTCGCCACGCATCGCAGTTCTGACCGGTGGCAATTTCGTCGCCGCCAAATCCTCCGACGAACTCGGGCGGCTGGGCGCCGTACTTTTGACGGAAGGCGCGCTCAGTGAAGCGGATTTCGGCGGCGAACTGACGCCGGTCTTTGCCTAAAAGGAGCATGATGGCAGTCGATTTCAAATATATTGTCGTCGGCCGCGGTTTGATGGGTGCGGCAGCTGCGCGTCATTTGGCTCGCCAGACGGACGGCGTGGCCGTGATCGGGCCGGACGAGCCGGCCGATCGCAAGACGCATCAGGGCGTTTTTGCCAGCCACTACGACGAGGGGCGCATCACCCGCACCATCGATCCTGACCGCAACTGGGCGCTGCTCGCCAATCGCTCGATCGGACGCTACGGCGAGATCGCTCGCGACAGCGGCATCGATTTCTATAGAGAGGTCGGCTGCGTCGTCGTCACGCCTGACGGAAGCGACTATCTCGACAGAACCAAGCAGGCCGCCGTTTCGCTGGGAGTCGAAACCAGCCTTCTCAACGACGGAGAGTTGAAAGACGCCTTTCCCTTCTTCGCCTTTGCCGATGGCTGCGCCGGGATCTTCGAGGCGAAGGGGGCCGGACATATCAGCCCGCGCAAGCTGGTCAAGGCACAGTCGCTGCTGGCGGAAAAAGCCGGCGCCGCCGTCATCCGCGACCATGTTGTCTCGATCCGCGAGGAGGGTGGGGCGGCCGTTGTCATGACCGCCGGTGGCCTGGCCTATCGGGCTGAAAAGGTGCTGCTGGCCGCGGGAGGATTTTCCATTGCAGAGAATCTGTTGCCGCGTCCGGTTGAGATGACGGTTTATGGTCGGACGGTAATGCTTTTCGAAGTGAGCGAAGCCGATGCCATTCATCTTGCCGCCATGCCGTCGCTCATTCTCGATGTGCCCGGCATCCATATCTACCTGCTGCCGCCGATCCGTTATCCCGACGGCAAATCTATCTGAAGGTCGGCGGCGACCCAGACGATCTGGTGCTCGGCAACGAGGCGGAGATGCGCGCCTGGTTCAGGACCGAAGGGCGGGAGAGCGTGCGGGCGCATCTTCAACGCATCATCGCCGACCTTGCGCCCAATCTGACGCCGCTTTCGATTTCGACGGCCGCCTGCGTCGTGTCCTGTACGGAAAGCGGCTACCCGATGATCGGCTACACCTCGTCGCCTGCCATCGCAGTGCTGACGGGCTGCGCCGGCACGTCGGCCAAGAGTTCGGACGAGATCGGCAGGCTCGGGGCGGAGTTACTTTTGTCGGGCAGAATCAGCCAGCAGGGCTACTCCACGCATTTCACACCGCAATTTCGTTAGGCCTATCGTTTTCGGTGGCAATTGCGATCTCCCTCGTTTATGGGAGCCCTGCCAGTTGGCCGGGCAGCCGCGCTTTACCAATGCCGAAAGGCGGTAGGGTGAGGAAAGTCCGGGCTCCACGGAGACACGGTGCCGGATAACGTCCGGCGAGGGCGACCTCAGGGAAAGTGCCACAGAAAGCAAACCGCCTGTCATGACAGGTAAGGGTGAAAGGGTGGGGTAAGAGCCCACCGCATTTCCGGCAACGGATATGGCACGGTAAACCCCACCGGGAGCAAGACCGAATAGGGATGACGCGGCGGGCCGAAAGGCCTTCCGGCCGGTTTCCAGGCCAGTCATCCGGGTGGGTTGCGCGAGGCAGCGTGCGAACGCTGTCCCAGAGGAATGGCTGCCACGTTCCGGTTCACGCCGGAGCCATACAGAACCCGGCTTACAGGCCAACTGGCGATTCATCTTTGTGGCACGAAAGCTCCCTGAATTATCGGCCCGTTTCCAGTAACTCATTGAATAGAAAGTGTTGAAGCGACTGCTTATGCAGCCGACCGTGGAAATTTCTTTTTGCACAATCACCATTCCCGGCGGCCTGCGAAGAGGCGATCCTAACCCTTTGTTAAACTTAACGGGTTATAAATTTTTGATTATGCGTTCGTTGCAAAACGGGCGCATCCCATTGACGCCCATATGGTCCCATGCTATCCCAAATGCGCACTGCACCGGGGCAATCACCTGCCCATTCATCGCAAAGCAAAGGCGTCTTCCTCTCCGGAAGCGTCGGGTGGGATTTTTCTCATCCGGCTTGCGAAGCTGTGCCTGATATGGGGAGTTTCGGGCGTCGTTTGGTCCGGATCCCTGCGGGAACGGATGTTTCGTGTCATGAGCCGCTTCCTTTCGAATGCGACCAACAGGATCGATGCCAAGGGCAGGGTTTCCGTGCCTTCGGCCTTTCGTTCCGTGCTGGCGCAGCGCAATATCCAGGAGCTTTACTGCTTTCAGGATTTTGTGTTTCCGGCGATCAGCGTCGGCGGTTTGGATCTTCTCGAGCGATTCGAGCGGCAGATCGCTGCGGAAGATCCGTTTTCGCCGGACGCGAACGAGATGTCGCTTCTGATTCACGGGGGCGGGGTCTTCATGAAGCTCGATGCCGAGGGGCGGTTGATGGTCACGGATTTCATCCGCGGCTTCACCGGCATCTCGGACGAAGTGACCTTCGTCGGTCGAGCGGATCATTTTCAGCTCTGGCAGCCGCAGGCATTTCTGGCGGCGCAGGCGCAGGCACGAGGGGAGCGCAAGCTGGCGGGCAAGCGTTCCTGAAAGGACGAGGGAACGGAATGGCGGCGAATCCTGGCGGAGGTTCAACTGATGCCGGTGGCGGACCGGTTCGTCACATTCCTGTTCTTCTCGAAGAAGTCCTGGCGGCGCTGGCGCCCGCGCCCGGCAAGCTCATCCTCGACGGTACATTCGGTGCGGGTGGCTACACTTCGGCCATTCTTGCTGCCGGCGCCGAGGTGATCGCGCTCGACCGCGATCCGACGGCGATAGCGGCGGGGCAGGCGATGGTCGCCGCGCATGGTGGCCGCCTCAGGCTCGTTCATTCACAATTCTCGCATCTCGCCGATCATGCGCCGCAGGGCGGGCTCGATGGCGTCGTTCTCGACATCGGCGTTTCCTCCATGCAGCTCGATGAGGCCGAGCGTGGCTTCTCCTTTCAGAGGAACGGGCCGCTCGACATGCGCATGTCGGCGACAGGCGTTTCGGCCGCCGATGTCGTCAATCGCGCCAAGGTCGCCGATCTCATCCGCATCTTCCATTTTCTCGGCGAGGAGAGCCGGGCGCCGCGCATTGCGCATGCGATCGAGAAGCGCCGCTCTGAAAAGCCGTTCGAGACGACACGCGATCTTGCTGGTCTCATCGAACTGGTCACGCCGCGCAAGATGAAAGACAAGATTCATCCGGCGACGCGCGTCTTCCAGGCGCTGCGCATCTTCGTCAATGACGAACTCGGCGAACTGGCGCAGGCATTGTTTGCGGCGGAAACGGTGCTGAAGCCCGGCGGGCGGCTCGTCGTCGTCACCTTCCATTCGCTCGAAGACCGCATCGTCAAGAAGTTCTTTTCCGACCGCGCCGGCAAGGCGTCGGGTTCGCGACACCTGCCGGCCACACATGAGCGGGCGGCAACCTTTACGGTTGTGGGCAAATCGATGGTTTCGGCCAGCGAGGCGGAGGCCGAGGTCAATCCGCGCGCCCGCTCGGCCAAGCTGCGCGCCGGCCAGAGAACGGGCGCCGCCGCCGAGGCCGCAGATATGTCGCTCTTTGGGTTTCCCAATCTAGCCAGCCTTGGAAAGCTTGGAGGTTGATGTGCTGAAAACGTTCGATCTCGTGCTCATCGGCGTCATGACGGCAACTGCCGCCGTCACCTACACGATCAAGCATCGCGCCGAATTGAAGCTCGACGAGGTTCATCGCCTCGAAGCCGAAATCAAACTGGAGAAGGATACGATCGACCTTCTCAAGGCCGATTGGGCGCTGCAGTCGCAGCCGAACCGGCTGGAGCGGCTGGTCAAGGCCTATAATGACGAGCTGCAGCTGCAGCCGACGGAATCGACGGCGCTGGTGCATGCCAGGGAATTGCCGATGCCGAAATCCGAGGTTCCCGTGCCCGACGTGACGGAGGCCAAAGCCGGAGCCAAGGGTGCGACCGTGGCCGGCGCCAAGAGCGCGACCGCAGCGGCCAAGGGGCAGCCCGTTCCAAAGGCCGCGCCGCGCGACGAGGCCGAGGATGAAGCAGACGAGATCGAAACGGGGTCGGTGGAATAATGTCGTTTCTTTCCCGCATAATGGTTTTGAAGAGCCAGGCGCATTTCTCCGCCGGCGTCTATAATCGTTTCGGCGGCCCTTCCGCCGGCGTGCCGATCGAGGGAACGCGCAAGAAGAAGTCGGGGCAGGCAAAGAGCCGTGTCGGCCTGCTGATCCTCGGTTTCATGGGCGTCTACGTCGTCATCGGCGGCCGCCTCGTCGAATATGCGATGAAGGATCAGGAGGTCGTCTCCAGCATCCTGCCACCCGATCGGCTGATGGCATCGCGGCCCGACATTCTCGACCGTAACGGTGAGGTGCTGGCGACCGATATCCGCACCGTCTCGCTGTTTGCCGAGCCGAACAAGATCGTCGATCCCGATGAGGCGGTCGAAAAGCTCGCAACGGTTCTGCCCGAGCTCGACGTCAAGGACACCTACAAGAAACTCTCGGTCAAGACATCGCATTTCGCCTGGCTGCGCCGGCAGCTGACGCCGAAGCAGCAGAGCCAGATCCTGGCGCTCGGCATTCCCGGCATCGGCTTCCGGCCGGAGAAGCGCCGCTTCTATCCGGGCGGATCGACCGCCGCGCACATCCTGGGTTACGTCAACATCGACAACCGCGGTGTTGCCGGCATGGAGAAGTTCATCGACGACCAGGGGCTCGCGGATCTCGCCTCGGTCGGCATGACCAGCGATCAGCCGCTCGAGCCGGTGCGGCTGTCGATCGACCTGCGCGTCCAGAACATCGTCAGGGACGCTGTCGTCAACGCCGTCAACAACTTCCAGTCCAAGGGTGCAGGGGCGGCGGTCATCGACGTGCATACCGGAGAAGTGCTGGCAATGGCATCGGCGCCGGATTTCGATCCGAACGATCCGCAGGAGGGCGCCAAGGACGGCTGGCTCAACCGGATGACCAACGGCACCTTCGAAATGGGATCGACCTTCAAAACCTTTTCGCTGGCAATGGCGCTTGATACCGGCAAGGTGAAGATGTCCGACACGTTCGATGCCAGCAAGCCGATCTATATCGGCGGCTTCACCATCCACGATTTTCACGGGCAGCGCCGCTGGCTGACCGTGCCTGAAATTTTCCAGTACTCTTCGAATATCGGCACGGCGCGCGTCATCGACATCGTCGGCATCGACGCGCAGAAGGACTATCTGACCAAGTTCGGCCTCTTGACGAAGATGCAGACCGAATTGCCGGAAGTGAAGATGCCGAGCCAGCCGCGGGTGTGGAAGAAGATCAATTCGATCACGATTTCCTTCGGTCACGGGGTCTCGACGACGGCGCTGCAGACGGGGGTGGCGGCGGCGGCTCTCGTCAACGGCGGCAAGCTGATCGAGCCGACATTCCTGCCGCGCACACGCGAAGAGGCCGACCAGATCGCCAAGCAGGTGATCAAGAAGTCGACCAGCGACGAGATCCGCTACCTCCTTGATTTCAACGGTTTCAAGGGTTCGGGCCGCGTGGCGCGCGTGCCGGGTTTTGCCGTCGGAAGCAAGACCGGCACGGCCGACAAGGTCGTGAACGGACGGTATTCCTCGACGCTGAACTTCAACTCCTTCATCGCCGCCTTCCCGATCAACGACCCCAAATATGCGGTGATCACCTTCTGCGACGAGCCGAAGACCGGCGAGAAACAATATGGTGGAACGATCTCCGCCGGTACCGCCGGCCCGATTGCCCGTGAGATCATCAGCCGCGCCGCTCCCATTCTCGGCATCGAGCCGAAATTCGGGGAGGGTGGTTCGGCCTTGCTGGTGTCTTATTGAGCGTGAATGAATATCGACGCCGATTCGCGAGGGGCGGACCGGCTTCAAGAGGGAAAAGTGCATTCGATGAAATTGCGAGACCTGGCCGGAGATCAGTTTCCGGAACTTGAAGCACAGCTCGAAGGCCCGGCAGGCCTGCTCGATATTTCCGGCCTGTCTTCGGACAGCCGCAAGGTGGCGCCGGGCAATGCCTTCGTCGCGGTCGCCGGCACCAAGGCGGACGGCGCGGGCTTCATCGCGGATGCCGCCGGACGGGGTGCCGCAGTCGCGATCGCCTCCCAGGCCGTCGATGCTTCTATCCCGGTGCTTGCGGTCGGAGACCCGCGTCGCTTCCTTTCGATCGCCGCCGCGCGGTTCTACGGCAGGCAGCCCGAGATCATGGTCGCCGTCACCGGCACTGCGGGCAAGACTTCCGTCGCCTCGTTCACCCGGCAGATCTGGGCGCATGCAGGCCACGCGGCCGCGATGATCGGCACGACGGGCGTGGTTTCACCGACGCGCAATGAATATGGCGCGCTGACCACGCCGGATCCTGTCTCCCTGCACAAGCTGCTGGCCGAACTTGCCGACGAAGGCGTGACGCATGCGTCGATGGAGGCTTCCAGCCACGGTCTCGACCAGAGCCGCCTCGACGGCGTGAAGCTTTCGGCTGCCGCCTTCACCAATCTCGGCCGCGACCACATGGATTATCATCCGACCGTCGAGGCCTATATGGCCGCCAAGATGCGGCTTTTCGATACATTGCTGCCGAAGGGCGCGCCGGCGGTGATCTTTGCCGACGATCCGTGGTCAGCCCAAGCCGTCAAGGCGGCGGTCGATGCCGGTCACGATGTTCGTACCGTCGGGCGCAAGGGCGATTACCTGACGCTGAAACGTGTCGAGCATTTCCGCCACAAGCAGACGGCCGAGATCCATATCGGCGACGAGATATTCGAAGTGGACATTGCGCTGGCCGGCGATTTCCAGGTCGCCAATGCGCTGGTCGCGGCAGGGCTTGCCATGTCGACCGGTGTCGAGCCGAAAGTTGCGATGGCCGCGCTCGAAAAACTCGTCGGTGCCTCCGGCCGTCTCGAACTCGTCGGCCATACGAAGGACGGCGCGCTTGCTTATGTCGATTATGCCCATAAGCCGGAAGCGCTGGAAAACGTGCTGAATTCGGTCCGGCCTTTCACGACGGGCCGCGTCTTCGTCGTCTTCGGCTGCGGCGGCGACCGCGACCGCGGCAAGCGGCCGATCATGGGCGAAATCGCCTGCCGGCTCGCCGACGTCGTCATCGTCACCGACGATAATCCGCGCTCGGAGGAGCCGGCCGCGATCCGCTCCGAGATCATGGCGGCAGCGGCTTGCGCCTCGGAAATCGGCGATCGCGCCGCGGCGATCCGTGAGGCGGTCGGCATGCTGAGATCCGGCGATACGCTGATTGTCGCCGGCAAGGGACATGAGGAGGGGCAGACGGTTGGGAGCGTCACCTTGCCGTTCTCCGATCATGCGGAGGTGCGCAAGGCCTTGGAGGACCTGAAATCTTGAGCTGGCTCTGGACGACCGAAGATATGATCGCAGCGATGGCGGGGCGCCCCTTCGGCACGCTGCCCGAAGGCATCACCGGCATTTCCATCGACAGCCGCTCGATTACATCAGGCGAAGCCTTCTTCGCGATCAAGGGCGACCGCGTCGACGGCCACGACTATGCGTCGATGGCGATGGCCAACGGCGCTTCTCTTCTCGTCGTCAGCGAGGCGCGGCTTCCGGCGATGGGCCGTCTCACAGTGCCGATGATCGTCGTCGACGACGTGCTCGCGGCGCTCGGGCGTCTGGGGCAGGCCTCCCGAGAGCGCTCGCGCGCAAAAATCATCGCGGTGACCGGGTCGGTCGGCAAGACCACCACCAAGGAAATGCTGCGGCACGTGCTGTCGCCTTCCGGCAAGGTGCATGCCTCCGTCGCTTCCTTCAACAACCACTGGGGCGTGCCGCTGACGCTGGCGCGCATGCCTGACGATACGGATTACGGCGTCTTCGAAGTCGGGATGAACCATCCGGGCGAAATCCGGCCGCTGGTGGCGATGATCCGCCCTGATGTCGCTGTCATCACGACGATCGCGCCGGCCCATCTCGGCAATTTCAAGAGTATCAAGGAGATCGCCGCCGCCAAGGCTGAGATCTTCGAAGGGCTCGAAGCCGGCGGCCATGTCGTGCTCAACCGCGACAACGACCAGTTCAATTTCCTCGACCGCACCGCGCAGTCGCTCGGCGTCGAGCATATCCATTCCTTTGGCCAGCATGCCAAGGCTGATTTCCGGCTCGCGGAATTCAACGGCTCCGACGAGAATTCGACGCTGTGGCTGACGATCGGTGGCGAGACGCTGGAAGTGGCGATCGGCGCGCCGGGCCGCCATATCGCCGAGAATGCGCTTGCCGCGCTCGGTGTCGTCAGGATCGTCGGCGCCGACATGGAGAAGGCAATCGCCGCGCTTGCGACGCTGAAACCGGAAAAGGGCAGGGGCAAGCGCCACCGCCTTTCGATCGGCGGCGGCAACGCCAGCTTCACGCTGATCGACGAGAGCTACAATGCCAACCCGGCCTCGATGCGCGCGGCGATCGCGCTGCTTGCGGCCGCCGAGCCGACCGGCCGCGGACGCCGCATCGCCGTACTCGGTGACATGCTCGAAATGGGCGAGTATGCCGAGAAGGTTCACAGCGATCTCGCCGGGCCGCTACTTGCGGCCGGCATCGAACATGTCTGGCTCGCCGGCGCCGACATGGCAGCGCTGAAAGAATCATTGCCGGAAAGCGTCCATGTCGAGTACTGCGAAAAGACCAGCGAATTGACGGACTACGTGTTGAACTCGGTCGCCCCGGGCGACGTGTTGATGGTGAAATCGTCTCTGGGCATCGGCTTCGGCAAGATCGTCGCCGCGCTTCTTGACAAGTTCCCGGCATTTTCCGACACGCAACGCGAACTTTGACCGGGTAACAAGGGGCCCTGAATGCTGATCTGGCTTGTCGAACTGTCGGAATATTTCAAATTTCTGAACCTGTTCAGATATATTACCTTCCGCACGGGCGCCGCTCTCTTCACCTCCGCACTGATCGTGTTCCTGTTCGGGCCGGCCATCATCAATTCGCTGCGCATCCGCCAGGGCAAGGGCCAGCCGATCCGCGCCGACGGGCCGCAGACGCATTTCAAGAAGGCCGGCACGCCGACCATGGGCGGGTTGATGATCCTGGCCGGCATCATCGGTGCGTCGCTGCTCTGGGCTGACCTTTCCAATGTCTATGTCGTCGCCACGCTGCTGGTGACGCTCGGCTTCGGCGCCATCGGCTTCTATGATGATTATCTCAAGGTGACGAAGCAGAGCCACAAAGGCTTCTCCGGCAAGGCGCGTCTCGGAATCGAGTTCATCATTGCCGGCATCGCCGTCTATTTCATGATGCGCACCGCCCTTGCCTCGGGAACCGCCGGCTCGACCTTTGGCTCCTCGATCGCCTTTCCCTTCTTCAAGGACTTCCTGATCAATCTCGGCATCATGTTCGTGGTGTTCGGCGGGTTCGTCATCGTCGGCGCCGGCAATGCCGTCAACCTGACCGATGGCCTGGATGGTCTCGCCATCGTGCCTGTGATGATCGCCGCCGCCTCGTTCGGCGTCATCGCCTATCTCGCCGGCAACGTGGTGTTTGCGAATTACCTGCAGATCAATTTCGTGCCCGGCACCGGCGAACTGGCCGTCGTGCTCGGCGCAGTCATCGGCGCGGGCCTCGGCTTCCTCTGGTTCAATGCGCCGCCGGCGGCCATCTTCATGGGCGACACCGGTTCGCTGGCGCTTGGCGGCACGATCGGCACCGTCGCTGTCGCCACCAAGCACGAGATCGTCATGGCGATCATCGGCGGCCTCTTCGTCATGGAGACGCTGTCGGTCATCATCCAGGTCGGCTTCTTCAAGATGACCGGCCGGCGCGTCTTTCTGATGGCGCCGATCCATCATCACTTCGAAAAGAAGGGCTGGACGGAAAGCCAGGTGGTGATCCGCTTCTGGATCATAGCCGTCGGCCTGGCGCTGCTCGGCCTTTCGACCCTGAAGCTCCGGTGAGGCGGCGATGATCCCGGTCACGACGCTGAAAGACAGGAAGGTCGCGCTCTTCGGGCTCGGCGGCTCCGGTTTCGCCACCGCGCGCGCGCTCATCTTGGGCGGCGCCCATGTGACCGCCTGGGACGACAACCCCGACAGCGTCGCCAAGGCTGCGGCAGAAGGTATCCACACCGAGGAACTGCACACGATCGACTGGAGCCAGCAGTCGCTTTTCGTGCTTTCGCCCGGCGTGCCGCTCACCCATCCGAAGCCGCACTGGACCGTCGATCTGGCGCGCGCCGCCGGCGTCGATATTGTCGGCGACGTCGAGCTCTTCGTGCGCGAGCGCCGCGCCCACGCGCCGGATTGCCCCTTCATCGCCATCACTGGCACCAACGGCAAGTCGACGACGACGGCGCTGATCGCCCATATCCTGAAATCAGCGGGCTATGATACGCAGCTCGGCGGCAATATCGGCACGGCCGTGCTGACGCTCCATCCACCGAAGACAGAACGTTATTACGTCGTCGAATGCTCCTCCTACCAGATCGACCTGGCGCCGACGCTGAATCCGTCCGCTGGCATCCTGCTCAACCTGACGCCCGATCACCTCGACCGTCACGGCACGATGCAGCATTATGCCGACGTCAAGGAGCGGCTGGTCGCCGGCAGCGATGTCGCGGTCGTCGGCATCGACGACAGCCATTCGGCGCTGATCGCCGACCGCGTTGAGCGGGCAGGCGTCAAGGTAGTCCGCATCTCGCGGCGTAACGTGGTGGCCGAAGGCATCTACGCCGAGGGCACGAAACTCGTTCAGGCCGCCGGCGGCGCCATCTTGCCCTTCGTCGATCTCGACGGCATTCAGACGTTGCGCGGCAGCCACAATGCGCAGAATGCCGCGGCTGCCGTCGCCGCCTGCCTTGCGGTCGGTGTTTCCGCCGACGACATCAGCTCCGGCCTTGCTTCATTTCCGGGTCTCAAGCATCGCATGCAGCCGGTCGGCAGACGTGGCCGTGTCGTCTTCGTCAACGATTCCAAGGCCACCAATGCCGATGCCGCGGCGCCGGCCCTCTCGAGCTACGACCGTATCTACTGGATTGCCGGCGGCCTGCCGAAATCTGGCGGCATCACGACGCTCGCTCCTTATTTTCCGCGTATCGCCAAGGCCTATCTGATCGGCGAGGCGGCGGCGGAATTCGCGGCGACACTCGGGGAGGCCGTGCCCTACGAAATTTCAGGCACGCTGGAGAGGGCAGTCGCGCATGCCGCCGCCGACGCGGATAGCGACGATGCGGCCGCTTCGGCCGTGATGTTATCCCCGGCTTGCGCAAGCTTCGACCAGTATAAGAACTTCGAAGTCAGGGGCGATGCCTTCGTCAGCCACGTGGCAGCCCTTGACGGAGTGACGATGCTGATCGGTCCTGTAGCAGGAGAGAAATGACATGGTAAGCCGCGCGGAACGTGGGCCTCTGGCCGATTGGTTCTGGACCATCGACCGCTTCTTCCTGGCGATGTTCATCCTCCTGATGGGCATCGGCTTCATGCTGTCGTTTGCGGCATCTCCCGCGGTCGCCGAGCGTATCGGGCTGGAACCCTTCCACTTCGTCAAGCGTCATGCGGCCTTCATGATTCCGTCGATCGCCGTCATGCTCGGGCTGTCCTTCCTGACGCCGCGCCAGGTTCGGCGGACTGCGATCCTGCTCCTGATCATTTCGCTCGCCATGATGGTGCTGGTGCTGTTCGTCGGGCAGGAGGTCAAGGGCGGCAGGCGCTGGATCTGGATCGCCGGCCTTTCCATCCAGCCCTCCGAATTCATGAAGCCTGCCTTCGTCGTCGTCTGCGCCTGGCTGTTTGCCGAACACGCTCGTCAGCCTGAAATTCCCGGCAACCTCTTCGCCATCATTCTGTTCGGCATCGTCGCCGCCCTTCTCGTCGCCCAGCCGGACCTCGGCCAGACCATCCTGACGACGGCCGTCTGGGGCGGCATGTTCTTCATGGCCGGCATGCCATGGATCTGGATCATGCTGCTCGGCATCGGCGGCGTCGGCGGCCTGTTCACCGCCTATTACGTCTTTCCGCACGTGGCGCTGCGTATCGACAAGTTCATGACAGGCGAGGGCGACACGTTCCAGATCGACACGGCGCGCGAGGCGATCATCCGCGGCAGCTGGTTCGGCCAGGGGCCGGGCGAAGGCATCGTCAAGCGGATCATCCCCGACGCCCATACCGACTTCATCTTTTCGGTGGCGGCCGAGGAATTCGGCATCGTCTTCTGCATGGCGCTTGTTGCGCTCTTTACGGTGCTGGTGCTGCGCGGCCTGTCGCATGCCTATCGCGAGCGCAATGATTTCAACCGCTTTGCCGTCGCCGGCCTGGTGCTGCAGATGGGCATCCAGTCGATCATCAATATCGGCGTCAACCTCGAACTGCTGCCAGCAAAGGGCATGACGCTGCCGCTGATTTCCTACGGCGGTTCGTCCATGGTGGCGATCTGCGTCACTGCCGGCTTCATTCTGGCGCTGACGCGCCATCGACCGGAAAAGCGCGCGCAGGACCGGAGCCTTTTCCGCGTCCCGCACGGTATGCCGGCGGAGTAAGGGATCATGAGCAAAGGCATCGTGCTGCTTGCCGCCGGGGGGACCGGCGGCCACGTATTCCCGGCGGAGGCGCTGGCCTTCAAGCTGAAGGAGCGTGGCTACTCGGTGCATCTCGTCACCGACAGCCGGGCGGAGCGCTATGCCGGCAAATTCCCGGCCGAGGAAATTCACGTTGTGCCTTCGGCGACGATCGGCTCGAAGAACCCGGTTGCCGTCGCCCGCTCGCTGTGGACGCTTTGGAGCGGCATGCGGGCGGCCAAAAAGCTGATCCAGCGGCTGAAACCCGTCATCATCGTCGGTTTCGGCGGTTACCCCACCGTGCCGCCGCTGCTGGCCGCCACGCGGCTCGGTATCGCCTCTATGCTGCATGAGCAGAATGCTGTCATGGGGCGCGCCAACAAGGCCTTGGCGCCGCGCGTCAAGGCGATCGCGGGCGGTTTTCTTAAGGAGAGCGGCGATGTTTTTTCCGACAAGACGGTTGCGACCGGCAATCCCGTGCGTCCGGCGATCCTGGCGGCGGCCGAACAGCCCTATCTCCCCTCGCATCCCGGCGAGCCCTTCAATCTCGTCGTCTTCGGCGGCAGCCAGGGCGCTCAGTATTTCTCCAAGGCCATGCCAACGGCAATCAGCTTGCTCGACGACGAGCTGCGGGCGCGGCTCAGGGTGACCCAGCAGGTTCGTCCGGAGGATATGGAGATGGTGCGCGGCTGCGTGGCGCAGCTGCAGATGGGAGCCGATATCGCGCCGTTTTTCAATGACATGGCAGAGCGTCTTGCCAAAGCGCATCTGGTGATCTGCCGCTCCGGCGCGTCCACGGTTTCGGAAATCTCCGTCATCGGACGCCCGGCCATTCTGGTGCCTTATCCGCACGCGCTCGACCATGATCAGGCGGCGAACGCCGCCGCATTGGCTGCGACCGGCGGGGCGAAGGTGATCGCGCAGTCCGAGCTTTCGCCGGAACGCATCGCCTCTATACTGAGCCATGTGATGAACGATCCGGAAAAGCTGTCGCACATGGCGGCGGCGGCGAAGCTTGCCGGGAAACCGGATGCGGCAAACTTGCTTGCCGACATGGTTGAGGCTATTGCCGCCGGCAAGACAGTCTCAGAATTCAAGAGGACACGCGCATGAAACTGCCGAAGGCGATCGGTCTCGTCCATTTCATCGGCATTGGCGGCATCGGCATGAGCGGCATCGCCGAGGTGCTGCACAATCTCGGCCATAAGGTGCAGGGATCGGACCAGGCCGACAGCGCCAATGTTCAGCGCCTGCGTGACAAGGGCATCGAGGTGTTCGTCGGCCATCGGGCTGAAAATCTGGGTGACGCTGAGGTCGTCGTCGTGTCGACGGCGATCAAAAAGAGCAATCCGGAACTCATCGCGGCGCGGGAAAAGCTGCTGCCGGTGGTGCGCCGGGCCGAGATGCTCGCCGAACTGATGCGCTTCCGCAATGCGATTGCCATCGGCGGCACGCACGGCAAGACGACGACCACCTCGCTGGTCGCGACCCTGCTCGAAGCCGGCGGGCTCGACCCGACCGTCATCAACGGCGGCATCATCAACGCCTACGGCACCAATGCCCGTATGGGTGAGGGCGAATGGATGGTGGTCGAGGCCGACGAATCGGATGGCACCTTCCTGAAGCTTCCGGCCGACGTCGCCGTCGTCACCAATATCGACCCGGAGCATCTCGACCATTACGGCAATTTCGATGCCGTGCGCGCCGCCTTCCGGCAGTTTGTCGAGAATGTGCCGTTTTACGGCTTCGGCGTCATGTGTCTCGACCATCCCGAGGTGCAGTCGCTGGTCGGCCGCATCGAGGACCGCAAGATCATCACCTATGGCGAGAATCCGCAGGCCGACGTGCGCTTCAAGAATGTGCGCATCGACGGCACGCGCTCGATTTTCGACGTCGAAATCCGCCGCCGCCGCACCGGCCAGGTGACCGAGCTCAAGGGGCTGGTCATGCCGATGCCAGGGCGGCACAATATTTCCAACGCGACGGCGGCGATCGCTGTCGCCAACCGGCTCGGCATCTCGAGCGCCGATATCGCCAAGGGGCTTGCCTCCTTCGGCGGCGTCAAGCGCCGCTTCACCTTGACGGGCGAATGGAACGGAGTGCAGATCTTCGACGATTACGGCCATCATCCGGTCGAGATCAAAGCGGTGCTGCGTGCTGCCCGCGAAGCCTGCAAGGGCCGCATCATCGCCGTCCACCAGCCGCATCGTTACAGCCGCCTCGCAAGCCTGTTCGAAGAATTCGCGGCCTGCTTCAACGATGCCGACAGCATTTTTCTGGCGCCCGTCTATGCTGCGGGTGAAGATGCGATCGAAGGCGCCGACTCCACGTCGCTCGTCTCGCGCATCAAATCCGGCGGCCATCGCGACGCCCGCTTCCTGTCTTCGGCCGAGCTTCTGCCGCAGATGGTTGCAGAGGTTGCAAAGCCTGGCGATTTCGTGGTTCTGTTGGGGGCTGGGAGCATCACATCCTGGGCAGCCGCACTGCCCAAACAACTGGAAGGCCTATCGGGAAAGTCCGTATGAAACAGGTGAATGGGGAAAAGCTTCTCGCGTCTCTCGGAGACGGTGTAAAGGATATCCGCGGCCGTATCACGCCGGATGCTCCCATGGATCGCGTCACCTGGTTCCGGGCCGGCGGGCTCGCCGAGCTGATGTTCCAGCCGCATGATCTCGACGATCTCATCGCCTTCCTGAAGATCCTGCCGGAAGAGGTGCCGCTGACGGTGATCGGTGTCGGCTCCAATATCCTGGTGCGCGACGGCGGCATTCCCGGCGTCGTGCTGCGCCTGTCGGCCAAGGGCTTCGGCTTCGTCGAGCTGGCCGGTGAAAACCGCATCCTTGCCGGCGCCATCTGCCCGGACAAGCATGTCGCGGCGATGGCGATGGACAACGGGATCGGCGGCTTCCATTTCTACTACGGCATTCCCGGCGCCATCGGCGGCGCGGCCCGCATGAATGCCGGTGCCAACGGCGTGGAGACGCGCGAGCGGCTGGTCGAGGTCAACGCGGTCGATCGCAAGGGCAACAAGCATGTGCTGTCCAATGCCGAAATGGGCTATTCCTACCGACATTCCGCAGCACCCGCCGACCTGATCTTCACCTCAGTGCTATTCGAGGGCTATCCGGAGGATCGCGCCCAGATCCGCGCAGAGATGGACGCTGTGCGCAATCACCGAGAGACGGTGCAGCCGGTGCGCGAGAGGACCGGCGGTTCGACCTTCAAGAACCCGCCCGGCCATTCTGCCTGGAAGCTGATCGACGAGGCGGGCTGTCGCGGCCTCGTCATTGGCGGCGCCCAGATGTCGTCGCTTCACTGCAACTTCATGATCAATATGGGGCAGGCGACCGGCTACGACCTTGAATATCTCGGCGAGCAGGTGCGCCGCGAGGTGTTCGAGAAAGAAGGCATCAAGCTCGAATGGGAAATCAAGCGCCTCGGTGTCTTCATGCCCGGCCGCGAAGTGCGCCCGTTCCAGGGTGTCACCAGCGAATAACGGCTACTTCACCGCCAGTTTCAGTCCCTGGCGCGGCGTGACGACGGGCGTCCAGCCCAGAACCTTGCGCGCCCAGGATATGTCGACCTGCAGCGAGCCGCAGAGGCGTTGATAGACGGACTCCTTCCCGACAGCCTTCGCCGCCATGTGCAGCAATGAGGACGGGAAGGGGATCAACATCGGCTTGACGCCGAGCCCCGCGGCAATTCCCCGGATGAGCTCGGGGGTCGACAGGTCCTCACCGTCTCCGGCAAGGAAAATCTCGCCGGCGGCGGCGGGATGTGCCGCGCAGGTGATGATCAGATCGACGAGATTTTGCACCGCCACCAATGTGCGGCGGTTCTTCAGTGAAGCGAAGGGGAGCGGTATCCGCTTGCGGACGAGCCCGACGAGAAGGGCGAAGTTGCCTCTCGCGCCGGGCCCGTAGACCAGCGGCGGGCGGATGACGACGATTTCCATGCCGGTGCGGGCGGCGATTTCACGCAGACCGATTTCGCTTTCCAGCTTCGAAACGCCGTAGGGATCGATCGGCTTCGGCGCGTCGTCATGCCGGAACGGCCGATCGTTCTCTTCGCCATTGACCTTGATGGTACTGACGAAGACGAATCTCTTCACGCCCGCGCGGGCGGCCTGTTCGGCGAGGTTGAGCGTGGCGGCGGTGTTGGTCCGGCGGAATTCCGCCAGCGGATCGGCTGCACGGTCGTTCATGATGTGAACGCGGGCGGCAAGATGGAGAATGACGTCGACGCCTGCAAGTGCCGCCGTCCAGTCGGTCCTGTCGGTTATTTCAATCGGAAAATGCGTGATATCTTGGGGAAAGGCAGACGTCTCGG
This sequence comes from Rhizobium binae, assembly GCF_017357225.1. Classification (NCBI taxonomy): domain Bacteria; kingdom Pseudomonadati; phylum Pseudomonadota; class Alphaproteobacteria; order Hyphomicrobiales; family Rhizobiaceae; genus Rhizobium; species Rhizobium binae. The sequence goes on along the minus strand of NZ_CP071604.1, from coordinate 3,042,196 downwards.
ATCTGGTGGTGACCACAAGATCGCAAATTTTCTCTGCGTGCAGCCGCTCGACAAGTGGGCTACCGACGAAGCCGGCAGCGCCGGTGACGAGACATCTCATGATCTTCTCCCTGCTCATCCATATGCCTTCGCTAACCGGAAGTCGGACCGGCATCAATAAAAAAGCAGGGATGACCGCGCGACGCGGCTCTCTGCATTAATCAATCAGGCTGTCGGCCGCCGTTGCGGGATGACATCTCAGTCCTTTGACTGAGCCCGTCTCGGTTCAGCGCGACACGATATCTTATTGAAGAGACGGGATTTTTCGCCCCTGCTTGAGTGCTGCTCGGGATGGTGTGGGAATGGTGGCGAAATGAGCAAAAGGTAAAAGATCGCGAATTTCCAGGGCAGAAGTTAACGAAAGTAAACACTTCATTAACCATAATGATGCTCTAATGCATGCAGATCGGACAAAGGCCCGAAACGGCGCAAACAGCTTCGCGCAAGCGTCGTTTTCAAAAGTGGCAGTTATTTTTGGGGGTGTTGATGAGTCGCAAGCATGTCGCTGTCCTGATGGGCGGATTTTCCTCGGAGCGGCCCGTGAGCCTTTCCTCGGGAAAGGCTTGCGCAGCAGCCCTCGAAGCCGAAGGCTTCAAGGTGACGTGCATCGACGTTGCGCGCGACGTTTCCGAGAAGCTTGCGGCGCTGAAGCCCGATGTTGTCTTCAACGCGCTTCACGGACCTTTTGGCGAGGATGGCACCATCCAGGGCATCCTCGAATATCTCGAGATCCCCTATACGCATTCGGGTGTGCTTGCCTCGGCGCTGGCGATGGACAAGGACAAGGCGAAGCTCGTCGCGGCCGCTGCCGGCATTCCGGTTGCCGAATCGCAGGTTATCAACCGTTTTGCCTTTCCTTCGGTGCATCCGATGAAGCCGCCCTATGTGGTAAAGCCGGTTCGCGAGGGGTCGAGCTTCGGCGTCGTCATCGTAACGGAAGATCAGACGCATCCGCCGCAGGTCGTCAGCTCGCCCGAGTGGCATTATGGCGAGGACGTCCTCGTTGAGCGCTATGTCTACGGCCGCGAACTCACCTGCGGCGTCATGGGCGAGACTGCGCTTGGTGTCACCGAAGTGGTGCCGCAGGGACACAATTTCTATGATTACGATTCCAAGTATGCGGCGGGCGGTTCAAAACACGTCATCCCGGCGAAAATTTCACCGAATATTTACCAAAAAATACAAACATTGGCTCTAAGGGCGCATCAGGCAATCGGTTGTCGCGGCGTCAGTCGGTCCGACTTTCGTTACGACGATCGTTTCTCCGAAGACGGCGAAATCATCTGGCTGGAGATCAATACCCAGCCCGGCATGACTCCAACCTCGCTCGTGCCCGAAATGGCCGGCCATGCCGGTTATTCCTTTGGTGAGTTTCTCCGGTGGATGGTGGAGGACGCGTCTTGTTTGCGTTGACGGTCAAGAGGATAGGGCGTCCCAGCCATCATGCCGTGCTTCCGACCGTGGAAGCCGAAGAGCGATTCGTGCTGCCGCGTCCGTTGCGCCGCGTCACTCGTTTCCTCATCAGCCTCGGCAGCGGCCGTATCTATATCCCGCCCCATACCGGCACCGTCTCGTCGCTGGCTTTCCTGGTTGCGACGGGGCTTTACGGCATGTCGCTCGGCGGCCACACGGAAGCCGTCGCGCAGGCGACGACGACGGCCGCGGGCTTTGCGATCGAGGACGTGAAGGTCTCCGGCAATTCGGAAACCTCCGAAATCGAAATCCTGCAACTGATCGGCCTTGACGGCACGACCTCGCTGGTCGCGCTCGACGTTGATGCCGCCCGCCGGAAGATTGCCCATCTCCCCTGGGTCGAAAGCGTCGAGGTCCGCAAGGTCTATCCGAAGACGATCGAGGTGAAGCTCAAGGAGCGTCAGGCCTATGCAATCTGGCAGCACGGGCAGGAGCTTTCGCTGATCGAAAAGAACGGCAGCGTCATTGCGCCGCTGCGCGACAACAAGTTTTCGTCGTTGCCGCTCGTCGTCGGCCGCGATGCGGAAACGGCAGCGGCTTCGCTCGACGACGCCTTCTCGAAGTGGCCGGACGTGAAGGCGCGCGTGAAGGCCTATGTCTGGATATCCGGCCGTCGCTGGGACCTGCACATGGACAATGGCGTCGTCGTCAAGCTGCCGGAAGACGGCATCGACCAGGCGCTGGCGACGCTGTCGAAATTCGACAAGCAGCATCAGCTGCTGGAGCGTGATATCGCTGCGGTCGACCTGAGATTGCCGGACAGAACCGCGATCCAGCTGACGCCGGAAGCGGCGGTTCGCCGGCAGGCGGCGGTAACGGAGCGTACGAAAGAATTGAAGAAGGCGGGGCAGAATATATGAGCTTGTTCGGTTCATCCCATTTCGGATTGCCGCGCCTGAAGCCGCTTTCGTCGAAGCGGTCGCATATCGTTTCGGTGCTCGACATCGGTTCGACCAAGGTCGTCTGCATGATCGGCCGGCTGACGCCGCGCGAAGAAAGTCAGATCCTGCCGGGCCGCACACACAATATCGAAATCATCGGCATCGGCCATCAGCGCTCCCGCGGCATCAAGACCGGCGTCATCGCCGATCTTGACGCGCTGGAAGGCGTCATCCGTCTCGCCGTCGACGCGGCCGAGCGCATGGCGGGGCTGACCGTCGAGAGCCTGATCGTCAACCTGACGGCCGGCCGCCTCGGCAGCGACATTTATACGGCGACGATCGATCTCGGCGGCCAGGAAGTCGAGCTCAACGATCTGAAGAAGGTGCTGTCGGCCGCCTGCCAGCAGTCGCTGCGCCAGGACCGTTCGGTGCTGCATTCGCTGGCGACGGGCTTCTCGCTCGACGGCGAGCGCGGGATCCGCGATCCGCTGGCGATGTATGGTGATGCGCTCGGCGTCGACATGCACGTCGTCACCGCGGAGCGCTCGGCGCTCAAGAATCTGGAGCTCAGCGTCAACCGCGCGCATCTGTCGGTCGAAGGCATCGTCGCGACGCCCTATGCATCGGGACTTGCGGCTCTCGTCGACGACGAGGTCGAGCTCGGCTGTGCGGCGATCGACATGGGCGGCGGCACGACAACGATATCGGTCTTTGCCGAAGGCAAGCTCGTTCATACGGATGCCGTCGGCCTGGGCGGCCATCACGTCACCACCGATCTGGCGCGCGGCCTTTCGACCCGCATCGAGGATGCGGAGCGGCTGAAGGTCGTGCACGCCTCTGCCCTTTCGAATTCCTCCGACGAGCGCGAGCTGATCTCGATCCCGCCGATCGGCGAGGACGATCGCGACCAGCCGTCGCAGGTGCCGCGGGCACTGGTTTCACGCATCGTTTCGGCGCGAATCGAAGAGACGATGGAGCTCATCCGCGACCGGATCCAGCGCTCCGGTTTCAGCCCGATCGTCGGCAAGCGCGTCGTCTTGACCGGCGGCGCAAGCCAGCTGACGGGCCTTGCCGAGGTGGCGCGGCGCATCCTTGCCCGCAACGTCCGCATCGGCCGCCCGATGGGCGTTTCCGGGCTGCCGACGGCGGCCAAAGGCCCGGCCTTTTCGACGGCCGTCGGCCTGATGATCTATCCGCAGGTCGCGGACATGGAGACACATGCGTCACAGAGCGGTCTGCTCATGTCGCTTGGGGGAAATAACAGTCGCATAGCCCGGATGGGCCAGTGGCTGAAGGAAAGCTTCTGAAATTTGAGTAATTGGCCGGCGTGGCGATGCGGCCAGAGAGAGAAGGAACAGGTACCATGACCATCAAGCTGCAAAAGCCTGACATCACAGAGCTGAAGCCGCGCATCACCGTGTTCGGCGTCGGTGGCGGTGGCGGCAACGCCGTCAACAACATGATCACCGCCGGCCTCCAGGGCGTCGACTTCGTCGTTGCCAATACGGATGCGCAGGCGCTCACGATGACGAAGGCCGAGCGCATCATCCAGCTCGGCGTCAACGTCACCGAAGGTCTCGGTGCCGGTTCGCAGCCGGAAGTCGGTCGCGCGGCCGCTGAAGAATGCATTGATGAGATCGTCGATCACCTGAACGGCACGCATATGTGCTTCGTCACCGCCGGCATGGGCGGCGGCACCGGTACCGGTGCTGCTCCTGTGGTCGCACAGGCCGCACGCAACAAGGGCATCCTGACGGTCGGCGTCGTCACCAAGCCGTTCCATTTCGAAGGCGGCCGCCGCATGCGTCTCGCCGAGATGGGCATCCAGGAACTGCAGAAGTCTGTCGACACGCTGATCGTCATTCCGAACCAGAACCTCTTCCGTATAGCCAACGACAAGACGACCTTCGCCGACGCGTTCGCCATGGCTGACCAGGTTCTCTATTCGGGCGTTGCCTGCATCACCGACCTGATGGTGAAGGAAGGTCTCATCAACCTCGACTTCGCCGACGTCCGCTCGGTCATGCGCGAAATGGGCCGCGCGATGATGGGCACCGGCGAGGCCTCCGGCGCCGGCCGTGCGCTGCAGGCCGCCGAAGCGGCGATCGCCAACCCGCTGCTCGACGAAACCTCGATGAAGGGCGCTCAGGGCCTGTTGATCTCGATCACCGGCGGTCGCGACCTTACGCTCTTCGAAGTCGATGAAGCCGCCACCCGTATCCGCGAGGAAGTCGATCCGGACGCCAACATCATCCTCGGCGCCACCTTCGACGAATCGCTCGAAGGCATCATCCGCGTCTCGGTCGTCGCGACCGGTATCGACCGGGCGATCAGCGAAGCCGCGGAACGCAGCTTCCAGCCGGTTGCCAAGCCCGCTATCCGTCCTTCCGCGGCTGTTGCTCCGGCAGCGGCCGCAGTACAGCCTGCGCCGGTGATGCAGGCACCTAAGGCCATCGATCCGATCGCGCAGACCATCCGCGAAGCCGAGATGGAACGCGAGCTCGAAATCCCGGCCCCGCGCGCCGCCGCACCGCTTCAGCAGCCTGCCGCGCAGCAGGAAGTCTTCCGTCCGCAGAGCAAGATCTTTGCGCCTGCACCGGAAGCTCCGGCCATGCGTCCTCAAGTGCTGCAGCAGGCTCCGGCTCCGGTGATGAGCCAGCCCATCCAGCAGCAACCAATCCAGCCGCAGCCGGTCCGGCAGGAGCCGATCATCCGTCAGGCGGCTGAACCCGTCCGCATGCCGAAGGTCGAAGACTTCCCGCCGGTCGTCCAGGCCGAGCTCGACCACCGGACGCAGGCGGCTTCCGCACATGGCCAGGAAGAACGCGGCCCAATGGGTCTGCTCAAGCGAATCACCAATTCGCTGGGACGCCGCGACGATGACGCGGTTGCCGCCGACATGACCGCCGCACCGCCGGCCGCTTCGCAGCAGCGCCGCCCGCTGTCGCCGGAGGCAAGCCTCTACGCGCCGCGCCGCGGCAATCTCGACGATCAGGGTCGCGCGGTACCGCAGGCCCGGATGATGCAGGAAGACGACCAGCTGGAAATCCCGGCATTCCTGCGCCGCCAGTCGAACTGAGATTGGCGCTTCGGCACTTTTCATGCCCGGGATTCAGGTCCCGGGCATTGCTGTTTTTCGGTCCCGAATTCTTAGCGATTTCAATCGCGTGACTTCGTAACAATGCGAAAGAAACAGTGATTTGGATTGGAAGGCCGGCGCACGTAAGTATGGTGCAAGGAAACTGCTCAAGGAGTTCCTCGCGAGGCTCCTTCTGCAGAACGAATGAGAACCGCACCGTGGAACGGATCGCTGGAGCGGAAGAATAAAGGCAGATTTTATGGCAATTGGCTTGCTGGGTTTTCAAACGACGGTATCGCGTCCCGTGACGCTCTCGGGCATCGGGGTCCATTCCGGTGCCAACGTCTCGATCACGCTCAACCCGGCGGAATCGGACACCGGCGTCGTTTTCCAGCGCCTGCATGACAATGGCGATGTCACCGAACTCAAGGCCGTCTCTTCGCAGGTCGGCAATACCGACCTCTGCACCGTGCTCGGCTTTTCGCCGATGCATTCGGTCGCGACGATCGAACACGTCATGGCCGCCATCTATGCGCTCGGCCTCGACAATGTGGTGATTGAAGTGCAGGGCGCCGAAATGCCGATCATGGACGGCAGCTCGCTGCCTTTCGTCGAGGCGATCGAGCAGGCCGGTCTTGTCTCGCTCGGCGTCAAGCGCCGCTATATCCGTATCATCAAGCCGGTGCGGATCGAGCATGGCGGATCCTGGAGCGAATTCCGTCCCTATGACGGCACGCGCTTCGAGGTCGAGATCGATTTCGACTGCCCGCTGATCGGCCGGCAGAAATGGGCCGGCGACATCAGCGCCGCGGTCTTCAAGACCGAGCTTTCCCGCGCCCGCACCTTCGGCTTCATGCGCGATGTCGAGCGGCTCTGGGCTTCGGGCCATGCGCTCGGCTCGTCGCTCGAAAATTCCGTCGTCATCTCGGATGACAACAGCGTCATCAACGTCGAAGGGCTGCGTTACGCCAAGGACGAGTTCGTCCGCCACAAGACGCTCGATGCCGTCGGCGACCTGTCGCTCGCCGGCGTCCAGTTTATCGGTTGCTACCGTTCCTATCGTGGCGGCCACAAGATGAATGCCAATGCTTTGAAGGCGCTGCTCGCCGATCCCTCCGCTTACGAAGTGGTCGAGACCTCGACGCCGCGCCAGCGTGTCGCTGCTCGGGAACTGATCGCCGTCAGCGCTTCGGAATTCGCTCCCTGGTCGGCATGACCTCCAGCATATTCCTAAGACCAGGCCGCCTCTTTCCCGGAGGCGGTTTTTTTATGTTCGCTCGCGCCACCGGCGATTGATATCTTCCGGCCGCTGCTTAGCGGCGTGGCTCGGGAAGAAGAGGAAAAGCCGGTCATTCTGCCGCTGCTGCCACAAAAATGCGTTAATGCCTTATCATTGCGTTGCTCTTGATGCACATTTGTGGCTAGAAACGCCAGCGAGGCGTGGCTGCCGTGGAGCGAGCGGCGGCAGTGGGGTTCTTTGGAATGGGTTATGCAGGATCTGAAGGTATGATGAAGACAGCGCGCGCTTTGTTCGCATCGCTTCTGGTGCTCAGCGCAGGCGCCTCGATATCCGGCTGCCAGTCGGACCCCGATATCGACATCACCAAGCTCGGTCTTGAAACCGATCCGCCCGACGTGCTCTACACCCAGGGCCTTGCCAATATGAAGGCCGGCAACATGGCGGAAGCGGCGCGCAAGTTCGACGCCATCGACCGCGAAAACCCATTCTCCGAATGGGCGCGCAAGGCGCTTGTGATGAGCACCTTCGTCAAATATCGCCAGGGCCGCCTCGACGATGCATTGGCTTCGGGCAACCGTTACATGGCGCAATATCCGAAGTCCCAGGATGCCGCGTATGTGCAGTATCTCGTCGGTCTCACCTATTCGAAGCAGATCGTCGACGTGACGCAGGACCAGCGCGCCGCGGCCAAGACGATCGAGGCGATGCAGGCCGTCATCGACAATTATCCGAACTCCGAATATGTCGACGACGCGCAGGCCAAGATCCGCTTCGCGCGCGACCAGCTCGCCGGCAAGGAAATGCAGATCGGCCGCTACTATATGGAGCGGAAGGAATATCTCGCCGCGATCTCGCGCTTCCGCATCGTCGTCGAGAAATATCCGAACACGAACCAGATCGAAGAGGCGCTCGCCCGTCTCGTCGAGGCCTATTATGCCATGGGCATCGTCGACGAGGCGCAGACCGCGGCAGCCGTTCTTGGTCACAACTACCCCGACAGCCAGTGGTACGCCGATTCCTACAAGCTGCTGCAGACCGGTGGCGCCGAGCCGCGTGAAAACAAGGGTTCGTGGATCGCTGCGGCAGGCAAGAAACTCCTGCTCGGTTCATAACTCCAATGCTGATCCAGCTTTCGATCCGCGATATCGTCCTGATCGAGCGGCTGGATCTTGCCTTCGAGACCGGCCTCTCCGTGCTGACGGGTGAGACCGGGGCGGGCAAATCCATTCTGCTCGATAGTCTTTCGCTGGCGCTCGGCGGGCGTGGCGACGGCGGTCTGGTGCGCCATGGCGAGGACAAGGGCCAGGTGACGGCGGTGTTCGACGTCGGCATGGACCACGGCGCTCGCGCGCTGCTCAGAGAAAACGGCATAGATGACGAGGGCGACCTGATCTTCCGTCGCCAGCAATCGGCGGACGGCCGTACCAAGGCCTATGTCAACGACCAGCCGGTCAGTGTGCAGCTGATGCGCCAAGCCGGCCAGATGCTGGTCGAGATTCATGGCCAGCACGACGATCGCGCTCTTGTCGACACCAATGCTCACCGCACCCTGCTCGATGCCTTCGCTGGCCTCACCGACGAGGTTGCGGAGGTCGCCCGCCTCTATCGTCTGTGGCGCGATAGCGAGCGCACACTGAAAAAACACCGCGAGAAGGTAGAAAGCGCGGCGCGCGAAGCTGACTATCTGCGCTCTTCCGTCGAGGAGCTTCAGAAGCTGTCGCCGCAGGACGGCGAAGAGGAGGAGCTCGCCGAAAGCAGGCAGAAGATGATGAAGGCCGAGCGAATCGCCGGCGATATTGCCGAAGCCTCCGAATTCCTGAACGGCAACGCCTCGCCGGTGCCCCATATCGCCTCGCTGGTGCGCCGGCTGGAGCGCAAGAGCCATGAGGCGCCGGGACTGCTCGAAGACACGGTGACGCTGCTCGATGCCGCGCTCGATCAGCTTTCCAATGCCCAGATGGAAGTCGAGGCGGCGCTGCGCAAGACCGAATACGATCCCCGGGAGCTGGAGCGGGTGGAGGAGCGGCTTTTCGCGCTGCGGGCCGCTTCGCGCAAATATTCCGTGCCGGTCGCCGAGCTGCCGGCACTTGCAGTTCGCATGATCGCCGATCTTGCCGATCTCGACGCGGGCGAGGAGAAACTCGGGCGCCTCGAAGCCGAGGTCGGCCTGGCGCGGGAGAATTACGATTCCGCGGCACGCGCACTCTCTGACAAGCGCCATCATGCCGGCACGGCGCTGGCCGCGGCCGTCATGGCCGAGTTGCCGGCACTGAAGCTCGAACGCGCCCGTTTCATGGTCGAGATCACCACCGATGCGCAGGAGGCGCTTGCCGAAGGCATCGATATCGTCGAGTTTCATGTCCAGACCAATCCGGGCACGCGGCCGGGCTCGATCATGAAGGTGGCTTCCGGCGGCGAACTGTCGCGTTTCCTACTGGCGCTGAAGGTGGCGCTCGCCGATCGCGGATCGGCGCCGACGCTCGTCTTCGACGAAATCGACACCGGCGTGGGCGGCGCCGTGGCCGATGCGATCGGCCAGCGGCTGAAGCGCCTCTCCGAACGGGTGCAGGTTCTGTCGGTTACACATGCGCCGCAGGTCGCCGCAAGAGCGGCGACACATCTGCTGATCTCCAAGGGACCGGCTGCCGAAGGCTCCGAAAAGATCGCCACGCGGGTGGCGACGATGGCGCAGACGGACCGCACCGAGGAGATCGCCCGCATGCTGGCCGGTGCGTCGGTGACCGAAGAGGCGAGGGCAGCCGCCAAGCGGCTGCTGGCCGGCAACGGCTGATCGCCTAACCCGATTTAAGGCGGCAGCGTGACAAGCACCGCGCTTCGCGCTATGCACATCTTTCCGATCCGACGCGATCCGTTGTCATGCGCCTTTTCCATTTCAGCGATGATCCCGATATTGCGGTGTTCGAGCCGTGTCCTGTTCTCACTCCCTCGGTTCGCCCGGTAGGCCGGGAATGGCTGAACGGCCCGCTCGTCTGGGCGATCGATGGCGATCATGACTTCATGTACCTCTTTCCGCGTGATTGCCCGCGCATCCTGATCTGGGCAAAACCCGAGACGGCCGAGACGGAGCGGGAGCACTGGCTTGGCGGCTGGCGGGCCGCGGCCTTCATCGAGCGCCATTGGCTGGAACGTCTCGAAGCGGAGACGATCCATCGTTATGAGATGAGGTCCGAAGGCTTCGAAGACCTTGAGGATGCGGGCATGTGGGTGTCGCGCAGACGCGTCATTCCGACGGAGCGGATTGCCATGTCGCGGCTCGATCGGGAGTTTGCGCCGCGTGGGGTGGAACTTCGGGCCGTCGATAGTCTCCCGCCGCTGAAGGGCCTCTGGCACACGAGCCTGCATGTCAGCGGCATTCGGCTGCGCAATGCGCGAGACTGGGAATGGGCCCGTTAGGCGGTGAGCTTTAGCGTTTGCTGCCGGCGCCTAAGGCGGCGCTCGTCGAGCCGGCTGGAGGCCATGACAAGCCTCACAGGTGCATGAATTGGGCGCGACCGCTCACCTCAATCTCCATTATCCCTGTGACGGACACAGGGATAAGGCCGGACAGGAGGGCGGCCCTGTCCGATAGCGGGACATCGGCATGCCAAGCACTGTATCTTGCGAGATCTGGCTGCGTAATGCCTGGGACCAAGAATAAAGCAATCTGCCCGATGCGGCAGATTCCCCCTCTCTTTTCATCCGGAAATTTTGCTCTAAAAACAATGCCAGATTCTCTGGAGTGATGTTCCATGTCCACCAAAGGTTCCGACGTCGAGACATTGACGATCGAAGAAGCCGCCGCCGAGCTTGAGCGGCTGGCCAAGGAAATTGCGCATCACGATGCCCTCTATCACGGCAAGGACCAGCCGGAGATATCGGATGCGGATTACGACGCGCTGAAGCGCCGCAACGATGCGCTGGAGGCGCGGTTTCCCGAACTGGTCCGCGAGGACAGCCCGTCGCGGCAGATCGGCGCCGCTCCCTCCGTCACCTTCTCGCCGGTCGTTCATGCGCGGCCGATGCTGTCGCTCGACAATACGTTTTCGCAGGAAGACGTGCAGGATTTCGTCGCCGGCGTCTACCGCTTCCTCGGCCGCCTGCCGGACCAGTCGATCGCCTTTACCGCCGAGCCGAAGATCGACGGCCTTTCGATGTCGATCCGCTACGAGAAGGGCAGGCTGACGACGGCAGCCACGCGCGGCGACGGCACGACGGGGGAGAACGTCACCGCCAATATCAGGACCATTGCCGAGATACCGAACCAGTTGCCGAAGGGTGTCCCAGCGGTCGTCGAGGTCCGCGGCGAGGTCTATATGGCCAAGAGCGACTTCCTGGCGCTGAACCGGCAGATGGAGGCGGAGGGCAAGCAAACCTATGTCAATCCGCGCAACACCGCCGCCGGATCGCTGCGCCAGCTCGACGCCACGGTGACGGCGAGCCGCAAGCTGAAATTCTTCGCCTATGCCTGGGGCGAGATGTCGGAGATGCCGGAAGATACGCAATTGGGCATGGTGCAGATCTTCAAGGAATGGGGTTTCCCGGTGAACCCGCTGATGAAGCGGCTGAATTCGGTGGCCGACATCCTGGCCCATTACGATGAGATCGGTCTGAAGCGCCCTGATCTCGACTACGACATCGACGGCGTCGTCTACAAAGTCGACAGCCTCGAACTGCAGCAGCGGCTCGGCTTCCGCTCACGCAGCCCGCGCTGGGCGACGGCGCACAAATTCCCGGCCGAGCAGGCCTTCACCGAGGTCGAGAAGATCGAGATCCAGGTCGGCCGCACCGGGGCGCTGACGCCGGTGGCGCGGCTGAAGCCGATCACGGTCGGCGGCGTCGTCGTCACCAATGCAACGCTGCACAACGAGGATTACATCAAGGGCATCGGCAATAGCGGCGAGCGCATCCGGCCGGAGGAGCACGATATTCGCGAGGGCGACACCGTCATCGTCCAGCGCGCCGGCGATGTCATTCCGCAGATCCTCGACGTCGTGATGGAAAAGCGCCTGGCGGAGGCAAAGCCCTACAAATTCCCGAAGACATGTCCGGTCTGCGGTTCGCATGCGGTGCGCGAGGTCAACGAGAAAACAGGCAAGATGGATTCGGTGCGCCGCTGCACCGGCGGCTTCATCTGCCGGGCACAGGCGACGGAGCATCTGAAGCATTTCGTCTCGCGTAACGCCTTCGATATTGAGGGGCTCGGCTCGAAGCAGATCGACTTCTTCTTCGAAAACGAGGACCCGTCATTACAGATCCGCACGGCGCCTGAAATCTTCACGCTGGAGAGGCGCCAGCAATCGTCGCTGACCAAGCTGGAGAATATCGACGGCTTCGGCAAGGTCAGTGTCGGCAAGCTCTATGCGGCGATCAACGAACGGCGCAGCATCGCGCTTTACCGTTTCATCTATGCGCTCGGCATCCGCCATGTCGGAGAAACCACGGCGAAGCTGCTGGCGCGCTCCTACGGCACCTATGAGGCCTTTGCGACCGCGATGAAGGAGGCCGCGCCGCTTTCCGGCGATGCCTGGAACGATTTGAACGCTATCGAGGGCATCGGCGAGGTCGTGGCACGCGCGATGGTCGAGTTCTACAAGGAGCCGCGCAACGTCGAGGTAATCGGCCGTCTGCTGCAAGAGGTGACGCCCGTGGAGGCCGAGCAGCCGGTGACGGCGGGAAGCCCGGTCGCCGGCAAGACGGTGGTCTTCACCGGCTCGCTCGAAAAATTCACCCGCGACGAAGCAAAGGCGAGGGCGGAAAGCCTCGGCGCCAAGGTGGCGGGATCGGTGTCCAAGAAGACCGATATCGTCGTCGCCGGTCCGGGCGCCGGTTCCAAACTCGACAAGGCGCGCGAGCTCGGCGTCCAGACCATGGATGAGGACGAATGGCTGGCACTGATCGGCGGGTGAAGGCTGACGGCAAGCCGCCGGCCTCGCACGTTCACAGCCTGATCCGCGCCATCGTATAGGCGTCGACATATTGTCCCGCGCGATATCCGAAGGAACGCAGGAGCCCTTCCTTTTCGAAGCCGAACTTCTCATAAAGCCGGATGGCGGTGTTGTTGTCGGTGTAGACGGTCAGTTCCAGCCGCTTGATATCGAGCCAGTCGTCGGCGGCCACGACCATGGCGGCGAGCAGGATGCGGCCGAAGCCACGGCCGGTGAAATCGTCGTGCACGCCCATGCCGATGCTGGCGACGTGTTGCCGGCGGCCGCCGAGGCGGTTGAGGCCGCAATTGCCGACGATCCTGCCATCGACCGTGATCACGAGGTTCAGCGCGCCCGGCGATGGGTTTTCCATGTTCTTTCGAACCTCTTCGACCCGCTGGTACGGCGGCCGCAGCGTGCCGGCCCGATAACCCGGCAAATTGATGAGATCGGTGATCTCCTCGGCATCGGAAAGGCGGACGGCGCGCACAACGACGCCGTCCGGCAGGCGCGCTCGGTCGCGGGCTTCATTCTGTTCGCTTTCGGACATTGGATGCTCTCCTTCGGATTGAGGAGGAGAGCCGGATCTTTCGAAAACCCTGCTCGCCTCGGCAGGGTTTTCGGGATGATCGGACGGCTAGTGACGCACCATCGCTCTCCCGCACCCTTCAAGGGTCGTGGTGATATGATGCATGGCAAGGGCGAAGGATCCGATCATGCCAGGAGGTTTGTCCATTCGGGCTCCGATGTCAACAGGCCGGAATTTGCCTTCGCACGCGGCTATGATTATTCCGGTAGGCAGACGATTCGGATATTTCCCTTGAAGACCATCGCCATCGATTTCGAGACAGCCAACGAGCAGCGCGGCAGCGCCTGCTCGGTCGGGCTCGCCTGGATCGAGGAGGGCAGGGTGACGCGCGTTGAGGAGCGGCTCATTCGCCCCAGGGACATGCGCTTTTCCGGGATGAACATCGCAATCCACGGCATCCGGCCGGAAGATGTCGAGGATGCGCCGGAGTTTCCCGAAGTGATGGACGAGTTCTACGAGGATATCAGGGGCACGACGATGATCGCGCACAATGCCGCCTTCGATTTCAGCGTCTGGCGGGCGAGCCTCGATCTCTATCGGCAGTCCTATCCCGAACTCACCTATCTCTGCAGCCTGAAGATGGCGCAGCGGATCTGGCCGCATTTCCTCTCCCATCGGCTTAACCTGATTGCCGAGCATCTCGGCTTACGCTTCATGCACCACAACGCCGCCGAGGATGCCGCCGTCTGCGCGGCAGCGGCAATCGAGATGGCCAAGGCGGTCAAGGCGAAAGCCGTCGAGACGATCCCGGCACTGATCGGCATGACGCCCGGGCGGCTGACGGCGCGTGGCTATGTGCCTTGCACCTGCCGGAAGGCCTGAGTCATTTCTTGCAAAGCACGGGCGCGTGCCTATGTAAAATGCGCCAATTCAAAGCGATAGAGCGCTTTCAGCACGTCCCGTCGAACGTGCGGCGCTCCAGGGAGACGCCATGTCCAAGCCGCGCAATCTTTTTCTCGCCGCCTTCATCTTCGTCGCCCTTTCTGTTGGCGCCGTTTCGGCCGAAGTCGTCGGCAAGGTCGGCGTCGACTGGATCGGCAACGACATCATCGTCGAGGCGCTCTCCGATCCTCAGGTCAAGGGTGTCACCTGCCATGTCACCTATTTCGATCGCAGCCTCATCGACCGGTTCAAGAACGGCAATTGGTTCGAGGATCCGTCCAACAATTCCATCGCCTGCCGCCAGACCGGGCCGATCGAGATCGGCAATATCGATCTCTCCAAGGACGGCAGCGAGGTGTTTCGCCAGGGCATGTCGCTGATCTGGAAGACGTTGGTCGTCAACCGCATCTATGACAAGGCGAACGACACGCTGATCTACCTCGCCCATTCCCGAGAACTGACGGATGGTTCGGCGAAGATGTCGATTTCGACGATTCCGCTGTATGGGCAGAACGTGACCTGGAAGAACGGGAAGCCGCAATAAGGCGAGGGTGGCGTTCGATTTGGGCAGGGCGTTGGTTCCTCCTCGCCCTCTTTCCTGTGCCCGTCACAGGAATCCGGCGCGCCCAAGTCCTTGGGCGCAAGAGGCTCTTTTAGCTGCTGCAAGTGAGTCATTCACCGCGCGGACGCGCGGTGGCTGGATCTCTGTGACATCCCTCGGTCGCAGCCCGAGGACAGAGATGAGGCAGGAGAAGGTGTGCCACGCCGCTTGTAAAGATTGGCGGTAATCGGTCTTCTTCAAACAAAAAGGCCCGGATGAGCCGGGCCTTCCAACGTCACTGTGGAGAAATTTCAAGCTGCCTGGTTCAGCTCGTCCGCAATCACCGTGTCGAGGTTGAGGAAGCAGACCATGGTCTTTTCCAGTGCGACGATGCCGCGGCAGAAGGCGCGCTGGGCTTCCGGGATGATTTCCGGCGGCGGCTGCAGGTCTTCGCTCTTGATGGTCATCATGTCGGAAACCTGCTCGACCAGCAGGCCGACCAGCTTGCCGGCGATGTCGGTGACGATGATCGCGGAGCGCTCGGAAGGCTCGGTCATCTTCATGCCGAGGCGGCAGGCCATGTCGATGACCGGGATGACCGCGCCGCGCAGGTTGATGAGGCCCAGCACGTAGGGCGGAGTATGCGGCATCGGCGTCACCGGCGCCCAGCCGCGGATTTCGCGGATGGCCATGATGTCGATGCAGAATTCCTGATCACCCAGGTGGAACGATACGATTTCGAGATAAGCACCCGACTGCTTGATGGCATTGTTGTTCATGGTCAGAATTCTTCCCAGTTGTCCCCGGCGGGAGAAGCGATGACTTTGGCGGCAGAGCCGCCGTTGAATGCGCCCGCGACCTTGCCGATCAGGCTGCGCGCGGGAGAAGGTCTCGAATGCGAGGCGGCCGTTGCCTCTCGCGGCGTTTGCCGGGCGCTCATGCCCTCGCCGGTTTTGAACTGCTTGATCAGCTGCGTCAGGTTTTCCGCGTCGATGGCGAGCGTATGGCTTGCGGCGTTCGTCTCTTCCACCATGGCCGCGTTCTTCTGCGTGACCTGATCCATCTGGCTGATCGACGTGTTGATTTCGTTCAGTCCGACAGATTGTTCGCGCGCAGAGGTTACGATTGATTTAACATGTTCGTCGATGCGCAGAACATCTTCGCCGATCTGGCGAAGTGCTTCACCGGCGGCCGTCACCAGTTCGCCGCCGATCTTCACTTCCGCGCCGGATTTTCCGATCAGGGCCTTGATATCCTTGGCGGCGCCCGCCGCTCGGCCGGCGAGTTCGCGCACTTCCTGAGCTACGACGGCGAAACCCTTGCCGGCCTCGCCGGCGCGCGCCGCTTCGACGCCGGCGTTGAGCGCCAGCAGGTTCGTCTGGAAAGCGATTTCGTCGATGACGTTGATGATCTGGCCGATTTCGCGCGAAGCAGCTTCTATCCGTTCCATCGCGGCCATCGCATCGCCGACGACGATGTCCGATTTCGCGGTATTTTTCCGGGTATGGGTGACCATGTGGCCGACTTCTTCGGCGCGGCTGGTCGCGTTGCGGACGGTGGCGGTGATCTGGTCGAGCGCCGCCGACGTTTCTTCGAGCGACGCGGCCTGCTGCTCGGTGCGCTTGGCGAGATCGTCGGCTGCGGCGCGCATCTGGCGGCTGTTGGCTTCGATCGAGCTGCTGTTGAGGGCAATGTCGCTCATCGCCTTGCGCAGCGTCGCCGTCGTCTGGTTGAAATCCAGGCGCAGACGCTCCAGCTCCTCGCGGAACGGCTGGTCGATCGTAACGGTGACGTCGCCGCCCGACAGACGGGTGAGGCCGGCGCCGAGAGCGGCGACGGCGGCGTTCAGGGCCTCCGCGTCGGCAAGCTTGGCGGCTTCGCGGGCGCGGTGCTCGGCATCGCTGTGCTGCCGGTCGGTCTGGGTCTGGGCTTCAAGGTCGCGCTTTTCGATGGCGGCGAGGCGGAAGCTGTCAGCGGCGCGAGCCATTTCGCCGATTTCGTCACCGCGGGCCTTATCCGGGACCTCGCTGGCAAGATCGCCGCTCATGATGCGCTGCATGCTTTCCCGAACGGCGCCGATCCCGCGTCGGATCGAGCCGCCATGAACGTATTGCAGAACGCCCATGCTGAGGATGGCCAGGCCGCCAAGAACGATCTGCAGGATAAGGGCTTCGCGCGATACACCATTGGCGAGCTCGACATGCTGTTGCGCAAAGACCGTGCCGTCAGCCGCGAGCTTGTCGAGCGTCCTGCTCAACTCGTCGCCGGCACCGTCGATCGCGTCGTCGATCTTGTCGAACTCCGCCTCGGGCGCTCCCTGCTGAACCAGGGTGATGAGATCGCTCTGGATCGCCTTGCCCATTGCCGCGACGTCGGTGTCGTAGCTCTTCAGCAGGCTGTCGTCACGCATCTCTTCGGCAAGCAGGCGCATGTCCTTCGAGCCGCCGGAGAGGACGACGAGTGAATCGCCGATCAGCTGGATGCGCGCCGGCTCGACCACCTTGTCGTCCTTGTCGACGATAATGTCCATGGCGGCGAGCACCATCGTCAGGTTGGCAACCCGCATGGCGTCGATATGATTGACGCTCGTCTGGATCTCACCGGCGCGGCGCAGGGCGGCATCGACCCGCATATTCTCGTACCAGCCAACGCCGAGCATCGTCCCGAAACCGACGAAGGCTGCGCCACCGAGCGTCCAGAGCCGTTGGCTGACCGACAGGCTCTTGCGCACTGATGAATTCGTCATCAAAAGACCCCTCCACAAACCGTCCGGGTTTATGTTTTTCCTATCCTCATGCGGACGTCCGGGGTTTTCGCCACTCGGCAGACTTCATGTCAGAACGGCACGGCGGCCGACGCACTGCTAAATATAGATATGGCGGCTTAAGTCTTTCCTAACGATATGTATCTTCGGCTTGCTGGTTCTGCGCCTGGTCAAGCTCTTGGAAAAATGACGCTTTCGACTTTGACCCAGTGGTGGCGAGCGGCTTTTTCGGCGGGGATGGCCTTCCGTACTGAGACAATTAATCACGGGTCAGAAAACATATTCTTGAATTGCGTGCATCCGGTCGAGACTATAATCACGCGGAATGTAAGCGCGTCGCGATCTGTCCAGATTCGCTCCTCGCACTATTGCTACTTGTTTTTACGCATGTCGTTATCGCAAAATCGCTGCAAGCATTTCGCGCGACATGCTCGGGGGTGGGCGGCTGATATCCGCCCGGATCGAGGTTCATGCCAATGCAGACATTCCGTATCGTCATCTGGGTCGCCGTGCTGATCGTTGCCGGCGTTCTCGGCGCATCCACGCTCTATCTCAAGAAGTCTTCCGATGTCGTGGCGGAGGCGCCGTTCGGTGTGCCTTTCACCCTGGTCTCCCAGAGCGGACAGCCGATCACCGAGCAGGCGCTGCGCGGCAAGCCGACGGCGCTGTTCTTCGGCTTCACCCATTGCCCTGAGGTGTGTCCGACGACGCTGTTCGAGCTGAACGGATGGATGGAGAAGGTCGATCCCAAGGGTGACAAGCTGCAGGCCTATTTCGTGACCGTCGACCCCGAGCGCGACACGCCCGAGATCATGAACGAGTACGTCTCCAACGTGTCCAAGCGTATTACCGGAATTTCAGGCCCGCCGGAGAAGATCGCCGAGGTCATCAAGGGTTTCCGCGTCTACGCCAAGAAGGTGCCGGTCGACGAGAAGGATCCGAAGGGCGATTATACGATGGATCACACGGCCTCCGTTTTCCTGCTCGATTCGGCCGGGCGTTTTTCCGGAACGATCGCCTATGGCGAAAACCCGGACACGGCGATAAAGAAGCTGGAGAATCTCGTCAGCAAGGGGTGACGGCTTGAGCGTGATCGGGCGCTGGCCCGACCGATGGCGGGCAGTGGAAACGGGAAAGACCGCCTATCGTGAGTGAAATCCGCCTTTACGTATCGACGACCGAGAGCAAGGCCGAACAGATTCTCGACCTTCTGAGCGAGGTCTTCGGCGAAGAAGACTTCGCCATCGGCACCACTGAGGTCGATGAGACGAGGGATATCTGGGAAGCCTCCGTCTACATGATGGCCGAGGACGAGGCGCAGGTGCGCTCCCGCGTCGAGACAGCGCTGCTAAGCGCCTTTCCCGACGCTCAGCTGTTGCGGGAGGTCATCCCCGACGTCGATTGGGTGGTGAAATCGCTGGAAGGACTGAAGCCTGTCAGGGCAGGGCGCTTTCTGGTGCATGGCTCGCATGACCGCGACAAGGTCCGTCCCGGCGACATCGCCATCGAGATCGATGCCGGCCAGGCCTTCGGCACAGGCCATCACGGTACGACGGCCGGCTGCCTCGAAGTGATCGATCGTGTGATGCGATCCCGCCGCGTCCGCAACGCACTCGATCTCGGCACCGGCAGCGGTGTGCTGGCGATTGCGGTGCGCAAGCTCAAGAACATACCGGTACTCGCCACCGACATCGACCCGATCGCGACGCGGGTGGCGGCCGAAAACGTTCGCCGCAACGGCATCGCCTCGGGCATCGTCGCAAGAACCGCGCCAGGCTTTCACTCGACTGCTTTTTCCGAGCATGGTCCCTTTGACCTCATTATCGCCAACATCCTCGCCCGGCCGCTGATCCGCATGGCGCCTCAGCTTGCCGCCCATCTTGCGCCGGGTGGTTCGGTGATCTTGTCGGGGATTTTGGCCGCGCAGCGATGGAAGGTGATTGCCGCCTATAGCGGTGCGAGGCTCCGGCACGTCAGGACGATCTGGCGGAATGGCTGGGTGACGATCCATTTTGATCGGCCTTGACGGGGGATTTGGGCCTGGCGGTGCGGCTTGCTCCCTCTTCGCCCCAGCGGGGAGAAGGAGATGCAAATGGCCACCTGATCACCTTTCCTGATTTCCCGAAACAACAAAAAAAGGCGGCGCCAGTGGCACCGCCTTGGACCGGTCTATCCGGTCAATGCCCGCGAGCTCGAAGGAGGAGGAGCGCTCGAGCGGGCTCTACTGCATTCCAATAGGCCGGTCCGGGAGGGAGGAGACGGACGGGCTTTCAGGCTTAGAACGCGTAGCTTGTGGCGCCCTGGTGGCGCGTGACGCGCTGGCCGGCGCCGAGCAGCTTGAGGCTGTCCTCGTTCTGCGGGCGGCGAGCGCCGATCACGTGACGCACGGTCTGGCGTTCGCCAGCCTGCACCGGGCTGCTGTATGCGAAGCGCGAGAGAGAGGCGGTCATTTCAAAAAATCCTTTGATTGCTGGTTCGTCTGAACCGTTCGATGGCGCTTATATAGCTATTCTGAAATGCCGAGGCAGAGGGTTTTGCTCATGGGAGCCATGCGGCCAATGCATAAAGCGTGCCAAATTAACCTTTGCCGTCACAGTTCTGTCAAAATGCTGAGCGGGGTCAACGGTTTCGACTCGTTTGTCGCTTTTTCTCCCCATCGATTGAAATTTCGCTAACATGGCGGCCATCCCATTAATCGGATTCGTCTCAACCATTTGGGTTTTCAGCATGTACCAGTCCTTTGACGTCACCTCCACGCCGCATTTCGGCAGGGATCGGGTATCGGCACTGCGCGCGACTTTCGATTCGCTCGGCATCGATGCCTTTCTCGTGCCGCGCGCCGATGAATTCAACGGCGAATATGTTCCAGCATGCTCGGAGCGGCTGGCATGGCTGACCGGCTTCACCGGTTCGGCAGGCGTTGCTCTCATCCTGCGTGCACAGGCGATCGTCTTCGTCGACGGGCGCTATGTGACGCAGCTTGCCGAACAGGTTGACGGTTCGGTCTTTTCCGGCGGCGATCTCGTCAACGAGCCGCCGCATGTCTGGCTTGGCGCGAACGGCGCCAAGGGTCTGAGGCTCGGTATCGACCCCTGGCTGCATTCCGGCGCCGAGGTTCGCCGTCTGGAAAGGGCGCTTGCGCAGATCGGCGGAACGCTGACCTTCTTGCCGCACAATCCGCTCGACAGGCTCTGGAGCGACCGGCCGGCCGAGCCGCTAGGCACTGTCACCATCCAGAATGTCGCCCAGGCCGGAGTGCTGGCGAGCGACAAGATCGCGACGATCGCCGCCAATCTTTCGAAGAAGGAACTCGCCGCGGTGCTGATCGCCGATCCCTCGTCGGTCGCCTGGATCTTCAACATCCGTGGCGCCGACGTGCCGCACACGCCGCATCCGCTGGCGCGCGCCATCATCCTTGCCGACGGGCGGGCAGAGCTCTTCCTTGACAAGCGCAAGACCGGCATCGAAGCGGAGGCCTATCTTGGGCAGATATGCACCCAACTGCCGCCCTCGGCGCTGGAAGAGCGGCTCGCCGCTGTTTCCCGGGATGGCGGCCGCGTGCTGATCGATCCCGATATCGCTTCCTATGCGCTCGCCGAGATCATTCGCAAGGCGGGTGGAGAGGCAGTCGAAGGTATCGACCCCGCCAAGTTGCCCCGGGCGGTGAAGAATGATGTCGAGATCAATGGCTCGGCCGCCGCGCATCTTCAGGATGGGGCGGCGATGGTGGAATTCCTTTATTGGCTATCGCAGGAGAAACCCGGCTCGGTGAGCGAGATCACCGCCGCCGAACGGCTCGAAGCGGCGCGCGCGCGCGTCGGCCAAAGCATGCAGAATCCGCTGAAGGACATTTCCTTCGATACTATATCAGGCGCCGGCGAGCACGCGGCGATCATGCATTACCGGGTGACAACCGAGACCAACCGGATGATCGAGGCCGGCGAACTCTTCCTGATCGATTCCGGCGCGCAATATATCAACGGCACGACCGACATTACCCGCACCGTCGGCATCGGGGCGGTTTCGGAGGAGCATCGCCGCTTCTTCACGCTGGTGCTGAAGGGGATGATCCAGATCAGCACGGCGCGCTTCCCTAAGGGGACACGCGGCTGCGACCTCGATCCGCTGGCCCGCATCGCGCTGTGGCGGGCAGGGGCCGATTTCGCCCATGGCACGGGCCATGGTGTCGGCTCCTATCTCTCGGTGCATGAGGGGCCGCAGCGCATCTCCAGGCTTTCGACGCAGGAGCTGCTGCCGGGCATGATCCTTTCGAACGAGCCGGGTTATTACCGGCCGGGCAGCTTCGGCATCCGCATCGAGAACCTGATCTATGTGCGCGGCGCCGAAGAGATCGAGGGTGGCGACATGGCCATGCTCGGCTTCGAAACGCTGACCTTCTGCCCGATCGACCGCAGCCTCGTCATCCCCGAGCTTCTGACCCATGACGAGTTGCGCTGGTTCAACGATTATCACCGCCGCACGCGCGAGGCGCTGATGCCGCTGATCCACGATCACGACGTCAGGGCGTGGCTCGAAAACGCCACGCTGCCCTTGGAATATCAGAATAGTGGCGTCTGAACGCCGGCGTTAAACGCCGGCACTATGGCGCCAGATCATCACGATCATCCAGGCGGCGACCAGCATCCATGTATGAGTGAAACGCAGGCCGACGAAGAGGGCGACGGCGAGCGCCAGCTTCGAATCCCAACCGCCGATGAAGAAGGCAGGTGCGACCAGTGTCGTCAGCACGGCGGCCGGCACGGCATTCAGCGCCGCCTCCATGCGCGGCGGAATGCTCTTCATCCGCGTGATGAGAATGTAGCCCCCGATGCGTGTGGCGAAGGTCGCGGCCGCGGCGGCGAGGATGACGAGCGCCATGTGAAGATCGAATTCCATGACTCAGACCTCGTGCACTTCGGATTGAAGGGCGTCGGCTTGGAGATCCGGCGCCTGGCGCGGCAGCGGCAGCAGCGCGGCAAGCACGATGCCGACTGCCGCACCGAGGCTCACATGCCAGGGCGAGCCGACATAACGATAAGCGAGGACGGAAGCCACCGCGCTGACGAGTGCGACGAGCAGGAAATTGTCGCGCTTGCGGAAGCCGAGAACGATGCCGAGGAAATAGGCCGGCAGCAGGATATCGAGGCCGATCGCCTTGGGATCGCCGATGAAGCCGCCGAGCAGACCGCCGGCGACGCTGATCAGCACCCAGGGAATGTAGATGATGATGCCGAAGCCCAAATACCAGCCGAAGGTCAGCGGTTTGCCGGCCTCGCTGCGCTTCACCGCTTCGGCAAATTGCGGGTCGACAAGCAGGAAGAAGGTGAAGAATTTTTGCAACGGCGTGAAATGGCCGATATAGCGGGCGAGTGCCGCCGAGTAGAGCACGTGGCGAAAATTGACGGCGAGGATCGACAGCACGATCAGCCAGGCGTGGACATTGTGGCCGAAGAGCTCGATGCCGACCATCTGGCTGGCGCCGGCATAGACGGTGGCGCTCATGAAGGCGGCTTCGGAAAGCGACATGCCGTTTTCGACGGCGAGCGCTCCGAACAGCGCGCCGAACGGCGCCGACGCCAGCGCAACGGCGGAGCCGCCCCGCAAACCTTCAATAAAGTCGGCGCGATTCATGTGGATGATCCTGTTGGAAATTCCGTTTTCCCTTATGGTCTGCGATCTGCAACGGCAATTGAATTTCGTTGATTGATCAATCGATTTCGCTGAAGCATCGACGTGCTGAAGGCAACCGGCGGAGAGGTGCCCATGAAGAAGATCGAATTTTCCAGGGACGCGAAAGCGGCGATCGTCTCGCGCATCCGCCGCTATTTCGAAACGGAGCTCGATCAGCCGATCGGCGCTCTGCCGGCCGAGTTTCTGCTCGACTTCTTCGCCGAAGAGATCGGCGCTCACTACTACAATCAGGGTCTTCGCGATGCGCATACCGCCCTTTTGAAGAAGATGGAGGACCTCGCCGAGGATATCTATCTGCTCGAGTGCGACGAGAAGAACCGCGCCGAGGGCGCGTGAGCGCCCCGGCTTACCCCTCGCGCTTCATCCGCTCCCGGCGCGCCAGTTCGGCCTGCGAGGGCTCCTGCATCGCGAAGCTGCCGGGTTTGACCTCGCCGGCGCGCTCGTAGACGCTCATGATGACGCCCGTCGTCGATACTGAGTTGGCTGTAAGCCTCAGCGCTTCCGGTGTGGCACCCGTGCCGAACAGCCGCTTGCCGGGGCCGAGGATGAGCGGGAAGGTCAGGAGCCGGAGTTCGTCGATCAGGTCGTGCGCCAGCAGGGTTTGCAGCAGGCCGCTGCTGCCCTGCGTCAGCAGGATGGGGCCGTCCTCCTGCTTCAGCCGGGCGATTTGCGCGGTGACATCGCCCCGCAGCGGAACGGAATTTTCCCAGGTGAACGGCTCTTGCGATGTGGTCGCGACATATTTGGTCGCGGCATTGAAGGCCTTTCCGATGGGGTCGTCTTGGCCGACGAAGGGCCAGTGAGCGGCGAAAATCTCGTAGGTCTTGCGGCCAAGCAGCAGAGCGAAGGGATCGGTAAAGATCCCATTCACGAACCCGCCCATCGCCTCGTCCCAGTAATTGACGGTCCAGCCGCCGAGGTTGAAGCCGCCGGTCGGATCTTCCTCAGGCCCGCCGGGAGCCTGCATAACGCCGTCGAGGCTCACGAAGGCCGCAGTTACAAGCTTTCTCATCTCTCAACTCCCATGGTTGGTCGGTTCAGAAGCAAGGACGGATCGATATAAGCCGAACCGACATGGACGCATCACTCCGGCGAGGGTATTTCACCTTAACGTCAAATTATCGGGGCGCCGCTATGGTCACTGCATTTTTCGATGACCGGGTTGCTTCCGTTGGCTGTTATTGTCTCTAAAATCGATGAACCTCGATCAACAACGCTCGGCAAGACGTTGATCTATTTGGTGTGGTTTGCGCTGGCATCCGCGCTTTGCTGGTCGGAAACCGTGTGGCGCGACGAGGTTCGCGCCTTGTCGCTCGCCCTGCAGGGAGAGAGTTTCATCGATATGCTTCGCCAGATGCATGGTGAAGGTCATCCGGCTCTCTGGTATATCCTGTTGCGTGCCGGTCATCTTGTCGTCGGCTCACCCGTCGTCCTGAAAATCGTCGCGCTGACGATCGCGGCCGCCTCGGCCTACCTTCTTGTTTTCAGGCTTGAACTGCCGCGCTCGATCATGCTGCTGTCGTTGTTCAGCAGCTTCTCGGTTTTCGACTACGCCGCGATGTCGCGAAATTACGGCATCAGCATGCTTTTGGTCTTCCTTATCGTCCTGAGCTGGGAGAGGGGAATACGCAACGGCAGAGTACTCGGCCTGTTGTTCGCCTTGCTGGCAAATACCAACGTCCACTCGGTCGTGCTGGTCAGCGGCTTTCTTGCCTATTGGTTTTTCGATCTGGTCCTGGCGCGTTCAAGACCTTCCCTGGCTGCATATCGGGCCTTTGCGACAGCCGCAGCCATTGCCGCGGTCGGCGTTGTCCTGTGCGTCATGACGGTCTATCCCACCTTCAACGATGCCGGGCAGAACGATCTCGCAGGCAAGAATTTCGCCCCGCTTGTCCTTTATGCCTTTGCCGGGGCGACTTCCTATTTCATGGAGTTCTACCCTGACGGCATCCTTCGGCTGGCCGTGGCCGATCCATCGCTTGCTCGGGTTTTCGTCTCGCTGATGGCGGTGCTTATCTATGGCAGTCTGCTTGGGCTAGCCAACCGGCGACCGGCGATGTTGGCGGCCGCATCGGTTCTCCTGGGGTTTTCGCTGCTTTTTACGCTCGTCTATCCAGGGAGCTACAGACATCAGGCCCTATGGCTGGTCTTCATGATCGGCATGTTTGCGTTGAACAGGCGCTGCCGATCCGCAGCCGCGGGCATTGCCGGTGCCGAGTCAGTCGGCGGCGTGGTCAAGATCGGGCGTTTGTGCTTCATGATGTTGCTGGCGCTGCAGGTCGCCGCCGGTATCGAAAAGGTCCATCAGTTCCTGTTCACCGACATACCGTTTAGCCGAGCCCGGGATCTCGGGTCGTTCATTCAATCGCGCCCGGATCTCAAGGATGCGATCATCATGGCGGATCCCGATTATCTCGTGGAACCCTTGCCCTATTACATCCCCAATCGCACCTATCTTCTTCGGGAGCAGCGGTTCGGCGCGATCGTGCGGTATACCCGCAACGCGCGGCTTTCGCTCAGCCTTGCCGACATCCTGCAGACGGCGCGGCAACTGCAGCAGAGCGAGCACGTGCCGATCGTCATCCTTCTCTCCCAGCGGCTTGACCGAATTGCCGCGCCCGTCTCATTGCACGAAAGTTACAGTTGGCAGCTGTCTCTTACGCCGGAGGAGATTTTCGCATTCCTGAGCTCAACGACCCTCGTCAAGCGCTTCGGCTCCGTTGCCGGCAGCGATGAGACATTCGATGCCTATTTATTGAAATAGGAGATCGGCGGTTTCATTCGCGCAAGGCATCCGCGCTGTTGATCACGGCGATACCATGCGCCCGCATCTCGTCGATGGCAGCGGCGACGCCTTCGGGGGTGATGCCGCGGCTTGCGTCCTCGATGAAGCGCACGCGCACGCCCGGCATCATCTCCAACGCGTCGAGCACAGAGAACTTGACGCAGTAATCGGTCGCCAGCCCGCAGACGTCGAGATCGGTCACACCCTGATCTTCGAGGAAATCGGAGAGGCCGGTCGAAGCGTCGCGGTCATTGTCGCGGAAGGCCGAATAGCTGTCGATGCCGGGGTCTTCGCCTTTCTGCTGGATCAGGTCGATTTCTTCGGATTTGAGCTCCGGATGCAGTTCGGCGTCAAGCGTGCCCTGGATGCAGTGGTCGGGCCACATCATCTGCGGTTTGCCGGACAGTTCGCCCATTTCGAAGGGGACGGCACCCGGATGTGCGGAGGCGAAGCTGCCGTGACCGGGCGGGTGCCAGTCCTGGGAGGCGACGATCAGGTCGTATTTGCCGCTGTCAATCAGCCTGTTTACGATGGGAACGACCTTGTCGCCGTCCGGCACCGGCAGGTTCCCCCCCGGACAGAAGCCGTTCTGGATATCGACGAGCAGCAGCGCTTTCATCAAGGCCAATCCCTTCGCGTTATGGCAATGCAAAATGCCAAATGCACCGAATGCATCAACTAGTGAATTTCCGGGGGGCGGCATGCAAGTGTTAATTCTGTCACTGACGGTGGTAATCGGTCGAAAGAGAATGTGATAATGCAATCAGTGCTAGATTTTCTGGCGACGTGACGGCCGCCGCAAAAGGTCTTGCTCAAGGCCGCGAATTCTGCCTTTCTTGCCTCAGCAGCAAGCCGGAACCAAAACCATGTCCGAGCCCCATCCGGAGGAAAAGATCGATGCGACTTTCCGCAACGGATCGCTGACGGCGACCGGGATCATTCTCGGTTTCTCGCTCAATTTCATCAGCCTCTGGGTGTCCAATCCCAATGACTGGAGCCGCGTCGATCTGCTGCCGATGTCGTTCCTGACCGTCGGCATCGCCATTCAGGTGAAAGTATTTGCCGATCTTTTGGCGCGAGACTCGCTGCTCGCCGCCAAATACGACCGGGCGCGCCGGCTGTTCCTGATCGGATTGTCGATCGTCGCCGTCGGAATGGGGATCGCCCTGCTGAACGACATCCTCGGGCTCAGCAGTATGCGGATGTTCGGGTGACTGCCCCAGGTTTCGTCGTGCGATCAGACGCGCTCGACGAAACCGTCCAGCACCCGCTTCTGCCCCGCACGGTCGAAGTCGATCGTCAGCTTGTTGCCTTCGATGCCGGTAATGTTGCCATTGCCAAATTTCATGTGGAATACGCGATCGCCGAGGGTGAAGCGCGACGGCTCCGACGAGGTCGACTTTGCGACCAGTTCGCCCTCGATCGTGCGTCCCTTCGGACCGCTTTCGCCATAGCCGATGCGCTCGACGGCGTGGCCGGAACGGGTGCCCCAGTTGTCGCGCGTGGCGTCGGTCCTGTTGGCCTGGGCGCGTTTCCAGCCTGGCGTGGAATAGGAGTTGGCAAAGGGTTCGGCCTTGTCGAAGCGTGACTGGCCATAGCCACCGCGGCCGTAACCGCCGTAGCTCTGCTCCATCTCGGCGACCTCGACATGGGTTTCCGGCAGTTCGTCGAGGAAACGCGAGGGTAGCGTCGATTGCCAGAGGCCGTGGATGCGGCGATTGGAGACGAACCAGATATGGCAGCGGCGCTTGGCACGGGTGATGCCGACATAGGCGAGCCGTCGTTCTTCCTCAAGACCGGCACGGCCGCTCTCATCCAGCGAGCGCTGGTGCGGAAAGAGGCCTTCCTCCCATCCCGGCAGAAAGACGGTATCGAATTCCAGGCCCTTGGCCGAATGCAGCGTCATGATCGAGACGGCGTCGAGGTTCTCGTTGGTCTCTGCATCCATGACGAGCGAGACGTGCTCGAGGAAGCCGCGCATCGACTCGAAGCTGTCCATCGAGCGGATCAGTTCCTTCAGGTTTTCGAGGCGGCCGGGCGCTTCGGCGCTCTTGTCGTTCTTCCACATATCCGTATAGCCGGACTCTTCGAGTATCTGCTCGGCAAGCTCGGTATGCGGTGTGTTTTCAAGCAGTTCCTGCCATCGGCGGAAAGATTGAATCACGTCGAAGAGGGCTTTACGCGCCTTCGGCTTCAGCTCGTCGGTCTCGATCATGTCGGCCGCTGCCGCCAGCATCGGGATGTCGCGGGCCCGCGCATAGTCGTGCAGGGCGCGCACCGTCGTGTCGCCGAGGCCGCGCTTCGGCGTATTGATGATGCGCTCGAAGGCGAGGTCGTCGGCCGGCTGCGCGACCAGGCGGAAATAGGCCATGGCATCGCGGATTTCGAGGCGCTCGTAGAAGCGTGGGCCGCCGATGACGCGGTAGTTGAGGCCGAGGGTGACGAAGCGGTCTTCGAATTCGCGCATCTGGAAGGAGGCGCGCACAAGGATCGCCATGTCGTTCAGCAGATGCTTGTTGCGCTGGAGCTGCTCGATCTCCTCGCCGATGGCGCGGGCTTCCTCCTCCGAATCCCAGGAGGCGTGGACCTGCACCTTGACGTCGTCGGGATCGGCGCGTTCGGTGAACAGCGTCTTGCCGAGGCGGCCTTCATTGTGGGCGATCAGATGGGCGGCGGTTCCGAGGATATGTTCGGTCGAGCGGTAATTGCGTTCGAGCTTGATCACCTTGGCGCCGGGGAAATCCTTCTCGAAGCGCAGGATATTGTCGACCTCCGCGCCACGCCAGCCGTAGATGGACTGGTCGTCGTCGCCGACGCAGCAGACATTCTGCGGCTCGCCCTTGCTGCGCTGGGCAAGCAGCCTCAGCCACATATATTGGGCGGTGTTGGTATCCTGATATTCATCGACGAGAATGTAGCGGAAGCGGCCGTGATATTCCTTCAGGAGGTCCGGATTCTTGCGGAAGATCGCGATCGGATGCATCAGCAGGTCGCCGAAATCGCAGGCATTCAGCGTCGACAGGCGCGCCTGGTAGGCGAAATAGAGATCGCGGCCGCGGCCATTGGCAAAGGCGCGGGCGTCGCCTTCGGGAATATCGGCTGGGCCGAGGCCCTTGTTCTTCCAGGTGTCGATCATGCCGGCGAACTGCTTGGCCGGCCAGCGTTTGTCGTCGAGACCCTCGGCCTGGATCAGCTGCTTGATCAGACGGACGACGTCGTCGGTGTCGAGAATGGTGAAGTCGGAGCTGAGGCCGACGAGCTCGGCGTGGCGGCGCAGAAGCTTGACGCCGATAGAATGGAAGGTGCCGAGCCAGGGCATGCCTTCGACGGCGCCGCCGACGAGCAGCGCGATGCGTTCCTTCATCTCGCGCGCTGCCTTGTTGGTGAAGGTGACGGCGAGGATCTGCGAGGGGAAGGCGCGGCCGCTATTGAGGATATGGGCGATGCGCGTGGTCAGCACCCGCGTCTTGCCGGTGCCGGCGCCGGCAAGGACGAGAACCGGACCTTCCAGGGTTTCCACGGCTTCCGTCTGTTCGGGATTAAGGCCGGCGAGGTAATCCGGTCGCTTGCCGCCGTCGCGCGCCGCCATGGCTCGGGCGGCGATCCCGCCGGCCGCCCTTCCGACCGGTGCGGCAGGCAGCTGTGGCTTGCGCGCCATCTCGCCCGGCTCTTCGTCGAAGAAGGGAATATCGTCGAAACTGTTGCTCATGGCGCGTAATGTAGTGATTCGGGAGGGAAAGACCAGAAAAGATGTTCTGCTTTCATTCCCGAACCACCGCAATTGCGGACCGATGCCGGCGGCAGGGCCGCCGCTGGGTGTGGCTGCGATCGTCGTACGGCCGAGCAGCGAAAAAATCCGAGCCACCCTGTCGGAACCGATGCCGGCGAGACGTCCTCGGGGCATCGGACAGGAGTCCGGCAACCCTCGTCAACAGGAGGCTGTTCATGCCGAAGGTCGTTTCAAATCTCTGGTTCGCGGAGCAAGCGCGCGAAGCCGTCGAATTCTACGTATCGGTCATTCCGGATTCCAGCATCGGCCGCACCACCATATTGCCGGCGGAAACGCCGAGCGGGCCTCCGGGCAGCGTCGAAATGATCGAATTCACGCTCGGCGATCAAGCCTTCCTGGCGATGAAGGCCGGCCCGCTCGACAGCTTCAATCATTCCTTCTCGGTTGCCATTCTGCTCGACAGCCAGGCCGAGATCGATCGGATCTGGGATGCGTTTCTCGCCAATGGCGGCACGCCTGAAGCCTGCGGCTGGCTCAAGGACCGCTGGGGCCTTTCCTGGCAGATCGTGCCGCGGGCGCTTTCCGAGATGGTCGCAGACAGCGATCGAGAGCGGGCCAAGCGCGTCACCGAGGTGATGCTCGGCATGGTCAAGATTGATCTTGCTGCGCTGGAGAGGGCGTTCAACGGCTGAGGCCGGCGGAGGCACGATTGCGAATCGGGGCGCGTGATCGCCACGCGCCACTTTCCCCTGGAATTTACCGAATTTACTGGCGGCGCATCGGCATCCGCCCGATCTAAGCTGCCCTTATCGGCTGCCGATCGCTGTTTTTCCGCATTCTCGAATCACGGGCGCCATTGCACACCTTTTTGACAATCATGTCACGTCGCTAAATGTGCTGATATCGCAATGCCCCTTTTTTCAACTATTATACAAACAGTTTCGTAGAGTAAAAAAATACCGGTGCATGCAATTTTTTGTGCATTGCCACAAACAGCCGGTAGGCGTCGAATATACCTACGAAACTATTGATTCTTAGGAACGCCGTGGCCATCTCGATGGTTATACGGCTTAGAGCCTGCGGCATAACCTTAATGGAGGTCCCATGCTGAGTGAATCCGTATTCGATGCGTTCACGCGCAGTTATGAAGCGCGCCGCGAGACCGACATGTCGGTTTCGGAATATCTCGATCTCTGCAAAAAAGAACCGATCGCCTTTGCGAATGCGACGGAGCGCCTGCTTGCAGCGATCGGCGAACCGCAGATGGTCGACACCGCCAAAGACACGCGCCTCGGCCGGATCTTCATGAACAGGACCATCCGCGTCTATCCGGCCTTTGCCGGCTTTCACGGCATGGAAGAGACCATCGAACGCATCGTTTCCTTCTTCCGCCACGCGGCGCAGGGGCTCGAAGAGCGCAAGCAAATTCTCTATCTCCTCGGCCCGGTGGGCGGCGGCAAGTCGTCGCTGGCGGAGCGGCTGAAGCAGCTGATGGAGGTTCATCCGATCTACGTGCTGAAGGCGGGCGACGAGATCAGTCCCGTGTTTGAAAGCCCGCTCAACCTGTTCGATCCTGAGACAATGGGCTCGCTCCTCCAGGAGCAGTACGGCATCCCCCTCCGGCGGCTGAACGGGCTGATGAGCCCATGGTGCCTGAAGCGGCTCGACGATTTCGGCGGCGATATTTCCCGATTCCGCGTCGTCAGAATACAGCCTTCGCGGCTGCGCCAGATCGCAATTGCCAAAACCGAGCCTGGAGACGAGAACAATCAGGACATCTCGTCGCTGGTCGGCAAGGTCGACATCCGCAAGCTGGAAACCTACTCCCAGAACGATCCCGATGCCTACAGCTATTCGGGCGGGCTCAACCGCGCCAACCAGGGCATTCTCGAATTCGTCGAGATGTTCAAGGCGCCGATCAAGATGCTGCATCCGCTGCTGACGGCGACGCAGGAGGGCAACTATATCGGCTCCGAAAATATCGGCGCCATACCCTTCTCCGGCATCGTCCTTGCGCATTCGAACGAGGCGGAGTGGCAGACCTTCAAGGCCAACAAGAACAACGAGGCCTTTATCGATCGTATCTGCGTCATCAAGGTGCCTTATTGCCTGCGGGTGACGGAAGAACAAAAGATCTACGAAAAGCTGATCGAGGGATCGGAACTGGCGGATGCACCATGCGCCCCGGCAACGCTCGAAATGCTGGCTCGTTTTTCCGTGCTTTCGCGCCTGCGCAAGCATGAGAACTCGACCTTCTTCTCGAAGATGCGCACCTATGACGGCGAAAGCCTGAAGGAAAGCGATCCGCGTGCCCGCAGCGTCCAAGAATACCGGGATGCTGCCGGCATCGACGAAGGCATGGACGGGATATCGACCCGCTTCGCCTTCAAGGTGCTCGCCTCCACCTTCAATCACGACACCACGGATATCGGCGCCGATCCCGTTCACCTGATGTATGTGCTGGAACAGGCGATCCGTCGCGAGCAATTTTCCGACGATGTCGAGAAGCGCTATCTGGAATTCATCAAGGCCGATCTTGCGCCGCGCTACGCAGAGTTCATTGGCAACGAGATTCAGAAGGCTTATCTTGAATCCTATGCGGACTACGGACAGAACCTGTTCGACCGCTACGTAGATTATGCCGATGCCTGGATCGAAGATGTGGACTTCAAGGATCCCGATACCGGCCAGCTTCTCGACCGCGAGCTCCTCAATCAGGAACTGACGAAAATCGAAAAGCCGGCCGGAATTGCCAATCCGAAGGATTTCCGCAACGAAATTGTCAAGTTCTCGTTGCGATCGCGGGCAGCCAACGGCGGAAAGAATCCGTCCTGGACGAGCTACGAGAAGATCCGGGAAGTCATCGAGAAGCGCATGTTCTCGCAGGTCGAAGATCTTTTGCCGGTCATTTCCTTCGGATCGAAGAAGGATTCGGAGACAGAAAAGAAGCATAGCGAATTCGTCTCGCGCATGGCCGCGCGAGGTTACACCGAGAGGCAGGTTCGACGCCTTGTGGAATGGTACATGCGCGTCAAACAGGCAAGTTAATGCGGAGCCATTATGCACATTGTCGACCGGCGGCTGAATCCGCGCGGTAAAAGTCTGGAAAATCGGCAGCGGTTCCTTCGACGCATGAAGGGCGCCGTGCAGCAGGCGGTCAAACGCTCTCTGCAAAACCGCAACATTCGCGATGTGCTCGACGGCGGGGAGATTAGCCTGCCGATCGATGGAATGGCCGAACCGAGCCTGCGCAGGGGCGAGGGCGGCATCAGCGATCATATCCTGCCCGGCAACCGGGCCTTCGTTGAAGGTGATATTCTGCCACGTCCGCCCGGCGGCCGAGGTGGAAAACCAAAGAACGCGGGCGAGGGCGACGGTGAGGACGGCTTCCGTTTCGTGCTGACGCGGGAGGAATTCCTCGATGTGTTCCTTGACGATCTTGAACTGCCCGATCTCGCAAAGCGGCGTCTAGCCGAAACCGAGGAGGAAACGCCAATCCGGGCCGGCTATTCGGTTTCGGGATCGCCCTCCAACATCGCCGTCGGCCGCACGACGAAGCTTGCGATGATGCGCCGTGTCGCGCTTGGCCGTCCGCGGCGCGAGGAAATGGAAGCACTGCAGCGGCAGATTGAGGAATGCGAGGACGACGAGAGCCGTCTGGCGCTTGAGGCAAAGCTCAAATCGCTGAGGGAAAAAAGCCGGCGCATTCCCTATATCGATCCGCTCGACGTGCGATATCGCCGCTTCGAAAACGAGCCGAAGCCTGTGGCAAAAGCGGTAATGTTCTGCCTGATGGACGTCTCGGGCTCCATGTCGGAGCACATGAAGGATCTGGCGAAGCGGTTCTATCTGCTGCTCTATCTTTTCCTGTCGAAACGCTACAAGAAAGTGGAAATCGTCTTCATCCGTCATACCGACAGGGCCGAGGAAGTCGACGAGGAAACCTTCTTCTACGGGCCCGCGACGGGCGGCACGCTTGTTTCCAGCGCCCTCGCGGCGATGCGGGCGATTATCGCGGCGCGCTTCGATCCGGCCGAGTGGAATATCTACGGCGCCCAGGCCTCGGACGGCGACAACGCCCATTCCGACGGAAACCTGACCGGGCACTTGCTGCGCGAGATTCTGCCGTTGTGCCAGTATTTTGCCTATATTGAGGTGGGCGAGGAAGGCGGCGATTCTTCCATATCGCGGTCACCGCTCTGGATGCTCTATGACGGGATCCGTTCCGAAGCGCTGCCGCTTTCGATGCGCAAGGTCTGCCGGCGAGGCGAGATATTCCCTGTTTTCCACGATCTCTTCCAGAAACGTGAGGCACAGGCGAGGGTGACGCCATGACCATGACGGTGAGGCCGAGAGACCGGCTTTTGTTCGAGGGTGCCGACTGGGACTTCGCAACGCTGCAGCGCATTCACGATGCCTGCGAGGCGATTGCGCTCGGCGAACTCGGCCTCGACGTCTATCCGAACCAGATCGAGGTCATCACCTCGGAGCAGATGCTGGATGCTTATTCTTCAACCGGCATGCCGCTCTTTTACCGCCATTGGTCCTTCGGAAAACACTTCGCGCATCACGAAACATTCTACCGCCGCGGGATGCGCGACCTTGCCTATGAGATCGTCATCAACAGTTCCCCCTGCATCTCCTATCTGATGGAAGAGAACACGGCGACGATGCAGACGCTCGTCACCGCCCATGCCGCCTTCGGCCATAATCACTTCTTCAAGAACAACTATCTCTTCAAGCTCTGGACCGATGCCGAGGGAATTCTCGATTACCTCGATTTCGCAAAGGGTTATATCACGCGCTGCGAAGAACGGTATGGCGAGATGGCGGTCGAGCGGACGCTCGATGCCGCGCATGCGCTGATGTCGCACGGAGTGCATCGATACGCAGGCAAGACTGCGACCGATCTTCGCCAGGAGGAGAAGCGGCAGCAGGAGCGCCGCGCCCACGAAGAGCAGATGTTCAACGACCTGTGGCGTACGGTTCCCGTCGGCAAGGCGAAGAAGGCAGGTGACATCGGCTTGGAAAAGCGCCGCGCCGCGCTCGGCCTGCCTCAAGACAATATCCTGTATTTTCTTGAGAAATCTGCGCCGCGATTGCAGCCTTGGCAGCGCGAGATTCTTCGGATCGTGCGCCATGTCGCGCAATACTTCCATCCCCAGCGGCAGACGAAGGTCATGAATGAGGGAACCGCAACCTTCGTCCACTACCGGATCATGAATCGGCTTCACGAGCGGGGGCAGATCAGTGATGGAAACTTCCTCGAATTTCTGAAGTCGCACGCCAATGTCGTCTTCCAGCCAAGCTATGACGACCGGCGGTTTTCGGGTTTCAATCCCTATGCGCTTGGTTTTGCGATGATGCAGGATATCGAGAGGATCGTCACGAAGCCGACGGACGAGGACCGCGCATGGTTCCCAGACATCGCCGGCCGCGGCGATGCAATGGCGGTGCTACGCGACGTCTGGGCCAATTACCGCGACGAGAGTTTCATCAGCCAGTTCCTGAGCCCGAACCTCATCCGGCAATTGCGGCTGTTCCATCTCTACGACGATCCAGAACAGACCGAGGGTGTGCTGGTTTCGGCGATCCACAATGAGCGGGGCTACCTGCGCATCCGCCGCCAGCTCTCCCGCGAATATGATATCGGTTGGACCGATCCGGCCATCGATATCGTCGATGTCGACCTCGCCGGCGATCGCCGGCTGCTGCTGCAGCATATCGTCATGAACGGCTGCTATCTTCAGGAGAACGACACGAAGCTCGTGCTGCAACATCTCGCCGATCTCTGGGGCTACGACGTCTTGCTCCAGGAAATCGACAGTTCGAGCACCGTCGCCAAGGAACATACGGCGAGCCCGCGCAAGATCGTTCAATAATCTGTGGGCATGGGAGATTGCCCCTGGTGCGGTCGCGACCACGGCGATCTTCGTTGCTCGCGAGAAAACGGGTGCGCGTATTTAACAGCTTTCAAGGGGGCGGGGACGGGGCGAGCGCAAGTCGGCAAACCTTTCGTGTTCTGAAAGCGCAATGATCCGCAATTATCGGTGGCAACAAGGGCCAAGCCTTCGTAATCTGCCGCCGCTGCGGTCGCTCTATCGATCTTATTCAAACGGGCTCAGCCTCCGCAGCGAAGCTTCCGGATCGGAATGCTACGGAGACGAGGGACCATGAGTGAAACCCGGCGCAAGCTGACGACGATCTTCTGTGCTGACGTGCAGGGTTATACGCGGCTGATGGGAGCCGACGAGGAGGGGACGCTTGCGACCCTGAAGCGCTGCCGCGAGGCAATGGGGCGGCTGATCGCAAGCCATGGCGGCCGTGTCATCAATACTTGGGGCGATGGGCTGATCGCCGATTTTCCGAGCGTGGTCGAGGCGGTACGCGCGGCCGTCGATACGCAGAATGAACTTGCCGGATTCAACGCCCGCCGCCCGGAAGACGGGCGCATGCTCTTCCGCATCGGCATCAATCTCGGCGATGTGATCGTCGAGGGCGACGACATCTATGGCGACGGCGTCAACATCGCCGCGCGTCTGCAGGCTTCCGCCGCGCCTGGGGGCATCGTCATATCCAGCACGGTCTACGACCAGGTGCGCAACAAGGTGGCTGTCGCTTTCGAATTTCTCGGGCCGCTGATCGTCAAGAACGTCCAAGACGGCGTGCCGAGCTATGCGGTGAAGATCGGCGACGGAAGCGACGGGGCGCCGCCTTTCCAACGGCCAGCCGCGCCCCGGCCGCAGCCGGCGGCGGCGATCGCCGAGACGAAGCCGGTGCCGGAGAGGCGAAGACTGTTCAGCGTGCTCGGCGTCATCGGCATCGTGCTGGTCGGCATCAACCTCCTTACATGGGATGGCGTTTTCTGGGCTCGCTTTCCCTTGCTCGCCTTCGGCGTCATTGCCGCGTTTGTCTGGAACCGCGACCAGCGGCGTTTCGACCGCAGGATGACCGCGCTCGCAATCGTGGCGATCGGTATTGTCGGCATCAATGTCCTGACCTGGAGCGGGACGTTTTGGGCCGTGTGGCCGATACTCGGGATTGCAGCGGCGTTCGGCCTGCGATGGTCGATGCGCCGATAGATTTTCTGCCCCCCGATTTTTGGGGCTCTGCGCGATAGTCACCGGCAAACCGGCTGCACTGAAGTGGTTTGAGATCTGCGTTCAAGCAAAAGTGAGCGGCCGGGTTATTTCCATTCTTCGCTGGTATTACAAATCGGTAATGCCGGGTGCTTATGCTTGCCGTTAAGCTGCAAAAGCGCGATATTGTCGCACCAGCGGGGAATCCTGATCCTTGGGGATGGAGATCCCTTCGATCGCAATCCGCAGCGGCTCTTTCGACCGACCCTGGTCCAACCTCGAGTCCCTCCGGAGACGTGAATGGCCTTTTGGAAGCAGTTTATACTTTCGCTCATCGTCATCATTGCCGGTTTTGCCGCGTGGGTTTTCTTTGCGCCGGGCGCCGGCGATTCGATGCGCTCAGCAGGCATTCCCGGCAATCTGGTTTCGATGGTTGCGCCGAAGACCGGACAGGCGGCGGATGCCGATGCTTCCAGGGCGGAACGGCAGCAGCGCGGCCAGGAGCAAGGGCAGGGTCAGAACCGCCGCAGTGGCGGCGGGCGCAACAGCGCGATTCTCGTCGCGACTGAGGCTGTCGTCCAGGGCGTCGTCAACGATCGGCTGAATGCCATCGGCACAGGTGACGCGATCCGTTCGGTCGCCGTGACGCCGCAGGCAACGGGCACGATCCGTGAAATCCTCATCAAGTCGGGCGACAGGGTGAAGGCCGGTCAGGTGCTGGCCAAGCTCGACAGCGAGGAGCAGGTGATCGCCCGCGGCCAGGCGGATGTGGCGGTCAGGGCCGCCGTCGAAAAATCCAATCTCTATCACAACATCAAGTCGAGCGTGTCGCGAATGGACGTGTTCGATTCCGAGATCGCCGAGCAGGGCGCCCGGCTGCAGCTGCAGGCGGCCGAGCTCAACCTCGCGCGGCGCAATATCATCGCCCCGATCGACGGGATCGTCGGCATCGTGCCGGTCAATATCGGCGACAACGTCACGACGACGACGCCGATCGTGACGCTCGACGACCGTTCAGAAATCCTTGTCGATTTCTGGGTGCCCGAGCGCTTTGCCAATACGGTCGCCGTCGGCCAGCCGGTCGAGGCGATGTCGGTCGCAAAACCGGGGCAGGTATTCTCAGGCGCGATCGAGGCCGTCGACAACCGCATCGATGCCGCAAGCCGCACACTTCGCCTGCGTGCCCGGATCGACAACTCATCGGATGAGCTGCGCGCCGGCATGTCCTTCAGCGTCAGCATGAAATTCCCCGGCGACAAATATCCGGCGGTCGATCCGCAGTCCGTGCAGTGGGATTCGCAAGGATCTTTCGTCTGGCAGGTGACCGACGACAAGTCGCATAAGGTGCGGGTGAGCATCGTGCAGCGCAATCCCGACTTCATTCTCGTCAACGCCGATCTCAAGGACGGCGACAAGATCGTGACACAGGGCCTGCAGCGGGTGCGTGAGGGTGGGGCGGTGCGGGTTTCCGCCGATATCGCCGCAAATGCCGAGGTCGCGACGCAATGACCGTGACCGAGATTCATCAGGGCGGATCGTCGGGAAAACAGAGTTTCACCGCACTGTTTGTTCGCCGGCCGATCCTGGCGCTGGTGTTCAACACGCTGATGGTCGTTGCCGGCCTTGCGGCCTATGTCGGCGTCGAGGTGCGCGAGCTGCCGGATGTCGACCGGCCGGTCGTCACGGTGCGCACCACTTTCGACGGCGCATCGCCGCAGACGATCGACCAGGAATTGACCAAGGTGATCGAGGGCGCGGTCGCCCGCGTCAGCGGCCTGAAATCGATCTCGTCGACCTCGTCCTTCGGCCAGAGCCGGGTGACGCTCGAATTCTCCGATGCGATCGATCTCGCCGTCGCCGCCAACGACGTGCGCGATGCAATCGGCCGCATCACCCAGAACCTGCCCGACGAGGCGGATGCGCCGCAGATCGTCAAGGCGGATTCGGATTCCTCGGCGATCATGCGGCTCGCCGTCACCTCCACCAAACTGAACATGGACGACCTGACGCAGCTCGTCGAGAACGAGGTGATCGATCGGCTGGCTTCCGTCGACGGCGTGGCCGATGTCCAGGAATATGGCGACCAGGAGAAGGTTTTTCGCGTTGATGTCGACCAGGGCTCGCTGGCGAGCCGCGGACTGACGATCGGCGACCTGACGAAGGCGCTCGACAATGCCGCACTCGACGTGCCGGCCGGCTCGCTGAAGAGCAGGACGCAGGATATCGTCGTGCGTGCCACCGCAGCCCTACAGACGCCAGCCGATTTTTCCAATGTCATGCTGCAGGACCGTATCCGGCTCGGTGACGTCGCGACGGTGACGCTTGGGCCCCGCGACGGGGATACTGCGCTCCGTTCCAACGGCAAGCCGGGCATCGGCCTCGGCATCATCCGCCAGGCGCAGTCGAACACGCTGAACATTTCGACCGGCATCAAGGCCGCCGTCGAGCAATTGTCGAAGACGCTGCCCGAGGGAACGACGATCGCCATCACCAGCGACGACGCCGTCTTCATCCAGGGCGCGATCCACGAGGTGGTGCTGGCGCTGGTGCTTGCTGCCGTCATCGTCACCGCCGTCATCTATCTCTTCCTGCGCGACTGGCGGGCGACGCTGATCCCGGCGGTCAGCATGCCGGTGGCGCTGATCGGCACGCTGGCGGCAATCTACATGGTCGGCTTTTCGATCAATATCCTGACGCTGCTCGCCATCGTGCTGGCGACCGGCCTTGTCGTCGACGACGCGATCGTGGTGCTCGAAAATATCGTGCGGCGGCGCGCCGAGGGCATGGGGCCGCGGGCGGCTGCCGTGCTCGGCACGCGTGAGGTGTTCTTCGCCGTCATCGCCACGACCGCGACGCTGGCGGCGGTGTTCATTCCGCTCTCCTTCCTGCCGGGACAGGTCGGCGGGCTGTTCTGCGAATTCGGTTTCGTGCTCGCCTTCTCGGTCGGGCTGTCGTCGATCGTGGCGCTGACGCTCTGCCCGATGCTTGCCTCACGCATGCTGACGAAGCCGATGATCGAGGATCACGGCGCGCTCGGCCGCGTCGGCGGAGCCTTCGCCAACCTCTACAGATGGGCGCTGCACGGATGCCTCAGCGCGCCTTTCGTCGTCGTGCTCTTCTCGGTGATGTTTGCCGGCGCGGCATTGATCGCGTTCTCGACGGTCAAGAGCGAACTGACGCCGGACGAAGACCGCTCGATGGTGATGATGCGGCTGACGACGCCGCAGGGGTCGAGCCTTGAATATACCCGCGACAAGATGCAGCTCCTTGAGGAATATCTGCAGCCGCTGGTCGACAGCGGCGACATTCGCAATGTCTTCTCGATTTCCGGACAGGGGGGCTCGCTCAACAGCGGCTTCATGGTGCTGACCCTTGCCCCCTGGGGAGAGCGCCAACGGACGCAGGCCGAGATTGTCGCCGACATCAACCAGGCTGCCGCGAAGGTGCCGGCGCTGCGCGGCAATGCCATCTCCTCCAACAGCCTGCGCATCCGCGGCGCCGGCAGCGGCGTGCAGATGGCGCTGATCGGCAATGATCACGAGGCGCTGACGGCGGCAGCCGCAAAGCTGGTGCGGGCCCTCGAGGCGACGGGTCAGTATGATACGCCACGTCTGACCAACGAACCCAGCCAGGCGCAGGTGTCCGTGGCAATCGACCGCGAGCGCGCCTCGGATCTCGGCATCGACATCACCGGGCTTTCGACGGCGATCCAGTCGCTGCTCGCAGGGCGCTCGGTGGTCGACGTCTTCGTCGAAGGTGAATCCTATCCTGTTCTCCTGACCTCGACGACAAGGCCGATCGACGATCCAACCGACCTTGAAAACGTCTTCCTGAAGACCGGCGACGGCAAGATCGTGCCGATGTCGGTCATCGCCACGATGAAGGAAGGTTCGGTCGCGCCGCAGCTGAATCGCGAGCAGCAGCTTGCCTCCGTCGCCATCACCGCCGGTCTCAGGAACGGCATGTCGCTCGGCGATGCCGTCAGCCAGGTGACCGAACTAGCCGCGCCGCTGCTGCCGCCGGGCTCCCGCCTCCTGCCGCTTGCCGAAGCGGCAACGCTGGAGGAAAATTCCAACGGCATGACGCTGACTTTCGGCTTCGCGATCGTCATCATTTTTTTGGTGCTGGCCGCACAGTTCGAAAGCGTGCTGTCCTCGCTGATCATCATGTCGACGGTGCCGCTCGGTCTTGCCTGCGCCGTGTTTGCGCTCGTCATCACCGGCTCCAGCCTCAATATCTACAGTCAGATCGGCCTGGTGCTGCTGGTCGGCGTCATGGCCAAGAACGGCATCCTGATCGTCGAATTCGCCAATCAGCTGCGCGATCGGGGGGAGGACGTGCGGTCCTCGATCGAGAAGGCCTGCGCGCTGCGCCTTCGCCCTGTCATGATGACGATGATCGCCACCATCCTCGGTGGCGTGCCGCTCGTCTTCGCCCATGGTGCCGGTGCGGAAGCGCGCGTGGCACTCGGCTGGGTGATCGTCGGCGGTCTCGGTTTTGCAACGCTGGTGACGCTGTTCATCACGCCGGTTGCTTATCTGCTGCTCGCCCGTTTCGCCAAGCCGCACGCTCATGAAGTAGCGCGCCTGCACGAGGAGATGGCGATCGCCACCCGGGGGCGCGCAGCACCCGGCGAGGAACAGCTGCAAGCTGCCGAGTGAGCTGACGTCAGGACTGAACACCCCGTCGGATCCCCATTCGGCGGGTTTTTTTTGGCATATCAAGTCTTGCGGAACAGGATAAATTTCGCCTGAAGATTAGCCGTTTATTAAGCATAAGCGGCAATGATCGCGATCAGGAACCGACTGGTCTTTTCTGTTTTCCCGAAGACCGCAATGCGCTGGATTCAGCGACCCCGGACATGAGTGTCTGCGCGGATGGTTCATTCTGGTTCAGTTGCGTTCTGTTGTGTTTTTGGAGTTTGGTTCCCGTGAGTATTTATCAGCGCGTCTCCGTCGATGCGGCGCTCCATGTGCTGCGCGATATCAACCGCAATATGACGGTTACGCAAAACCACATCACGACGGGCATGCGTGTCGCCAAAGCGGCCGACAACGCCGTCTACTGGTCGATCGCCACCACCGCACGCACCGACAACAAGGCGGTTTCGGCGATCCAGGATGCACTCGGCATGGCCGCGGCGACGATGGGCACGGCCTATGCCGGCGTCCAGAACGTCATCGACGTCGTCTCGGAAATCAAGGCGAAGCTGGTCGCGGCCACCGAGGACGGCGTCGACAAGACCAAGATCAACGAAGAAATCAAGCAACTGCAGGAGCAACTGCGCAGCGTTTCAGAATCGGCAACCTTCAACAGCGATAACTGGGTGATCCTGAACAACGACGCGACCCCGACGCAGCCGCGCCAGATCCCCGCTTCCTTCATCCGCAACGCCGACGGTACGATCTCGGTCGGCATGCTGAGCTATCATATCGACAACACGCCGGTCGGGGCCACGTCCTCCAAGGACGCGCGCTATCTGATCGACGACCGGGCCACCGGTTCGGGTGAGTATGGCGTGCTGACCTCGGCCTATTTTGCAACCGAGCTCGGCACCTCGCAGGACTACGTGCTGATGACCAGCAAGAACGGCGCCACCGCCGGTCAGGTGGTGATCTCTCTGTCGTCGAGCACGACGAAAGGCCAGGTCAGCGAAATGATCAGCGTCGTCGATGCTGCGCTGACGCAGCTGACGACGGTCGGATCCGCCTTCGGCGCGCTGGAAAAACGCATCGAGCTGCAGAACGACTTCGCCACCAAGCTGCACGACAACATCACCGGCGGCATCGGCCGGCTCGTCGATGCCGACATGGAGGAGGAGTCGAGCAAGCTCAGGGCGCTGCAGACACAGCAGCAGCTCGGTCTGCAGTCCCTGAACATCGCCAACGCGACCTATGATACGGTCAGGCAGCTGTTCCAGAATTTCTAAAGGTGTGGGCGTGCCAACTCATTTTCACTGACCAAGTCAGTATGTGGACGCAGGCACCACCTTTCCTCCGTCCACTTCAACTGACTTGGTGAAAGGGGAGAAGAGGGCGCTGCCCTTTGCAAAAAATGGTGATTTCAGCGCATTGCTGCAACATGGCGGCTGTTTCGGCGCCTGAAATTCCCCTATCAAGGGAACATCTTCATTTTCTTGCCGTAATCCTTGCCATTTGCTCGCACCAGCTTTGAACGGAGACCATCCTTTTCCATGATCAAGAAATTCATACTTCTGGCTGTCGCAGCAAGCTATCTCAGTGCGTGCACGACGACCGACCCCTATACCGGTGAGCAGAAGGTTTCCAACACGGCGGGCGGCGCGGCGCTGGGTGCGCTTGGTGGCGCGCTCGTCGGTGTCGCCGTCGGCGGCGGCGGCCACGGCAAGCGCAATGCGGCGCTGATTGGCGCCGGCATCGGCGCTCTCGCCGGCGGTGCGATCGGCAACTACATGGACCAGCAGGAAGCCGAGCTCCGCGCCCAGCTCGAAGGCACCGGTATTTCGGTGACCCGCAACGGTGACAATATCATTCTCAACATGCCGTCGAACATCACCTTCGACGTCGACCAGGATGCGGTGAAGCCGGGCTTCTATCCGACGCTGAACTCGGTGGCGATCGTGCTGCGCAAGTTCAACCGGACGCTGATCGACGTCAACGGCCATACGGATTCAACCGGCAGCCTGCAGCACAATCAGGACCTGTCGCAGCGCCGCGCGCTTTCGGTTGCCGATTACCTCGGTGGCCAGGGCATCGACCAGCGCCGCGTCTCCGCCGTCGGCTTCGGTCCGTCGCAGCCGGTCGCCTCCAATGCGTCCGAAGCCGGCCGCGCCCAGAACCGTCGCGTCGAAATCCAGATCGCGCCGATCACGCAGGGCTGAGCCCCGTCTCGCAGCGTTTGCGGAAAGGCCGGGCCATGCCCGGTCTTTTTCCTCAGTGCTGCATCGCTGCGCCCTTGGTGATCTTGTCGACGATCTTCTTGTCGGCGCGCAGAGCGATGCCGACGACCTTGGCATCGTCGGGCGCATATTCGGAAAAGACGGCGCGATTGGCCGCGTCGTGGCCAGTTGCGAACATTTCCTCGATGAAGAGCGAGGCGGTGACATCGCGTTCCAGCGCACGGCGGTGGATGGCAGACATCGTCGCCTCGTCGGCGGAGAGCACGATGATCGGCTGGATCGACAAGGGATTGTAGATGTTGCCGACACGGTCACGGTAAGGCTC
Source organism: Rhizobium binae (assembly GCF_017357225.1). Classification (NCBI taxonomy): domain Bacteria; kingdom Pseudomonadati; phylum Pseudomonadota; class Alphaproteobacteria; order Hyphomicrobiales; family Rhizobiaceae; genus Rhizobium; species Rhizobium binae. Next base: position 2,998,297 of record NZ_CP071604.1, on the reverse strand, counting down.
GCCGATGATCTCGGGATGCCCGCCGGCGATGCCGGTCATCAGAAAGGCGGTGACGTTCAGCTTCTGCCAGGCGGCAAGATTGTTTCGCAGGACGACGGTGATTTTGGTATCAAACATCAGACAGTCTTTCACCTATGCATGGAATAGGAGTATCGAAGGCGTTGAGCCAGCTTCTACAACAGCAGGTCTTCGAAGGTCTTGAACGTTTGTGCACGGGGCCATCCGGCAACGGCATTCTGACGGCGCCGGCCTTTCCCGGCATCGAGCGCATCGGCGCGCAATTCTCCGGCAATGTCTTCGAGCCGCACCGGCACGACACCTACGCGCTCGGCGTCACCATGAAGGGCGTGCAGACCTTTCGCTATCGCGGAGAGCGGCGCTTCAGCCTGCCGGGACAAGTGATCGTGCTGCACCCCGACGAAGAACACGACGGCGGCGCGGGAACCGAGGACGGGCTGCAATACCGCATGCTCTATATGGAGCCGGCGCTGCTGCTCGAATGCCTGGAGGCGGAAGGCCTTGGCCTGCCGTTCGTCGATGAGCCGGTCATCGGCGATCCGGAATTGGCCGGCGTGCTGCTGGATGCACTCGGCGAACTCGACCGCGAACTGGACGAACTCTTCGTCGACGATTTCGTGTCGCGGGTGACGGGCGGCTTGTCACGGCACGCGCGGGTGCCGCGCCGGTCGTTCGGGGCGATCGCCTGGCGGCAGACACGGGCGGCGCGGGATTATCTTGAAGCGCATGCCACACGGCCGGTTTATTCCGGCGAACTGGAAGCGGTCACCGGGCTCGATCGTTTCGCGCTGTCGCGGCATTTCCGGGCGGCCTTTGCCACGAGCCCGCATCGCTACCTGCTGATGCGGCGGCTGCAGCAGGCCCGCGCCATGATCGGCGCCGGCGAGAGCATTTCGGACACGGCGGCTGCGACGGGCTTTGCCGACCAGAGCCATCTCAACCGCCACTTCAAAAAGGCCTACGGCATGACGCCCGGCCAGTGGTCAGCACTCGTTCATGGCAGCAGAACGCCCCCAGCGCGTGCTGGTGGGCGTGGGTCAGGCTCTTGACGGTGCAAAGGCCATCGCCGCAGTCTGAGAAAACAGGTGTCGCTCAATCGGGATTTTTGCGGCAAGGCTTATAGGCTGCCCGGGTCTTCCCGAACCTTCAGAATGCGGTCGATAAGACCCCATTCAAGCGCTTCCTCCGCCGTCATGAAACGGTCGCGATCCATCCCGTGCTCAAAGTCTTCGTAGGAACGTCCGCAATGCTCCGCGTAGAGCCGCGTCATGCGTTGCTTGGTCTTTAAAATTTCCTCGGCATGAATCAGCATGTCGGAAGCCTGCCCTTGAAATCCGCCCGAGGGCTGGTGAATGAGGATGCTGGCATTGGGCAATGCGGCTCTTTCGCCGGGTTCGCCTGCCATCAGCAGGAACGATCCCATTGAACGGGCCGTCCCCATGCATAGTGTATGAACCGGCGCACGGATGAAGCGCATGGTGTCGTACATGGCCAGGCCGCTGGTCACGGCGCCGCCCGGCGAATTGATATAGAGGTTGATCGGCTTTTTGGGGTTTTCCGCTTCCAGAAACAGCAGTTGCGCGCAGACGAGCGCCGAAACGGTATCGTTCACCTCGCCATTGAGGAAGATAATCCGCTCGCGCAGAAGCCGGGAATAAATGTCAAAGGATCGCTCCCCCCGGCTGGACTGTTCTATGACCATAGGGACGAGTTGCATCGCTTCGCTCATCGGCGACCTCCAGACTTGCAGAATTTTATGGGGAGGCTCGCCGTGTCAGGCGGCGAGCATGAGGGGCGGGCTGTTGCTATTCGCCGGCGCTCTTGCCATTCCATCGAATCTTGCGTCCGTCAGTTCGTGGACGATCCGAAGGCACGTGCCGCCAGTAGCATTCGGGGTGATCGTGAACGTCACGGTGCTTTCAAGGAAAGGCGGGTTATCGTCACGCAGCTTGTAGCGAACTTCCTGGCCGGGGGTGACGGTGATCGCATGGGGATCAGCCAATGCCTCCTTCGGAAGCCACCTTTCCCGAAGCTCGGGAATGGTGACAGCACGCCAGACCTTTTGCGGCGGATCGCCTAAGTCAAACTCCAACTCGACGCCGCTATCCTGCTCCTTGGTCTTCCCTTGGTTCATTGATCCATGTCCTTCAGCAAGACTTTGAGTGCTGTGATACGCTCCGGCCAATAGGCGCGGTATTTTGCGAGCCACTGGGCGATGAGAGCCAACCCATCGGGATCGACTTCGTAATTCACGAAACGCCCCTGTCGTTCTTCCCTCACCAGCTTTGCACTGCGCAGAACTGCGAGGTGTTGCGACATCGCCGGCTGGCTAATCTCCATGCCCTCGCGCAAGGCGCTGGCGTTCATGCTCCCTGCCGCCAGTTTCTCAAAGATCGCACGGCGGGTCGGGTCTGCCAAAGCTCGGAAGAAGTCATTTTCGATCATGCGAAAACATAAGCATAGACTTATGTGATTCGCAAGCTATTTCGAGACAGCGTTCTGTTGCTGCGGAAATCCCAAGTTCAACGACTGACCTCTCAGGATCAAAAAGTGAGAGGAATTTCTTGCCGCAAAACCGGTCCGCAAGCGACGGGGTTCTGCAGTCGTCTGAAGTCCGCATCGGGCCTAGAGAAGACGGGACTTGAGGTCCGGATTGTTGGGCCGCTCTGCATCAGGCTGGACTTTCGGCAAGCCCGGAACGCCGGGCGATGAAGCGGGCGAGCGTCGGGCCGACCAGCAGGATGACAAGGAAGCGTCCGGTCTGCATCGCCATCACGAAGGGCACGTCGACATCGCTGGAGGCGGCGATGATGGCAACGGAATCGGCGCCGCCCGGGCTGGTGGCGAGATAGGCCGTCAGCGGATCGATGCCAGCGAAGACATGGAGCGCAGCGGCCATGCAGCCGCAGAGCGCCATCAGCAGCACGATGCAGGCCGATACCCTCGGCAGGGCGCGCGCCACATGCGAAAGGATCGAGCGGGTGAAGCGCAAGCCGATGCTCCAGCCGACAAGCGCATAGGCGAGGGCGAGCAGCCACATCGGCAGTTCGATCCTCATCAGGCCCATGCCCTGCAGGAAAGCCCCGAGAAAGAGCGGCACGATGATCGTCCCGCCTTGGATGCGCAGGCACTGGACGCCATAGGCGGAGATGGCGGCAAAGGCGATCGTCACGGCAAAGGCCGGCCAATCGACGACGGGAAAGAGGACCAGCGGCGGCGGTTCGACGCCGTCAGCGGCCACCCAAAGGCGCGAGATCATCGAGGCGCCGACGGCGACGAAGACGACGCGCAGATATTGCATGAAGGCAACGAGCCGGGCATCGGCGCCATAGGCTTCCGACATGATGACCATGGCCGAAGCGCCGCCCGGCGAGGAACCCCAGACGGCGGTCGTTCCAGGCAGTACCTGCCAGCGTGTCAACAGCCACCCGAGGCCAGTGGCAATGGCAATAACCGAGAAGATGAACAGCAGGAACAGCGGCGCATCCTTCGCCATGGTGCCGAGAATGTCGGGAGTGATGGTGCGCGCCATCATCAGGCCGACGAGGACCTGGCCGAGTTGCAGCGGCCAGACCGGCACGCGAAGCTTTCCCTTGCCGACGGTCAGCGCCAGCACGATGGCGGCGACCATCGGTCCGATCAGCAGCGAGGCGGGCAGATCGAAGAGTTCGAGGAAGAGGGTGAAGGCGGTCGAGAGCGCCAGCAGCAGCGCCCATTTCGGCAGGCCGGCATCGCCCAGCAGGCGGCTGAATGGCATGGGTCCCGTATCTTTCCTGGCCGGCGCCAAGCTCTGAGGCTGAATGTGAGAGGAAGCTCCGGCGTGACGAAGAGAGGCCGGCGGCAACGGCCGGCTGGCGCAGGTCCGGTATAGAGGCGGGCTTCCGAGGCGGTCAATTGCGAAATCTGGCTCTCGGTGCCCTGGGATGGAATTTGATTCAAGTGATTGGCTTAAGTCGCTGTTTTCATGGGCCTCTCTTGTCCGGTGCCTCAGAGGCGCACATGGGCGGCGAGGAAATCGAGGAGGGCGCGGACCCGCGCCGGCAGTGGGCCGCCCTGGCCGATATAAAGGGCGTAGAACTCCTCGATATCGCCGGGGTTCGCCTCTTCGAGCACCGGTACCAGGCGACCTGCCTCGATATCGGCGCGCACAGTGAAGGCGGCCAGCCGGGCAAGGCCGGCGCCGGATAGAGCGAGATGTCGCATGGCTTCGCCGTCTGCGACCTGAATGCCTGATGCAATCGGGATCGTCACCGTCTCGCCGCTCTCGCGCATCGGCCAGCCCTCGATGGCGCGGGCATAAGAAAAGCCGATGCGGCAATGGCGACGGAGATCGGCGACCGAGCGCGGTTCGCCATGACGGCTGAGGTAATCAGGCGAGGCAACGATAAGCTTGCCGATGGCGCCGAGCTTGCGGGCGATCAGGCTGGAACTCTTCAAGGGCCCAGCGCGGATCGCGACATCGGCGCGCTCTTCCATCAGATCGACGATCCTGTCGGTATGGGCAATATCCACCGTCACGGCGGGATGAAGCGCCATGAAGGCGGGCACGAGCGGCGCCAACACATGATTGCCGAAGGAGCCGCTGGTGTTGATGCGGATGCGGCCTGCCGCTTCCTCGCCGGATGAGGCCTGGCGTTCGGCCTCGGCGATATCGGCGAGGATGGCGATGCTGCGCTCGTAGAAGGCGCAGCCCTCCGGCGTCAGCTGCAGCCTGCGGGTGGAGCGGTTGACAAGGCGGACGCCGAGGCGCGCCTCCAACCGGGCGACGAGCTTGCTGACGGCGGACGGCGTCATGCGCCGCGCCGTGGCGGCCGCGGAAAAGCCGCCGCGCTCGACGACGCTGACGAAGACTTCCATCTCGCGGGAGCGGTTGATGTCCTGACGGGCCATGATGAATTCAAATCACAGATGCTTTGCTTAAAGGCAATCTATATCACCGCAGAGGGCGGGTCTATCTCAGGAGAAACAAGGAGACAGAGCCATGGAATATAGAAATCTCGGTGCATCCGGCCTCAGGGTGCCGGTCTTGAGCTTCGGCGCCGGCACTTTCGGCGGCAAGGGGCCGCTGTTTGGTGCATGGGGCAATACCGATGCCGAGCAGGCGCGACGGCTCGTCGACATCTGTCTCGAAGCCGGCGTCAATCTTTTCGACACGGCGGACGTCTATTCGGCCGGCGCCTCCGAGGAAGTGCTCGGTCGCGCGATCCGCGGCCGGCGCGATGCCGTGCTGATCTCGACGAAGACGGCGTTGCCGACGGGCGAGGGACCGCAGGACTGGGGAACGTCGCGGGCGCGGCTGATCCGCGCAACCGAGGAGGCGCTGCGCCGCCTGGGGACCGACTATATCGACCTTTTGCAGCTTCACGCCTTCGACGCCTCGACGCCGGTCGAGGAGGTGCTGGCGGCGCTCGACGGGCTCATCGCCTCCGGCAAGATCCGCTATATCGGCGCTTCCAATTTTGCCGGCTGGGAGCTGATGAAATCGCTGGCGGTCGCCGAGCGCCATAGTCATCCGCGTTATGTCGCCCACCAGGTCTATTATTCGCTGGCGGGGCGCGATTACGAATGGGAGCTGATGCCGCTCGGCGCCGACCAGGGCGTCGGCGCTCTCGTCTGGAGTCCGCTCGCCTGGGGGCGGCTGACCGGCAAGATCCGCCGCGGTGAGCCGCTGCCCGCGGCAAGCCGCCTGCATGAGACGGCGCAATACGGTCCGCCCGTCGATGACGAGAAGCTCTACGATATCGTCGAGGTGCTGGACGCCGTCGCAACGGAGACCGGCAAGACCGTGCCGCAGATCGCCATCAACTGGCTGCTCGGCCGGCCGACGGTGTCGAGCGTCATCATCGGTGCTCGCAACGAAGAGCAACTCAGGCAGAACCTCGGTTCCGTCGGCTGGAGCCTGTCGAAGGAGCAGATCGAAAGGCTCGACGCCGTCAGCGCCGCGACGGCGCCCTATCCCTATTTCCCTTATCGACGGCAGGAGGGCTTCGCCCGGCTCAATCCGCCGATCGTCTGAGGTGTCGGGCAAAGCGGACCGTCCTGTGACAAAAGGGGAATGATATCTTCTCCCATTCTTAACTGGACAGCCGCTTTGACTTGCCGCATACCCTGCCTGGTCCCACGAGGCACGACGTGGTTTCTTGGAATGGCAGGGAGATCAAAGAGATGGCGCTGAAGGACGCTAAGGCCGGCATACGCAACGAGGCGGGCATTGCCGCTGCGCTCGGCATTCTCAAGCAGAGCTTCGGCGAGCGCTTCCAGACCGGCCAATCCTTCCGCGAACAGCACGCCCATACGACGACCTATATCCCGCCGCAGCTGCCAGACGGCGTGCTCTTTGCCGAGAGCGCCGAGGACGTGAAGACGGCGGTCAGGGTCTGCGCGGCCCACAGGGTGCCGGTCATCGGTTTCGGCACCGGCTCCTCGCTGGAGGGGCAGGTCAATGCCGCCAATGGCGGTATCTCCATCGATTTCAGCCGCATGAACCGGGTGCTCGAAGTCAATCCCGAGGATCTCGACTGCACGGTCGAGCCCGGGATCACCCGGGAGGCGCTCAACATATACCTGCGCGATACCGGGCTGTTCTTCCCGATCGATCCCGGTGCCAATGCTTCGATCGGCGGCATGGCCTCGACGCGGGCCTCAGGCACCAATGCCGTGCGTTACGGGACGATGAAGGACAATGTGCTCGCCGTCACAGCGGTCACCGCCAATGGCGAGGAAATCCGCACCGCCCGGCGTGCCCGCAAATCTTCGGCCGGCTACGACCTGACGCGGCTCTTTGTCGGCGCCGAGGGCACGCTCGGTATTTTGACCTCGGTGACGCTGCGTCTGCAGGCGATCCCGCAGAAGATTGCCGGGGGCGTCTGCGCCTTTCCGAGCATCAAAGCGGCCTGCGATGCCGTCATCATGACGATCCAGATGGGCATCCCGGTGGCGCGGATCGAACTGCTCGATGCCGTGCAGATGCGGGCATGCAACGCCTATTCCGGACTTTCCTATGCCGAAAGCCCAACGCTCTTTCTCGAATTCCACGGCACCGACGAAACGGTGCCGCTGCAATCGGCAGCCTTCGGAGAGATCGCCGCCGAATGCGGCGGCGGCGAATTCCTGTGGACCGTCAATGCCGAGGAGCGCACCAAGCTCTGGAAAGCGCGTCACGACGCCTATTGGTCCGCAAGGGCCTTGGCTCCAGGGCTTGCCGCACTTTCGACCGATGTTTGTGTTCCGATATCCCGGCTTGCCGATTGCGTTTCGCAAACGCAGGCGGATATCGAGGCGCATGGACTGCTCGGTCCGATCGTCGGCCACGCCGGTGATGGAAACTTCCATGTGCTGCTGCTGTTCGACGACAAGAGCGCCGAAGACATCGCCGTTGCCGAAAGCTTCGTGCAACGCCTCAACCGGCGAGCGCTCGACATGGACGGCACGTGCACCGGCGAACATGGGATCGGGCAGGGGAAGATGGCGTTTCTGGAGCAGGAGCTTGGGGGAACGGTGGATCTGATGCGACAGGTGAAGCAGGCGCTCGATCCGGACGGCATCTTCAATCCCGGCAAGATTTTCCATCACGGCTGAAAACGGAACATTCTCATGAACTTGGGCCTTGCCCCCGGCATGAATAGCGCTAGTGTCGGCAATAGAATCCCGAATGGAGAATCCTTGCATTGGTAGGCCGGTTCCTCGTCTTTCTGGGGGGAGTGATCGTCGTAGTGCTGTTTGTGGCGCTGCTTGCGCCGCTGTTCATCGACTGGACGGATTTCCGCAAGAACTTCGAGGATCAGGCAAGCCGCATCATCGGCAAGAAAGTCACCGTCCACGGTACGGTGGATGCCCGCTTGTTGCCGTTTCCGTCGGTCACGCTGCATGACGTGCGCGTCGGCCAGGAAGCAGACGGCACGCCGATCGTCAGGGTCGAGCAATTTTCTATGGATGCGGAGCTCGCGCCTTTCCTGTCGGGTGAGGCGCTGATCTTCGATATGCGGGTCGTCAATCCGAAGGTCCGTCTGAGATTGCTCAAGGACGGCACACTCGACTGGATGCGCGGCAGCCGCGCCGAAATTCCGGCAAAGACGGTCGTTCTCGAAAATGTGCATGTCAGCGGCGGCGAGGTCGAGTTCATCGACGACCAGTCGGGACGGGGCCGCCGCATCACCGGCCTGAATGCGGAGATGTCCGCCAAGTCGCTCGCCGGCCCTTGGCGCATCGAGGGCGATGCGACGCTCGATGGCGAACACGGGAATTTCTCGATCTCGAGCAGCCAGCCGGACGAGAAGGGCGTGCTGCACATGCGCACGAAACTTTCCCCGGATAAGCAGCCGGTCAGCATCGATCTCGATGGCGAGCTGAAGCTCGTCGACCGCAAGCCGAATTACCAGGGCCAGCTCTCGGCAGCGATCGAAAACCGCAACAGCGCCAAATCGGCGAACAAGAATGAGCAGCCGCCGCGGGTCAAGGGTCGCTTCGAACTTACCAACGAACGCATCCGCATTCCCGAATACCGGATGGAGATCGGCCCTACGGACGATCCCTATGTCGTAACAGGCGAGGCGACGCTGGACACCGGCAACGCGCCGGAATTCCTGCTGACGGCCGACGGGCAGCAGATCGACGTCAACCGCATCGGCAATGAAGGCGCGGCCGGCAAGACGACGCGGGATCCCGCGGTTTCGGCGCGGCAGCGGTTGAATTCGCTGATCGATATTGTCGCGCAGGTACCCATCCCGCAGGTGCCGGGCAAGGCAAGCGTCAAGCTGCCGGCGATCGTCGCCGGCGACACGACATTGCGCGATGTGCAACTGGAGCTGGAGCCGGCCGGTACCGGCTGGATGATCGACAGCGCCATAGGCACTTTGCCGGGACGCACCCAGGTGGAAGGGAAGGGCAAGCTCCTGCTTCAGGGCGAGCCCTCGTTCAACGGCCAGATCGTAGTGGCCTCGAATCAGCCGACGGGGCTTGCCTCCTGGCTTGCCGGCTCGGTCGACCCGGCCATCCGGCAATTGCGGCAGGCGGGTTTTTCCGCCAATGTCAGCCTCACTCATGAATTGCAGCGTTTCGAAAACCTCGAAATCGCCATGGGATCGGCGACTCTGAAAGGCCGGCTGGAGCGGCAGGCGGTTTCCGGCCAGACGCCGACCCTGTCGGTGGCGCTGAACGGCGACACGCTCGATCTTGACGCACTGCAGGCGCTGGCCGGGCTCGCGACCGGGCAGGATACCGGCGACAATGTCCTCGATCACAAGATCGCCGCCCAGCTCAAGGCCGACAAGTTCACCGCCTTCGGCGTCAGCGCCGAGAATGTCGAGACCACCTTCACGATCGCTGACGGGGCGCTTGCGGTCGACCGGCTGGCGGTCAAGAACCTCGCGGGCGCCGAGCTGACGGCGACGGGCCGGGCGGAAGGCTCGCTGCTCGATTACAAGGGCGCGGGTGAGATCACCTTCAAATCGGCCGATCCCGGCGGCTTCTTCACCATGCTGCGCGAGCACCTGCCGCACCACCCGGTGCTCGACCGGCTGGTGCGTAATGCCGGCTGGTACGGCAATACGGCATTGCGCGGGGCGCTGACGCTCGGCGGCGACGAAGGCAATGCGCTGACGGTGACGCTGGCCGGCGTGGCGAACGGCAGCCGTGTCAATCTCGACTATCGCATGTCAGATCTGTTGGCGCTGACCGGCAACGGCACGACGAGCCTCGAGGCGACGCTCGAAAACGCCGTGCCGTCGATCCTCTTCGGCCAGGCCGGGCTCGACCCGCTGCCGGTCGATGTCGGCGCCAACGGCCGCCTGACGCTCAAGGTAAAGGCGTCGGGCAATGATCCCGCCGATGCGGCGCTGACGTTTGCCACCGACCGGACTTCATTTACCGCCAACGGCAAGGTCGATGTCCGGCCGGAGAGTTTCATGAATGGTCAGATCGCGCTTTCGCTCGATAGCGCCGATATCGACCCCTATCTCATCATGAACGGCATCGCCCTGCCGCAGACCGGAACGGGACTGCCGTTCGGCCTGCAGGTCAATGCCGCCGTCGACAGCGACAAGATCGCCTTATCCGATATCAAGGGGCATGCGGCCGACAACGAATTTTCCGGGGCGCTGAGCTTCGACCGGAAGGCCGCCAAGACGACGGCGAGCGGCGCGCTGACCCTCTCCAAAGCCGACGCTGGCTGGCTTGGCGAGGCCGTGTTCGGCCAGATCGTCGATCCCGCCAATGGCGCGCTGACGAAGGCCCCGCTTGGCTTGCCCGTCTTCAAGGATCTCGACGTCAAGGTGAAGCTTTCAGCCAAGGAATTCTGGCCCGGCCTGCCGGGAACGGCGGTGTCCGATTTTACCAGCAACGTCGTCTATAAGGGCGACGAACTGCAGCTCAACGACATGGCCGGCAACTGGGACGGCGGCAAGCTCTCCGGCAACCTGCTCTTCACCAATGCCGACGGCACCGGCTTCTTGCAGACGAAGCTTGCGCTTGCCGATTCCGATCTTGGCGGCGTCGTCTGGCTGCGTGACGGTGCGCCGATCGCCAATGGCAAATTCGGCCTGTCGCTGTCAATGGACGCGTCGGGCAAGACGATCGGTGAGATCGCCAGCTCGCTCAACGGTTCGGGGGAGCTGAGGCTCGGCGATACCAGCATACGCGGGTTGAACCTTGCCATGCTTCCGCCGCTGCTTGCCGCGACCGACACGATGCAGGAACAGATCAATGCCGGCAAGGTGCATCCGATCGTCGAGACGCTGCTCAACAACGGCGAAGCGAAGCTGCCGCCGCTCGGAGTTCCCTTCAACATTACCGACGGGACGCTGAGGGTGCAGAATGTCACCGTCGCCAATGATCTGGCCCGCGTCACCGCCGATGCACAGATCGCGTTGCCGGAGGAGCGGATCAGCGCGACGGTCGGCATCAGTCTCAATCCGGGGACGGAGGTGCTTCCCGGCGCCGAACCGGCGCTGAGGCTCAATTTCTCCGGCATGCTGCCGTCGCCCGGCAAGACGATGGATGTGACCGATATCACCAGCTACCTCTCGCTGCGCGCCTTCGAGCGCGAACGGCGGCGCGTCGAAAGGCTGCAGGCGATCGTGCTCGAAAAGCAGCGGCTGCGTCGCGAGGTCGCGCTCTATCGCTTCAACGCCGCCGAGCGCGTCAGGGCCGCCGAGATCGAGCGACAGCGGCAGGCGGAGGAACAGCGGCTGCGCGCGCTGGCACAGGCAGTGGCGGCGCGGAAGGCGGCCGCCGAGGCGGAGGCCGCACGCGCGGCGGAAGCCAGGGACAAGGCCGATGCGCAGGCGAGGGCGGCTGCGGAAGCGGCGCGGCGCAGCGGGCAGGAGCAGCCCGGTCCGCTCAATTTCGATCAGCTGCCGGGCATTCAGGCGCAATGAAGGCGCTTGGAAGATGCGTGGGTCTATCGGAAACCGCCGCAGACTTTGACGGGCAGTTGTGGCGTCACGGCTGGCAGCCACCACCGGCCTTCGCCCAGGAAAGCACGTAGAGGCGCAGCGCCGAGGACAGGTTGCTGTCCGGCGGGCGGTGGTCGTCGATTTCGGAAATCAGCGCGGCAAGCGATAGCGAACGGCTTGCGGCGATCGTCTTAAGTTCGGCCCAGAATTCATCTTCCAGTGAAAAGCTGGTGCGGTGGCCGTGCAGTGTCGCCGAGTGCTTGCGGATCATGACCGACGATTCACAGCCCAATCAGGTTTGAGGATCGATTCAGGAAAATTGCGCAAGTGGCTGAACGCAGAATCCATTCCGGCACTTCAAGCTCGCGTGCAGCCTCATGCGCCGTCGTCATCCGTCTCGATCCGGCCGTCGCGGTGGGCTTTGTCGGCCTTCTCGTTCAGGCTGCGCGTCAGCTGCTTCTCGGCCTTAGTGCGTCCGAAGGAAATACGGTTCTGCTCGGCCTGCTTCTCCTTTTCGGAGCGAAGCTGCTTCTTGCGGAACTGGCGCAGATTGATGATTTCGGCACTCATGCGTGTGGCTGAATCCCCATGAAAAAGGGAGGCTGAACCTCCCTTTGAAATCACTGCTTCTTGCGGAAGGAGTCCAGCGAGACGACGGAACCGGGTTTCTTCTCTTCGCCGTCGGCCGGTTTCGTGCCGGCGGTTTCGTCAGGCTTTCCTGCCGCATCGACCGGATAGGCGGTGATCTCGCCGGACGGCAGTTCCTCGCCATCGGCGAGCGGCACGTCGAATTCGAGTTCGAAATTGACGGAGGGATCGTAGAAGCCGCGGATCGCATTGAACGGGATGACCAGCTTTTCCGGGACGTCGGAGAAGGAAAGGCCGATTTCGAAATGCGTCTCGGTGATCTTCAGGTCCCAGAACTGGTGCTGGATGACAATGGTCATCTGTTCGGGATATTTCGACTTCAGATGCTGGGAAATGCGCACACCGGCCGCACCCGTCAGGAAGGTGATGAAGAAGTGATGGTCGCCAGGCAGACGGCCCGTCGTTGCGACTTCCGCCAAAACCTTGCGGATGACGCCGCGAAGTGCATCCTGCGCCAGAATGTCGTAGCGGATATGATCCTGCCCCATGCTTTTCCTGTCTTTCGTCGGTTCGGAAGTCTTTTCACAAGGTTATATGCCACGTCCGGGCGCCTTGGGAAAGACCGGAGCCGAGTCACGTTTTTTCGCAGCATACATGATTTCGTCAGCAGGGAGAAGGTGAAGGCTTCTGTTGCCAGGTGCCTTCGGACCCCGCCTAGAGGTGCGAACCACTAGGACTTTGATTGAAGTGTCACACCGCGATTAAGCAGCGAGACGAGCTTCCGCATAGTTGTCGTTTGCAACTACAATTTTAGCCCGATAACGGCGGTACAATGCCGAGCAAAAAGTCGATCTTTACACCCTTGTCGATCCTATTTCGCCCCCATCAAAAGCCGGCCTTCGATGCCGCCGGTTTTTGGTGGAGGCGCCGGGTACCGCCCCCGGGTCCAATAGGTTTATTACACCGCTCATTTATTGCCATAGCCGGCCCGAAAGCCGGCAGGGTTCATATAGTGATTTCCTTTGCCCAAGGAAAGGGCAAACGTCACAAAAGCTTTATCTCCGGCGGCAGAAAGAACGGGAAAATGCCCGCCGGCGATTGGTTTCCTGAAGGCGAAGGCTTAAATTGGGGAAAACGGAATCAGCGCGCCATGCAGCAATATCTCGATCTTCTGAAGCATGTGATGGAAAAGGGCTCCGACCGGGGCGACCGCACCGGCACCGGTACCCGCTCGGTTTTCGGCTATCAGATGCGCTTCGACCTGGAAGAAGGCTTTCCCGTGCTGACCACGAAGAAGCTGCATCTGCGCTCGATTATCCACGAGCTTTTGTGGTTCCTGAAGGGCGAAACGAATATCCGCTACCTCAGGGAGAACGGCGTCTCGATCTGGGATGAGTGGGCCGATGAGAACGGCGACCTCGGGCCGGTCTATGGCGCCCAATGGCGCTCCTGGCCGGCACCGGACGGCGGCCATATCGACCAGATCGCCAATCTGGTCAAAGGCGTCATCAACAATCCGAATTCGCGCCGCCACATCGTCTCGGCCTGGAATCCGGCCGAAGTGGATAACATGGCGCTGCCGCCCTGTCATTGCTTGTTCCAGTTCTATGTTGCCGACGGCAGGCTCTCCTGCCAGCTTTACCAGCGCTCTGCCGACATTTTTCTCGGCGTGCCCTTCAATGTCGCTTCTTATGCGCTTCTGACGATGATGGTGGCTCAGGTGACGGGGCTGAAAGGGGGCGATTTCGTCCACACGCTTGGCGACGCGCATCTCTATCACAATCATTTCGACCAGGCGAAGCTGCAGTTGACGCGCCGGCCGAAGCCGCTGCCCTCCATGCGGATCAATCCTGAAGTGAAGGACATTTTCGGCTTCACCTTCGATGATTTCGAGCTGATCGGCTATGAAGCCGATGCCAGCATCAAGGCGCCGATCGCCGTCTGATCCAGGACATTTCATGGCCGACATTCGCAGGACCATCATCGCCGCCGTTGCCCGCAACGGCACAATCGGCCGCGACGGTGACATGCCGTGGCGCCTGTCGAGCGATCTCAAGCGCTTCAAGGCGCTGACGCTGGGCAAGCCTGTGGTGATGGGCCGCAAGACCTATGATTCGATCGGCAAACCGCTGCCGGGACGGCCGAACGTGGTGATCTCGCGGCAAGCGGCGATCTATCATCCCGACGTCAGTATGGCGCATTCACTGTCCGAGGCAATGAACGCGGCTGGAAGGCTGGCGCGCCAAACGGGCGCCGGCGAGATCTGCATCATCGGCGGCGGCCAGATCTACGCGCAGGCGATCAATCTTGCGGACCGAATGTGCATCACCCATGTCGAGGCCGATCTCGACGGCGACGCGTCGTTTCCGGCGATCGATCCCGATCTCTGGCAGGCGACGGAGACGATCGCGGTGCCGGCCGGCGAAAGGGACAGCTATCCCACTCGCTACGTCGTGTATGAACGCCGTCACGCCTGAAAACGAACTATTTTCCAATTAAATTGACCAAGTTTCTCACGCTGCGTTGAAAGCCGGTGCGGCGATACTTATAACGGTCACCAACGCATCGGCCGGTCAGCCCCCACGGTCCCGGATGCGGGGAAGACTTAACGAACAACGAGGTTTTGATGCCCTGGAGCAATCAGAATGGCGGCGGCGGCCCTTGGGGCGGCGGCGGTAATAATCAGGGACCATGGGGCCAGGGGCCGAACCGTCCGCGTGGCGGCAAGGGCGGACCGCCCGATCTGGAAGACATTATCCGGCGCGGCCAGGACCAGCTGCGCAATATCGTTCCCGGCGGTTTCAACGGCGGCGTGGCGGTGATCGTTTTGGCGATCGTCGCCGTCTTCTGGCTGATCCAGTGCGTCTACACCGTCCAGCCGGACGAACGCGGCGTCGAGCTGCGCTTCGGCAAGCCGCGGGAAACGGTATCGATGCCGGGTCTGCATTTCCATTTCTGGCCGATGGATACGGTCGAGATCGTCAAGGTCACCGAGCAGCTGCTGAATGTCGGCGGCACGCAGGGCAGCAGCAATACGGCCGGCGGGCTGATGCTGTCGGGCGACCAGAACATCCTCAACGTCCGCTTCAACGTGCTCTATCAGATCAGCGACGCGCGCGCCTATCTCTTCAACGTCGAAAGCCCGGCGCAGACGCTGCAGCAGGTTTCCGAAAGCGCGATGCGCGAAGTGGTCGGCCGCCGTCCGGCGCAGGACGCGTTCCGCGACCGGCGCCTGGAGATCGCCAGCGAAGTCGCCAACATCATCCAGGATACGATGTCGCGCTACAATTCCGGTATTTCCGTCAACAAGGTGACGATTGAGGACGTGGCGCCGCCGCGTGAAGTGGCCGACGCCTTCCAGGAAGTGCAGCGCGCCGACCAGGACAAGCAGCGCCTGGTGGAGGAAGCCAACCAGTATGCCAACCAGAAACTCGGTCAGGCACGCGGTGACGGCGCCCGCATCCGCGAAGCTGCAGCCGCCTACAAGGACCGAGTCGTCAAGGAAGCCGAGGGTGAGGCGCAGCGCTTCATCGCCATCGACGAACAATATTCGAAGGCGCCCGACGTTACTCGCAAGCGGCTGTTCCTGGAAACGATGGAACAGGTGCTGAAGAATTCCAAGAAGGTCATCATCGACGAGAAGCAGGGCGTCGTGCCCTATCTGCCGCTCAACGAGATCTCCAAGCCTTCGCAGCAGGGAGGTTGAGCCATGACTTCGAACAGGCTTCCCGTCATTCTCGTCATCCTCGCAGTCGTGCTGATCGGGCTTTATTCCTCGGTTTACGTGGTCAATGCCCGTGAGCAGGCGATCGTCGTTCGTTTCGGCGAAATCCAGTCGGTCAGGACCGAGCCCGGCATCTATTTCAAGCTGCCGTTCAGCTTCATGGATGCCGATCGCGTCCAGCTCGTCGAAAAGCAGAAGCTGCGTCTCGACCTCGACAATATCCAGGTGCAGGTCAAGGGCGGCGCGACCTTCGATGTCGACGCCTTCGTGATCTACTCAATCAACGATGCCCGCCGCTTCCGCGAAACTGTTTCGGGCGATCGCGATGCGGCCGAAGCGCGGCTGCGCACCCGCCTCGATTCGGCGTTGCGCCGCGTCTACGGTCTGCGGGAGTTCGATGCCGCACTTTCCGACGAGCGCGTGTCGATGATGCTCGAAGTGCGCGACGATCTGCGTCCGGATGCCGAGCTTCTCGGGCTCAACATCGAGGACGTGCGCATCCGCCGCACCGACCTGACGGCCGATGTTGCGCCGAACACCTATAACCGCATGCGCTCCGAGCGTCTGGCCGAAGCCGAACTCTTGCGCGCCCAGGGCACCGAAGACGGCTTGCGCCGCCGGGCGGTTGCCGATCGCCAGGTGGTGGAGATTACCGCGGATGCCCAGCGCGATGCGGAAATCCTGCGCGGTCAGGGCGATGCCGAACGCAACCGCGTGTTCGCCGACGCCTTTTCCAGGAATCCCGCCTTCTTCGAATTCTATCGTTCGATGGCGGCCTATTCCTCTGCGCTTTCATCGCAGGACACGACGCTGGTGCTGTCGCCGAATTCGGAATTCTTCCGCTATTTCGACAATGCCGCCGGGGTCCCGCAGCCGCCGGCAAACGCTGCCGCGCCCGCTCCGGCGGTGCCCGGCGCGACTGCTCCGGCTGCACCCGCCCAGCCGGCGAACTGACGGCAGGGGATGCCGTATCCATCCCCGAAAATTCGGAAGGGCCGGCCCGAGCGCCGGCCCTTTTTTCATGGAATGATTGAGATAATCTGGCTTTTGCGAGGGCACGTCATATTGCACGGGGATTTCGCGAAAAGGTGATTTCACCCTCCATCATTCCGCCTTATGCTGGTGCTCAATTGCGCATTTACCGCTTATGAGGAAGCTTGATGGCCCCCAGGAATCGCTCGCCCTTCAGACGAACGCTCGCGCTTCTGGCCGGCGGCGCCATCCTGGCGCAAGCAGGCATGAGCGAGGTTGCTATTGCGCAAACCGCGCCTGAAGTCACAGCACCCGGCGTGGCCGCGCCTGTTCCGGCTGCGCCACTCGCGCCCGCGGCACCGCAGCAGACCCCACCGCTTCAGGGCGTCGTGCCGAACAACGGTCCGGCTTCCGTCGCCGATCTCGCCGAAGGGCTGCTGGACGCTGTGGTCAATATCTCGACCTCGCAGAATGTGAAGGACGACGAGGGCGTCGGCCCGGCGCCGCGTGCGCCCGACGGATCGCCATTCCAGGAATTCTTCAACGACTTCTTCAATAAGCAGCAGGGCGGCAAAGGCCCCAACCATAATGTCAGCTCGCTCGGCTCCGGCTTCGTCATTGACCCGACCGGCTATATTGTCACCAACAATCACGTGATCGAGGGCGCCGATGACATCGAGGTCAATTTCGCCAATGGTTCGAAGCTCAAGGCGAAACTGATCGGCACGGATACGAAGACCGATCTTTCGGTGCTGAAGGTCGAGCCGAGGACACCGCTGAAATCGGTAAAATTCGGTGATTCCAGCACGATGCGCATTGGCGACTGGGTCATGGCGATCGGCAATCCGTTCGGCTTCGGCGGCTCGGTGACGGTCGGCATCATTTCCGGGCGCGGCCGCAACATCAATGCCGGCCCCTACGACAATTTCATCCAGACGGATGCGGCGATCAACAAGGGCAATTCCGGCGGCCCGCTCTTCAACATGAAGGGCGAGGTGATTGGCATCAACACGGCGATCATCTCGCCGAGCGGCGGCTCGATCGGCATCGGCTTCTCCGTGCCGTCCGAACTGGCTTCTGGCGTTGTCGAGCAGTTGCGCGAGTATGGTGAGACACGGCGCGGCTGGCTCGGCGTGCGCATCCAGCCGGTGACCGATGATATTGCCGACAGCCTCGGGCTCGACACGGCCAAGGGTGCGCTGGTCGCCGGCGTCATCAAGGGCGGCCCCGTCGATGACGGCTCCATCAAGGCGGGCGACGTGATTTTGAAATTCGACGGCAAGACGGTCAATGAAATGCGCGATCTGCCGCGTGTCGTGGCGGAAAGCACGGTCGGTAAAGAGGTCGACGTCGTGGTGCTGCGCGACGGCAAGGAGCAGAGCGTCAAGGTGAAGCTTGGCCGCCTCGAGGACAGCGATCAGGCTGCAGCCGGTGGCGCGGCGCCCGATGGCTCGCAGGATGATGGGGTGATCACCCCTGATCCCGACGAGAACGACGACATGGACCAGCCTGATACCGGCGATCAGGCCCCGCCCGTACCGGGCGCGCCGGCGCCGGACCAGGGCCAGGTATCGCCGGATGCAACGCCCAAGAATGTGCTCGGATTGTCGCTGTCGCTGTTGAGCCCCGAGACACGCAAGGCTTTCGGCATTGCCGAGAGCGTCGACGGCGTCGTCGTGACTGAGGTGGCGCCCGGCTCCGCGTCGGCCGAAAAGGGGCTGAAGCCAGGGGACGTGATTGTCGAGGTGGCGCAGGAATTCATGAAGTCGCCGGATGCGGTCGCCGCCAAGGTGAAATCGCTGAAACAGGAGGGCCGCCGCAACGCCCAACTGATGATCGCATCGGC
Organism: Rhizobium binae; assembly: GCF_017357225.1. Taxonomy (NCBI): domain Bacteria; kingdom Pseudomonadati; phylum Pseudomonadota; class Alphaproteobacteria; order Hyphomicrobiales; family Rhizobiaceae; genus Rhizobium; species Rhizobium binae. The sequence continues at coordinate 2,979,759 of NZ_CP071604.1, read as the reverse complement.
CAACGGCGATCTGCGGTTCGTGGCGGTGCCGATGGAGTAAGGGGAGCTCTGGCTGTGATGGTTTTGCCGCCGCGCTCTCCTTCTCCCTCATTTCTGTAACGAGCACTGGAATGAGGGAGAAGGCGTGCCGGGAGGCCCTCCTCTGCGCTACCGTGAATCTCCCACAGGGGAGATTGGATATGGCCTGCGCCTTCTTGCCTATCTACCGTTTCACCGTGCTGGACCGCAATTGTTTGGGGAAGCCGATGTGCTCAGCCGATCTCCGCACCTGTGGGGGAGATGCCCGGCAGGGCAGAGGGGGCGGCCACGGCACACGGGTGAAGGGGGGCGGGTCGGCGTTAACCCGTCAGAAAATCCGTTTTCCGATAGCCCTGGATATAGAGCAGCGCCGTCAGGTCAGCGTGGTTAATGCGCATCTGTGCCTGGGCGGCGACCGTGGGTTTGGCGTGGAGGGCGACGCCGGAGCCGGCGAGTTGCAGCATGCCCAGATCGTTGGCGCCATCGCCGACGGCGATCGCCTCGTTTGGCGAGATGCCGAGACGTACCGATATTTCGTTGAGCGCATCGACTTTCGCCTGCTTGCCGAGGATCGGTTCGGCGACGAAGCCAGAGAGGATGCCGCCATCCTCGAGCAAGGTGTTGGCGCGGTTCTCATCGAAGCCGAGCGTGGCGGCGATGGGACCTGTGAAGACGGTGAAGCCGCCGGAGACGAGGGCGGTGTAATGGCCCTTCGACTTCATGGTGGCGATCAGTTCCGGGCCGCCCGGGGTGAGCGTGATACGCCGGGCGATGACCTCGTCGACGACCGATATCGGCAGGCCTTTCAGCAGAGCGACACGTTCACGCAAAGCAGGCTCGAAGGCGATCTCGCCGTTCATGGCGCGGGCCGTGATCGCGGCGACCTTCTCCTTCAGGCCGACTTCGGCAGCGAGTTCGTCGATGCATTCCTGGCCGATCATCGTCGAATCCATGTCGGCGATCAGCAGCTTCTTGCGGCGGGTCTCCTGCTCCTGGATGACAAGGTCGATCGGCGCGCCGGCGATGACGGCGAGGATATTGGCTTCGGCCGCCTGCGCATCCGTACCGTCACGCAGCGCAATGTCGCAGGCGATGCCGTCGGCCAGCCAGTAGAGACCGGAAGCTTCCACGGCCTCGGCCGCCTGTTCGGCGATACCAGGGGTCAGAACGGGATTTGACGGATTGGCAACAAGCGTGGCAACGAGGGCCATGATGGAAAACCTTCTGAGCGTAGAGAACGCGATCCTGATAACCGGGCCGACCGCCAGCGGCAAGTCCGCGCTCGCCGTCGAATTGGCCAAGCGCCATGGCGGCGCGGTCGTCAATGCCGACAGCATGCAGGTCTACGACACCTTGCGGGTGCTGACCGCGCGCCCGTCGGAAGAGGAGATGCAAGGCGTGCCGCATCATCTTTACGGCCACGTGCCGGCAGGGGCAGCCTATTCCACCGGCGCCTGGCTGCGCGATGTCTCGGCGCTGTTGCCGGCACTGAAAGCCGCCGGGCAGCTCCCGGTCTTCGTCGGCGGCACGGGGCTCTATTTCAAGGCACTGACCGGCGGCCTCTCCGACATGCCGGAGATCCCGGAAGAACTGCGGGATGAACTTAGGACGCGGCTGGTTGCGGAGGGGCCGGCGGGGCTCTATGCCGAACTTGCTGCAATCGATCCTGCCATGTCGGGAGGTCTCAACCGCCAGGACGGGCAGCGCATCGTCCGGGCGCTCGAGGTGATCAAAGCGACGGGACGGTCGATCGCCGATTTTCAGGGGCGGTCCGGGCCTGTGGTGATCGACGCTGACAATGCCCGAAAGATCGTCGTTCTGCCGGACCGGGCGGTGCTGCACGCCCGCATCAATGGTCGATTTGAAAAAATGCTGCAGCAGGGTGCCGAAGACGAGGTGAGGGCGCTGCTTGCCCTCGGCCTGCCGCTGGAGGCGCCTGTCATGAAGGCCATCGGGGTGTCGCAGATCGTGGCGATGCTGACGGGCGAGATGACGCGCGAGGAAGTGCTGGAGAAGGGGGCTGCGGCGACACGGCAATATGCCAAGCGGCAAATGACCTGGTTCCGCAATCAGATGGACGAGAGCTGGGAGCGGCTGGCCCTATAATGCGTAAGCCCGGGCCTACCCTTCGGGTGCGGTCACGCGCCTCGCACCTGCAGCAGTTTAGCGAGTTCGCCCACCGCCGCCTGCAACTGCGCCGCTGGAAAACCGCCGAAACCCAGCATCAGGCCGGGACGTGCCGGCAGCGTGCCATACATAGGTGAGATCGCCCGCACTGCGAGGCCGGCCGAAAGGGCGCTCGCTGCCAGGCGCACGTCGTCGGCTTCCTCGGGCAGCCATAGAAGGATGTGCATGCCCTGATCGGTTGGCTGAACATGGCACCCTTCCGGCAGAACCCCCTCGAGCGCGGCCAGCAGAACAGCGCGGCGTTCGGCATAGAGGCCGCGAATGCGCCTGATATGCGCCTCGAAATGACCTTCCCTCATATAGGCGGCGAGAACATGCTGTTCTGATATCGGCGAATGCCGGTCAAGAATGGCGCGTGCGCCGGCGAAGGCTTCTGCGAGTGGCGCTGGGGCGATGACGTAACCGAGCCGCAACGACGGAAAGAGCACTTTGCTGAAGGTGCCGAGATAGATGACGCGCGACGGACGCAGTCCCTGCATGGAGGGAAAAGGGTGTCCGGCATAACGCAGTTCGCTGTCGTAGTCGTCCTCCACGATCCAGGCTTGGTTCTGGTCGGCCCAGGCGATCAGAGTGTTGCGCCGCGCCATGCTGAGTGGCATGCCGACCGGATACTGGTGCGAAGGGGTGACGAATGCGGCGCGCGCTCCCGGACATAGTTCGAGGCCGCGTTCCACATTCATTCCCTGTGCGTCGACTGGGATTCGATGCGTCCGCACGCCAAGATCGTCGAGCACCGCCGTCAGGCCGGGATAAGCCGGATCCTCGGCCCATACCGGGTCGTCATGCGACAGAAGAACCCGGCCAGCCATATAGAGGCCCTGCTGCGTGCCTGACGTAACGATGACCTGCTCGGGCTCGCAATGAACGGCCCGTGAGCGGCGGACGTGGTCGGCGATGGCGATGCGCAGTTCGAGCACACCCATCGGATCGTGGTAGCCCGAGGGTGCGGCCTGTCTTGACGCGCGCATTCGATTTCCGAGACGGCGCCAATTGTCGTCGGGGGCGACGCCGGACGAGGGCACGGCGATGGCGAAGGGAATGGGCGGGTGCGGGGTCAGCGCACGGGCGATCGATATCAGCCGTGCAGCCGGGGCAGGCAGGTCGATCGTCTCTGCGGCCACCGGCACGGGCGGCGGCGGCAGTGCCGGCGCCATGTCCGTCAGGGCGCCGGCAACACGTGTTCCAGCTCCCACTCTCGCTTCGAGATAGCCTTCGGCGGTCAACTGGTCGAAGGCTTCGACGACGGTGCCGCGGGCGATCTTCAAAGAGGCGGCAAGGCTACGCGTCGAAGGGAGGCGCTCGCCCGGCCTCAGTTCGCCGCGGGCAATGGCGTTCCGCAGGGCCTGCGCAAGCCGGCGGCCGACATGGGCCGTTCTGTCGATCCCGTGGAGAGACGGAATTTCGATGGTGGCCCGCCGCTTCGACATCGCAAAATGGTCCATGACGATTCTTTAAAATGGCGCTTCATGATGAACCAATTTTGGAAGAGAAGGAAGGCATCAGCGACTTCTGGAAAGCGGACATGCAGGATCTTCTCGTCGTCTATATCGCCTATATCATCGCAGCCGGAAGCCCGGGACCGAGCAACATGGCGATCATGAACGTCGCGATGAGCCAAGGGCGCCGACCGGCCCTGGCGCTTGCCGCCGGCGTGATAACGATGTCGACATGTTGGGGACTGATTGCCGTCACCGGCATTTCGACACTCCTCGTACGCTATGCTCATGCCCTGTTATTCCTCAAGATCGCGGGCGGAGTTTACCTTCTCTGGCTCGCCTGGAGAGCGGCTCGCTCGGCCGCTGCCGCGGATGCGCCGGCACGCGAACTAACCCGGCCGTCGACCAACTTCGGCGGGCTCTACCGCCGTGGGATACTGATGCATCTCGGAAACCCCAAAGCGGTTCTGGCCTGGGTCGCGATAATGTCGCTCGGCCTCAAACCGGGCGCTTCGCCCGAGATGGCGGTGACGGCGTTCGGTGGCTGCGTGCTGCTTGGGATAACGATATTCGCCGGTTATGCCCTGCTGTTTTCGACAGCGCCGATGGTGCGCGGCTATGCCAGGGCGCGCCGCTGGATCGAGGCAAGCCTCGCGGTGTTCTTCGCGGGCGCCGGATCGCGTCTGCTCTTCTCAACCTGATTCTTTTTCAGGATCGTGCCATGTCCTCGGCTTCGCCCTTTCACGGCCTTTCGGCCTTTCCGCCAACGCCTGCGAGCATCGACGGCCGCGTCGATACCGACGCCCTCGGCCGCCTTCTTGAACGCTTGTGCGAGGCGGGCGTCGCCTCTATCGGGCTTCTCGGCAGCACCGGGATCTATGCTTACCTCACGCGCGAGGAGCGGTTGCGCGCCGTAAAGGCCGCGGCTCAATGCGTCGCCGGCCGTATTCCTCTCATCGTCGGGGCCGGGGCTCTCAGAACGGACCACGCCGTGGATCTTGCCAGGGATGCCGAGGCGGCCGGTGCGGATGCTCTTCTGCTGGCGCCGGTCTCCTATACGCCGCTGACGCAGGAAGAAGCCTATCAGCATTTCCTGGCGGTCGCGAAGGCAACGAAGCTGCCGGTCTGCATCTACAACAATCCCGGCACGACCCATTTCACCTTCGGCCGGGAGCTTCTGCAGCGCCTCTGCGATATCGAAACGATCAGGGCGGTTAAGATGCCGCTGCCCGTTGACGGCGATTTGCCAGGGGAGCTTGCGGCCTTGCGGGAAAAGACCGATCTGGCGATCGGCTACAGCGGCGATTGGGGCGCGGCCGATGCGCTGCTTTGCGGCGCGGACGCCTGGTACAGTGTCATCGGCGGTTTGTTGCCGCGCACGGCTCTCAGTCTGACCAGGGCCGCCACGGCCGGAGACGTCGATGAGGCACGCCGGCTCGATAAGCTCTTCGAACCGCTATGGCAAACCTTCAAGGCATTCGGAAGCATCCGCGTGGTCTATCTGCTGCTCGAGCATCTCGCACTCGCTCGGGCGGAGCTTCCGCGACCGCTTTTGCCGCTGAAGTCAGCGGACCGCCAGCGTGTGCTCGATGTCGTCGAGCCGCTGATCGCTCTGGAGAGCGGGCGGAAGGCTTAGTCCTTGTTGTAAAGGCTGCTCAGCGGCTTTTTCAGAATGCTTTCGCGCAGCGACGCGCCGGGTTCACGGCGGGTGATGGCCGGTTGGTCCGGCTGCGGCGCAGGCCGCGGAAAAATCGGTTCCTCGCGGCGCATCTCGCGGCGCAGCGCATCGAGCCGCGGATCGACAGATGGAGTTGCGGCGGGGTCCAGCCGCGGCGTCTGCGGCAGCAGTTCGCGCCGGTAGGATTCGAGCGGTGTTGAAGCCGGCGGTGGCGAGGGCGGTGGAGGCTGTGCGTAAGGCTTGGCCTCGAGAAGCTCCTCGGTGTCATTCGCCTCATCGGAACCTGCCATCGGCCCGCCGAAGCTCTGCTGGAAATTGGAAATGTCGGGTGCGACCGTCACCGCCCGCATGCGGGTGACGATCTTGCGCAGATCGACCGTATCCGGATCTTCCTCGCTGTGCTTGCTGTTGGCGCTTGCCGCCTTCGGCAGCAGATTTTCGTCGACGCGGGAAAAGCGCATGCGCATTGGCACGCTGATCGCCTCGCCGAAGGCGATTGCCTCGCCATTGCCGATCGAGGAGATGAAGCTCGTCGTCGAGATCGACGAATTCGGGATGGCCGAGCGGATAATTTCCTGGTCGCGGTCGTTGGCCAGGCGCATGGCGAACAGCGTCGAGCACTGCGACAGGATCGTCTGGTCGAGCTCGCCCGGCCGCTGGGTGATGATCCCAAGCGAGACGCCGTATTTGCGGCCTTCCTTGGCGATGCGGGCGATTGCCTGGCGCGTCGGCATGAAGCCGAGGCTGGGATCGGAGGGGATATACCGGTGCGCTTCCTCGCAGACGACGAGCATGTGGATGGCGCCGTCGCTCCACAGCGCCACCTCGAAGGCCATGCGGCAGAGCACGGAGGCGACCGAATTGACCACTTCGGAGGGGATGCCGGCGAGCTGGAAGGTGCAGATCGGTCGGTTGTCGCCGGGGATGCGGAAGATCTGTGCGATGGTCTCGGTGATCGTGTCGCTGATCGTGTTGTTGGAGAACATGAAGTGATAGCGCGGATCGTTGATCGCTGCGATCAAGCGCATCTTCAGCGAACGCAGGAAGGGTTTTTCCGTACGCCCCTCGAGGCGGCCGATGCGCTCGTCGATCAGGGCCAGGAGATCAGCCATACGATAGGGAACCGGCGTATCGGCGGTGATCGAGCTTTTTTCCGTCGTGCGCCGCACCAGCGAGTTGTCGCTGCCGCGGAAGGCGCGCTTTGCCTCCGGCATGATGTCACGCAGCATATCGAGCTCTTCCGGCACCGGCGGGCGGCCGCGGAAGACGACTTCGGCAAATTCCTCAAGCCGCATCAGCCAGAAGGGCAGGTCGAGCGTATCGGTATCGATGGTGACGGCGTGCTTTGGAAAGGCGGCGGCGAATTCATTGTGCGGATCGAGGATCAGCACACGCAGTTTCGGGTTGGACGCGATCGCCTTGTGCAGCAGCAAAGAGACGGCCGTCGATTTGCCGACGCCGGTGGAGCCGACGACGGCGAAATGCTTGGAGAGCATCGATGGGATGTGGATCGCCGCATCGATGGTTTCGTCCTGAGTCAGCTTGCCGATGACGGCGGTCGTACCCGTTCCGGCATCGTAGATGCGCATCAGATCCGCGGCGCGGATGCGGTGAGCGATGGCGCCGAGATAGGGATAACGCGAGATGCCGGTCGAGAATTCCTCGCGCCCGTCCTCGTCGACGCGAACTTCGCCGAGCAACTCCGTCTCAATCCTGAAATTATTATCCTCACCTTCGCTCCAGGCGTGGGTGCCGGTATTCATGGAGTAGACAAGGGCAACGACGCGGTTGCGGCCGACGCTGATCGAAATCAGCCGGCCGACGGACCAGAGTTCGGTCAGATCGGTGCCGCCCTCTACAGCGACGGCGGCAATCGTGGCCCGGGATCCGCTGCATGCAACGACCCGGCCGAGAAAGCGATTCCCCGGCGCATCGCCGTCGCGTCGATCGTGCTGGCCTGCCGTGCCTGACATGCGCAAGTCGTTGTTGAGCAAAGGCTACTCCCTGCGGTAGTGTTAAAGGATAATGTCGATCCTTTAACAAATCCTTCATCCTATCGGTTTTCAGGGCGAGGGCGTCGGGCAGTTTTTTATTGCGGCATGCGTTGACGCTGCAAAATTTTCTGTCTATCACTTCCGGCCATGAAAATCGCAACGGCTCTTATCGTGGTGGGAAAGCGCATGGGCAGGATGGTGTAACCATCCGGCGACAGCCACCCATGCGCTAGATGACAGGCTCCTCCGGGGCCTTTTTTTGTGCCCGAATTTCGGGCTTCCGGCCACAAACGCAAATCCCAGCATCAAACGGAACAGACAGATGAGCACGGACAACCAGGCGGCAGGCAATCGGATGACGGGAGCGGAGATCGTTCTCAAGGCGCTGAAGGACAACGGCGTCGAACATATCTTCGGCTATCCCGGCGGCGCGGTTCTGCCGATCTATGACGAGATCTTCCAGCAGGACGAGGTCAAGCACATTCTCGTACGCCACGAGCAGGGGGCCGGCCATGCCGCCGAAGGTTATGCTCGCTCCACCGGCAAGGTCGGCGTCATGCTCGTCACCTCGGGTCCCGGCGCCACCAATGCGGTTACACCGCTGCAGGACGCGCTGATGGATTCGATCCCGCTCGTCTGCCTGACCGGCCAGGTTCCGACCTCGCTGATCGGCTCCGACGCCTTCCAGGAATGCGATACGGTCGGCATTACCCGGCCCTGCACGAAGCACAACTGGCTGGTCAAGGACGTCAACGAGCTCGCCGCCGTCATTCATGAGGCCTTCCGCATCGCCCAGTCCGGCCGCCCGGGTCCTGTCGTCGTCGATATTCCGAAGGACGTGCAGTTTGCGACCGGCACCTATACGCCGCCCGCTGATTACCCGATCCAGAAGAGCTACCAGCCGAAGATCCAGGGCGACCTCAATCAGATCCATGCGGCGATCGAGCTGATGGCGAATGCGCGCCGGCCGATCATCTATTCCGGCGGCGGCGTCGTCAATTCCGGCCCCGAGGCCTCCAAGCTGCTGCGTGAGCTGGTCGAGCTCACCGACTTCCCGATCACGTCGACGCTGATGGGCCTCGGCGCCTATCCCGCTTCGGGCAAGAATTGGCTGAAGATGCTCGGCATGCACGGTTCCTACGAGGCCAACATGGCGATGCATGACTGCGATGTCATGGTCTGCATCGGCGCCCGCTTCGACGACCGCATCACCGGCCGTCTCAACGCGTTCTCGCCGAACTCGAAGAAAATCCACATCGATATCGATCCGTCCTCGATCAACAAGAATGTCCGTGTCGATATCGGCATTCGCGGCGACGTCGGCCATGTCTTGGAAGACATGGTCCGGCTGTGGCGGGCGCTGCCGAAGAAGCCGGAGAAAAACCGTCTCGAGGATTGGTGGAGCGATATCACCCGCTGGCGGGCGCGCAACTCCTTCGCTTACACGAGGAGCAACGACGTGATCATGCCGCAATATGCGCTGGAGCGGCTCTATGCGCATACCAAGGACCGCGACACCTACATCACAACCGAAGTCGGTCAGCATCAGATGTGGGCGGCGCAGTTCTTCGGCTTCGAACAGCCGAACCGCTGGATGACCTCGGGCGGCCTCGGCACGATGGGCTACGGCCTGCCGGCGGCACTCGGCGTCCAGATTGCCCATCCCGGCAGCCTCGTCATCGACATTGCCGGCGATGCCTCGATCCAGATGTGCATCCAGGAAATGTCGACGGCGATCCAGTATGATGCGCCGATCAAGATATTCATCATGAACAACCAGTACATGGGCATGGTGCGCCAATGGCAGCAGCTGCTGCACGGCAACCGCCTGTCGCACTCCTATACGGAGGCGATGCCTGACTTCGTCAAGCTGGCGGAAGCCTATGGCGCGGTCGGCTTGCGCTGCGACAAGCCGGATGAGCTCGACGACGCAATCGTCGAGATGATCGAGGTCAAGAAGCCGGTCATCTTCGATTGCCGGGTCGCCAATCTCGCCAACTGCTTCCCGATGATCCCCTCGGGCAAAGCCCATAATGAAATGCTGCTGCCGGACGAAGCCACGGATGAAGCGGTCGCCAACGCGATCGACGCCAAGGGCCGCCAGCTCGTCTAATCATAAGGTAGGAACCCAGACCATGAACGCACATCTTCAGCCCACCGGCTCTGCCTACTTCATCTCGCCGGAAACGACGGCGGTCGAAAGCCATACGCTCTCGGTGCTCGTCGATAACGAGCCGGGTGTCCTTGCCCGCGTCATCGGCCTGTTCTCCGGCCGCGGCTACAATATCGAAAGCCTGACGGTTTCGGAGACGGAGCATCAGGCGCATCTTTCGCGCATCACCATCGTCACGCGCGGCACGCCGCACGTGCTGGAGCAGATCAAGGCGCAGCTCGATCGCATCGTGCCGGTGCATCGCGTCGTCGACCTGACGGTGCGCGCCCGCGAGCTCGGCCAGGAACGACCGATCGAGCGTGAAGTGGCGCTGGTCAAGGTCATCGGCGAGGGCGAGACGCGCGCCGAGACGCTGCGGCTTGCCGACGCCTTCCACGCCAAGGTGGTGGATGCGACGATTGATCACTTCATTCTGGAGATCACCGGCAAGTCGTCGAAGATCGACCAGTTCGTGGCGATCATGAAGCCGCTCGGCCTGATCGAGGTCTGCCGTACCGGTATTGCGGCGATGAACCGCGGCGCGCAGGGGATGTGAGGCTCAAGCTTCATCCCTTCCTCGGTGTTGCGTGCCAGGCAAGAGCTGGCAAGGGACGGAGACGGCGCGGCAAATCTCTTCTCCGAGGAGAAGGGGAAACGAGAGGCCGCGACCCAGTCCCTTCGCCTCGCCTGCCGTGAGAAGATGTCGGAAGGTCGATGAGGCGGACCGCGCCGATCACAGCATCTCCAACGGCTTTTTCTTTGCCGGCGGCGGGAAGGCGGCGTCCAGCGCCTGCCAGTCCTCTTCGGTGACCTCAAGCGAAACGCAGTCCCGGTTCTCCGCCACGCGTTCGGCATTCGACGTCTTCGGGATGACGATGACGCCGTCGCGTTCGAGCAGGAAGGCGAGCGCCAGCTGCGCGGGGGTTGCCTGATAGGCCTTGGCGATGTGAATGAGTTCGGGATGATGCAGGATATGTCCCTGCTCGATCGGCGAATAGGCCATCACGGGAATGCCGCGGCTCTGGCACCAGGGCAGGAGATCGAACTCGATGCCGCGGCGGGAAAGATTGTAGAGCACCTGGTTGGCGGCGACGTTGGCGCCGCCCGGCACTCCGATGAGTTCCTCCATATCGTCGGTGTCGAAGTTGGAGACGCCCCAGGCGCCGATCTTTCCTGACGCTTTCAGCATTTCGAAGGCGCCAACGGTCTCGGCCAGCGGATGACTGCCGCGCCAATGCAGAAGGTAGAGATCGATGCGGTCGGTGCCAAGCCGTTCGAGACTGTGCTCGCAGGCCTCGATCGTGCCTTTCAAGCTGGCATTCCAGGGATAGACCTTGCTGACAACGAAGACCTCGTCGCGCCGCCCCTTGATCGCCTGACCGACGATCTCCTCGGCGCCGCCATCGCCATACATTTCGGCCGTGTCGATCAGCGTCATGCCGAGATCGATGCCGGCTCTCAGGCTTTCCATTTCGGCCTTCGCATGGCCGGCATCCTCGCCCATGGCCCAGGTTCCCTGGCCAAGCGCCGGCACTTCCGTGCCGTTCGGAAATTTGACAGTGGGGATCGGATCATCTTGCATGATTTTTTTCATTTTTAGGAGATTGCGCCCGTTTCCTATCTTTCAAGTAATCCTGTCACCATGACAATGATGTAATGGCATCAAGAGTTTAGGGCAGTTATGCTGACCTAAATGACAGAGGCCGCGGAAAAGAGCCGGTTTCGGGAGGTTGCATGCCGCTGGATACTTTTTTCGCCCTCGTTCTCTTCGCCTTCACGACGTCGATCACGCCGGGGCCGAACAATATGATGCTCTTCGCGTCGGGGGTGAATTTCGGTTTCCGCAGGACGATCCCGCATATGTTCGGCATCGGCGCCGGTTTCTTCTTGCTGCTGATCGGCGTGGGCCTGGGGCTTGGCGCGCTGCTGCACGCAATGCCCATGGTCTATACGGTGCTGAAGTTCGCCGGCGGCACCTATCTCGTCTGGATCGCATGGAAGATCGCCTCCTCGCGTTCGCTGAGCGAAGGCGGGAGCAGTGCTGCGCCGATGTCCTTCCTTTCAGCGGCCGCCTTCCAGTGGGTCAACCCGAAAGCCTGGGTGATGGCGGTCACCGCGATGGCAACCTATACCAATCCCGAACTGTATCTCATCAGCGTGATGATTGTCGGCCTGGCTTTCGCGGTCGTCAACGTGCCGAGCGTTTCGACCTGGGCAGGCTTCGGCTCGGCGCTGAGGGATTGGCTTTCCGATCCGGTGCGGTTGAAATGGTTCAACATCACCATGGCGGTGCTTTTGGTGGTAAGCCTCTGGCCGATGCTAAAATAGCGCCGGCTTCGTCAGCATCAGCCAGAGAATGCCGAGGACGGCTGCGAAGGCCGGAAAGCCGAAAGCGAACCAGATGCGGTAAAGGCCGAAATAGGACGGCGGCAGGACCGTGCCCGACACCGCAGCGGCGCGGGCGAGATCGCGCAGCCGGATCTGAATCCAGACGACCGGCAGCCAGAAGACGCCGGTGAATACGTAAAGCAGCAGCGACAGCGCAATCCAGCCTTCCGTCAGGTCCCAGCCGATCGTTCGCGCCAGCAAATAACCGGTTACCGGCTGGAGAATGGCCGCCGTTGCGGTGAAGACCGTATCGGCGATGACGACAGTTCCGGCGACATGGGCGATCAGGACCGGATCGCGCGTGCGATGCGCCATCACCATGAAGAAGGCGATGCCGGCGCCGGTGCCGAAGAGCACGGTCGCGCCGATGACATGGGCAAGAAGCAGCCATCCTTCCAGCATCAGCGTTCGTCCAGGGTGGCGAGGGTCGCCAGCGTCAGCAAGATCGACGGCAGCACCTTGACGAGGGCACCGAGCGGATCGAGCCAGAGCGCAGGTTCGAGAAGTGTGCCGCCGGCAAGGTAGGCCAAGGAGACGGCAAGCATGCCGAGAAGGGCGCGTCTGGCGAGCGGGCGAACAAGCACGGCGGCGCCGAGCGCGACGTCGACGAGACAGGTCGCAAGCGTCAGCGCCGTTGCTGCGGCTTCAGGCATGAAGAGCAGGAAGTGCGCGGAGGCCTTTTCCACGGAAAGCAGTGGGATCAGGCCGGAGAGCAGCCAGAAAACAGAGAGGCCAGCGATGAAGAGTGGTTTGAGGAGATAGAGCCGGGCAAACCAGAGATCCTGCACGCCGGAGGGATTGGCCGCGAGAGTTACCGCAGCGGATGTCGCGATGAGGCCGCTTTCTCTTCTCGCGCTTCGTATACCCTCCGACATAACGGTCATCGCCGTCGAGCGCAGCGGCGAACGCCAGCCGAGCAGGCCCGCGGCATTGGCAAGCCATGTCACAGGCTTTGCAAGCCACGGGGCAAGGGAAAAGACGCGGGCCGGCGGCAGCGCGAGCCACTGCCGGTGAAGTCGCACGAGGTCGGCGAGCGTCAAGGCTTCGTCGGCGGCAAGAACGATATCCCCGCGCAGTTCGCCTGCAAACGCCCGCGACACGGCTTCCGCCAGATCATCCACCGACAGCGTTTCGACCGGGCTCTCGGCATGGACGAGGGGCAGCAGGGGAAGGGCGGCAAGCGCTCTCAACAGCGATGAGCCCCCATGGGCATTGCGGCCGAGAACGAGGGCAGGGCACAGGATAAGATGGGGGAGGCCGCTTGCCGCCAGCGCCTCGTCGGCCCGCCGCTTGGTGGCGAGAAAGGGCAGTGCGCTCGCCGCCCCCGCCGCTCTTGCCGATATCTGCACGATCAGATGACGGGAGTGTTTCGCCGCGGCGTAGAGCGCCAGCATCGCATCCGCCTGGGTCGCGGCGAGATCATCTGCTGGCCCGTCCTGCAGCGCACCGGCGCAATTGACGACAGCTTGCTGGTCTTTGAGCAGGTCCTCCCAATCCTCGGGCTTCGTCATGCGCGACAGATCGGCGCGCCGCCAATCGATTGCCGGCTGCTTCAGGCGGGCTCGGGTGGGATTACGACCGAGCCCGGTCACCGCATGGCCGTCCGCAACGAGCCGGGCCGCGACGACGGAGCCTATGAAGCCGGTTGCGCCGAGAATTAGGATGTTCATGGCGGGAGATTAGCGGAAAAGTTTGAGCGGTATAGGAGGGCTTGGCGAGGGTGGTGTATGGTAGAAGGAAAGTGGATGCTTTGAAGGAGGGCAGAACGTTGCCTCGTTCCCCTTCTTACGATCGGGGAGAAGAGGGGAGCAAGCCGCCGACCTTGCCATCCCTGGACCGCCGTTTTGGAGGAGATTGCCGTGCACGACGATCACGACCATCATCACAATCATCACCACGACCACCATCACCACGACAACCACTATTCCGAGATGCAGGCGCGCGTGAGAGCGCTGGAAACGCTGCTGACGGAGAAGGGGCTGATCGATCCTGCGGCGATCGATGCGATTGTCGAGACTTATGAGACGAAGGTGGGGCCGAGGAACGGCGCGCATGTCGTTGCCAAAGCCTGGAGCGATCCTGATTTCGCCGACTGGCTGAGGCGCGACGCGACGGCGGCGATTGCCAGCCTCGGTTATACCGGCCGGCAGGGCGAGCATATGCGCGCCGTCTTCAACACGGCCGAGACCCATAACCTCATCGTCTGCACGCTCTGCTCCTGTTATCCCTGGTCGGTGCTCGGCCTGCCGCCCGTCTGGTACAAGGCGCCGGCCTATCGGTCGCGTGCGGTCATCGATCCGCGCGGCGTGCTTGCCGAATTCGGGCTGACGCTGCCGGCGCGCAAGAAGATCCGCGTCTGGGATTCGACGGCGGAGCTGCGTTATCTCGTCATCCCCGAGCGGCCCGAGGGCACGGACGGAATGGACGAGGCAGCACTTGCCGGTCTCGTCAGCCGCGACGCGATGATCGGCACCGCGGTGGCCGGCAGCCCGGAGGCGCTCGCATGAACGGACCGCACGATCTTGGTGGGCAGATGGGCTTCGGGCCCGTCGCGCCGGAGAAGGACGAACCCTGCTTCCATGCCGAATGGGAAAAGCGGGCGCTCGGCATTACGCTGTCCTGCGGCGCTTTCGGCGCCTGGACGATCGATGAAAGCCGGCATGCGCGCGAGAATATCCCGCCGGCCGATTACCTCGCGGCGAGCTATTACGAGATCTGGATCCGTGGCGTCGAGACGCTGCTTGTGCGGCACGGCTTTGCGACGCGCGAGGAATTGATGTCCGGCCACACGCTGCAGGAAGGTACCGCGCCGAAGCGGGTGCTGAAGGCGGAGATGGTGTCCGCCGTGCTGGCATGGGGCGGGCCTTGCGATCGTCCCGTCGATACCGCGCCGCGCTTTGCCGTCGGCGAGACGGTGAGGACGAGGAACTTCAATCCGGCCACCCATACGCGGCTGCCGCGTTATGCGCGCGCCAAGAGGGGTGTCGTCGAAGTGGTCCAAGGCTCCTTCGTCTTTCCCGACGACAATGCCCATGGCAAAGGCGAGAACCCGCAATGGCTCTACACCGTCGTCTTCGATGGCGGCGAGATCTGGGGCGAAGGCGCCGATCCGTCGCTGACCGTCTCCATCGATGCGTGGGAGAGCTATCTTGAGCGCGTGTGAAAAGCCCTCGGATCTCGGCCAATCGCCCGGTCTGCCGAAGTCGCCGGAAGGCGCGCCGGTCTTTCCCGAGCCTTGGGCGGCCGAAGCTTTTGCCATGACCGTGCATCTGCATGAGAAGGGGCTGTTTGCCTGGAGCGAATGGGCCGAGGTCCTGTCTCAGGAACTCCATAAGCCCGGCCGCGCCGAAGACGGCAGCGATTATTTCGATTGCTGGATGACGGCGCTTTGCGAGCTGCTTGTCAGTCACGGCATAGCGGATACATCCGCCATTCTCGACTTGCAGCAGAGCTGGCAGCGGGCGGCCGAAGCCACGCCGCATGGGCAGCCGATCGAGCTCGCCAACGATCCGCTGCGCTGATCTTCACGATGGAAACTGCCGGTAGCATTCCTCGGCGACGCCCCGCAGCGTCTCGCGCGAGATTTGGCCGGTGACGGCGTAACCTAGTTCGCCGTCGACCCAGTAGAACGTCTCGAGATTGCCCGATGAGGCGAAGCGGAAGCTCGTCGTAGGGTTTTCCCTGTTGCGGCCGACAATGACCGTCAGGCGTTCGCCGGCCTGGTTCTCGTACATGAACATGGCGCCCGGCCTGCCGTCGACCGGCAGCAGGCGACCGCCGACCAACCTGAAGCCGAGCGACTGCAGGTCGGGGATCTTCAAATTCTCGATGGCCAGCCGCTTTCCGAGCCAAGTGGCGAGATGAGCCTCCTCGTCGGCGAAGACTTCGACGGGATGGCGCACCTCGGCGGCATAGACGGTGAAGGCGGTCTCGGCCTGTTTCGGCAAGGTCTCGGAGCCCGCAAGCTGCAGGTCCGGCTTTGCCAGGAGAGCCGGGCCATAATGACCGCTGACGGCACCGAGCGCGAAGACGACGAGCGCTGCGGCGGCGACTGCCCAGCGGTTCGGCGCCGACGGGATGGCGAGCGGCGGCGCGACAAGCAGGGCATCGGTGTCCTTCGCCTTGTCGTAGCCTGCAAACAGCGTGCGGATGCCGCTGTTCTGCGTCTGCCATTCGGCGACCATCGCCGCTTCGTCGGGGTTGTCGGCCAGGAAGGCCTCGACGCGGGCGCGTGCGGTTTCCGCCAGCTGGCCGTCGGCATAGGCGTGGAGATCGGCTTCGGTGACGATCGGGTTGGTCTCGTTCATTTTGGTCTCCGAAGCGTAATGACGTTATCGGCTTTCAGCCGTTCGGCGATGCGCTGGCGGGCGCGCGACAGGCGGGACATGACGGTGCCGATCGGGATATCGAGCGCGGCGGCGACCTCGCTGTAGCTATATCCCTCGATGACGATGAGCATCAGCACGGCGCGGTGCTCCTCCGAAAGGCTGTTCAGCGCATCGTCGAGCCGGGCGCGTTCCAGCGGATCGGCCGGCGGTTCGGGCGAGGCCACATCCTGTGCCGCGTCGAGTTCGACCATGGTGTCGCGCGCCCTGCCGCGCCGGCCGTTGCGGTAGAGATTGGTCATGATGGTCAGGACCCAGCCGCGCAGGTTGAGGCCGCGCCACTGGCCGCGGTGCGCCAGCACCTTCTCGACACAATCCTGGAGCAGATCCTCGCCATCGACATCCGAGCGCGTCAGGCTGCGCGAATAGCGCCTGAGCGAGGGGAGGAGGGCCAGGACCTGGCCCTCGAAGCTTTCGGGTGCGGGTGTCTTCACGGCTCTCTTTGTCAGGTTTTGGCCATCAAGGCTTGGCAAGCTCCCAGTTGCCGCCGACGCCATCGCCGGTAATGTCGCCCATCTTCTTGTCCTTGACCCAGAAGTAAAGCGGCATGCCGTCCTTGGCCCATTGCTTCGTGCCATCCTTGCGATCGATGATCGAATATGCACCATCGGCCTTGGCATCGCCAGACGCCTTCAGCGGCGGCCAGTTCTTGGCGCAATCGCCGTTGCAGTTGGAAACCCCCTTGGCGTCCTTTTTGAAGGTATAGAGGGTCATGCCGTTTTCGCCGGCAAGAACCTTGCCCTTGGCGGAATCGACTGTCTTGACGGGAGCGGCGGCGAAAGCTGCGGTTGCGGCAAGGGCGCCAGCCGCCACGACGGACAGGAATTTCACGGACTTCATGATGTTTCTCCTCGGGTTGGGCACGCAATTTTGCGCTGCCTGAGATGAGACACGAAGCGAGGCGGTTTTATTCCCATGTGGAGAAGGTTTATGGCGGGCGGGGGCTCATTCGCCACACAACACTCTGCTTTTACAGGTCATTTACATCATGATCATTTGCGGATATCATATATCCTTAATTCCGCTCGCCGAGCCAGCCATGATGAGTTGTTGAATGATCCTGAAAAGCCAGGTCGAGTGGGCGCTGCACTGCTGCGCCATTCTCGCGGGCCTGCCCGAGGGCAGGTATCTCTCCACCAAGGCGCTCGCCGAGCTTCATGGCCTGCCGAAGGAATATCTCTCCAAGGCACTGCAGAGCCTATCTCAGGCTTCCCTTGTCGAGACCACGCTTGGTCCGAGCGGCGGCTACAGGCTTGCGAGGGCGCCCTCGGCGATCAATTTCCTCGACATCGTCGAGGCGGTCGAGGGCAAGGCACGGAGCTTCACCTGCACGAATATCCGGGCGAATAATCCCTGTCGGCCGGAAGGTTATTGCGACAGCAAGCCCTGCGCGGTCGCCCGCATCATGTGGGAAGCCGACGAGGCTTGGCGCGATACGTTGAGACGCGTTCGGCTTTCCGATCTCGTCGATAGCTTGTCGCAAGAGGTGCCGCCCGACATCTGGCAGAGCACGTTCCAATGGGTTCTCAAACGGGCCGGATGATTATGCTCTGAAGATGGTTCTGATGGTTTCCAGGACCGCATGCGCATTGCGAACCTGTTCGGGCGGCAAGGCCGCGCGGTCGCGAAAACGTTCGGCTCGGCCGGCGAGGTCTTCGGCGATTTCTTCGGCCAGCAGCGGGCGTTCGGCCAGCAGCGGCGCGAAGGCTTCCTGATCGATTTCATAGACCGTCACCGGTGTCAGCGCCTCCAGGGTGCAGACCTCCCGCATACCGGCGAGCAGGCCGGTCTCGCCGAAAAAATCGCCGGGCGCCAGCCGCCCGCGCTCCTCGCCTCGATGCCGCGCGGCGATCACGCCGGCGCGCAGCATCATCAGTGAGGGCAGCATTTCGCCCTCGCGCACGATCACATCGCCCTTCCGGAACTCCCTGACGGCGGTGGTCTCGGCGAGCTTCTGCTTCTCATCGACCGTCAGGGCCGCAAAGATCGGAATCGCGTCGATCAGCGCAAGCGGCGTCACGCTCGGCGGCTGCGCGGATTCTTCCGTCGGCAGATCGGCGGTCAGGATCGTCGCGGATGCCGGAACGGCCAGAAGCAGTCCCGCCGATTTGCTGTGGCGGTAGACGAGATCGAGCACCTCGTTTCGCGCGGCCGCCCGCTGGCTCGGACTCGTCACCCGAAACTGCAGCTCGACTTCGAGCGCGGTGGCATCGAGCCCCTTGAATGCGATGACCGGCGGCGGGTCACGCACGATCG
Organism: Rhizobium binae; assembly: GCF_017357225.1. Classification (NCBI taxonomy): domain Bacteria; kingdom Pseudomonadati; phylum Pseudomonadota; class Alphaproteobacteria; order Hyphomicrobiales; family Rhizobiaceae; genus Rhizobium; species Rhizobium binae. The sequence goes on along the minus strand of NZ_CP071604.1, from coordinate 2,961,265 downwards.
AATTGCAGCTCGCGAGCGCCGATACCATGACGTGGCGGATCGCGGACGGCATTCGCGTCGGCGCGATTCGGATAGCAAGGATCAGGAGATGGGTCTCGTCCGGCCGGCTGACATTCGTCAGGGCGAGCTTGGCCATGAAGCTGTTCGGCAAGACGACGACATTGTTGCCGCCGGTCAGGATATGCGTGGCGCGCCAGGTGTTTTCGATGACGCGGCCTTCCGTGCCATCGCTCAAAAGGATCCAGTCGCCGATGACATAGGGTCGGCCGAGGGTCAGCGCGATGCCGGAGAAGACGTCGGCGAGCGTATTCTGCAGCGCAAGGCCGAGGATGATGGCGACGACACCGGAGGTGGCGACGAGGGTTCCGATCGGCACGCCAAAGACGAAGGCCAGGATCGAGAGCGCCATGCCGATATAGACGACGCCGACGACGAGATCCTGCAGCAGGCGTGCCTCGCGCGGATTGCCCTCCAGCACGAGGTAGAGCCGGATGAAGCCGATGACCGCCCAAGCCAGATGGACCCACCAGAGCGATTTCGCCAGGTTCACCAGCAGGGCCTGCGGATCCGGGGAGTCGTATCCCTGAAAGCGGTGAGGATCGATGCCGCTTGCCGTGAGGATCAGCGTCATCACGGCAAAGAACAGGATCTGCACCACCAGCCGCGTCGTCGGCCGTTGGCTGGAGAGAAAATACCAGACGACGATGCCGGCGATGCCGACCGTTATCAGAGATATCAGCGGCTTGCCGAAGAGTGCATCGTAGACCATCTCTATTTGTCTCCGGGAGGGCGAGCGGCACACGGTTGAGCATGTCGGCTGTCCGCGCAAGCATGAGCCCCGCGCGGACAGGCTAGGCGTTCGCCTAATTTTTGGGGGGGTAGGTCAGTTCTTTCTGATCGGTGTCGACGACGAAGACGGCGAGCAGGCGGGCTGGCTTGGTCTCGCTGCCATTGGCGCTGACGCCGTGGCGGTCGCCCGGCATTTCCGAGAAGCTCTCCCCGGCCTGATAGGTCTTGACCGGGCCGTCATTGACTTGGCTGCGGATCGACCCCTCAAGTACGGTGGCGTAGATGAAAGCCGAGTCGGGATGGGTATGGCCTTCGGAGAAACCGCCGGGGCCGTATTCTACCAGTACGCCCTTGATGCTCTTGCCTGGCACGTTCGGCAGTTCGTGTTCATAGACGAGCGTCACCTTGGCGGACTTGCTGCTGTCGCGGGCCGAAGCGCCGGTGGCTGCCAGAAAGGCGAGGGCGGCGGCAAGGATTGATTGTCTGATCATCAGAATCTCCATGGTTGGGAACGACGCGCCCGAGCGGACGCGTCGATGGCCAGGTCACCTGGGCTGGGCGGATTTTGCGAACCACTGCTCGAAGGTGATCGAACCGAGGCGCGGGTTGTCGTCGGAGACGAGCGAGTGGTCGTTCAGCCTGACGCCGAAATATTTCGCTTCCGGGTCGGACTCGACGGTTCTCGGGTCATTCATGGCCTTCAGATATCGGCCGACGAGGTCGCTGAGCCGCGCCCGTTCCGGCCCTGATATCTCGATCGTCCCGTTGACAGCCGGCGAAAGCGCCACATCCGCCATTGCGTCGGCGACGTCGTCGGAAGCAATTGGTTGCACATAAGCCGGCGACAGTCGCACCGTCTGGCCGACCGTGCCAGATTGGGCGATGCCGTTCAGGAATTCCATGAACTGGGTGGAATGCACGATCGTGTAGGGAATGCCCGATGCCTTGATCAGCTTTTCCTGGGCGAGCTTGCCTCGGAAATAACCGCTGTCCTGCAGGCGTTCCGTGCCGACGACGGAAAGCGCGATATGGTGCTTGACGCCGGCGGTCTTTTCGGCGGCGAGAAGGTTGCGTCCCGACGTCTCGAAGAATTCGAGCACCGCCTTGTCCTCGAAGGAAGGCGAATTGGCGAGGTCGACGACCACTTCGGCGCCGGCGAGCGCTTCGGTCAATCCTTCTCCCGTGATCGTGTTGACGCCGGAGTTCGGCGAGGCGGCGATCACCTGATGCCCGCGCGTGCGCAGGCGTTCGACAGTCTTCGAACCGATAAGGCCGGTTCCGCCGATGACAACGATTTTCATAACGGACTCCTTTCGCCGCCGGGATGCCGACAGCGTCAAAGTTGAATCTTCTCAACGAGTTGCGACGGTTAGTTCAGGCCAGCCTTGTCGAGGCCGTAGGCCTTGTCGGCCGTGCCGGGCACGGTCTTGAAGCCGACGTTGATGCGGTTCCAGGCATTGATGGCCATGACGACGAAGGTCAGGTCGGATATCTCCTTCTCCGAAAGCTGGCCGCGTACCCGCTCGTAGATTTCGTCGGGAACGCCGCCTTCCGGGAGCTTGGTCAGCGCCTCGGTCCAGGCAAGGGCGGCGCGCTCGCGGGGGATGAAGACGTTCGATTCCCGCCAGATGGCGACGTGATGGAGCCTGAGTTCGCTCTCGCCGTAGATCTTTGCCTGCTTCACATGCATATCAAGGCAAAAGCCGCATCCGTTGATCTGCGAGGCGCGGATCTCGACGAGGGCCTGCAGCTTCTCGTCGATCACGCTGCTCTTCAGTGCCATGCTGAATTCCATGAATTTCTTGAAAAGCTCGGGGGACTGTTGGGCGTAGTTCAATCGCTGGGTCATGTCTCTCTCCTTCAATTAAGGATATCATGTATCCTTATGGATACAAAATATCCGTAATTGCTGGACTGTAAAGCCATTCTCGCTTAGTCTCACCGCATAAAGCCTATGCGCAAAAGTATCAGGGGGCAGGGATGGATATCGTTTCGGCATTGCGGACATTCCAGCGCGTCGTGGAAACGGGGTCCTTCTCGGCGGCGGCGCACGATCTCGACGTGACGCAGCCGGCGGTCTCACGGCAGGTCGCGGCGCTTGAAGGCCATTTCAATACCCGGCTTCTGCATCGCACGACGAGCGGCCTGTCGCTGACGGCGGAAGGCGAGCGCATGCTGCCGATGGCGCTTCGGATCCTCGAAGCGGTGGAGGAACTCGGCGATGCCGCCGGTTCCGAAGGCTCCATGGCTTCAGGGAAGGTCAGGCTCAGCGTTCCGGCGCCGCTCGGCCTCTATCTCAGCGAGCGGCTCGGCGACCTTCTCGCCGCCCATCCGAAACTCTCGGTCGAGCTGCTCTTCAGGGAGGAGGGCTCGGATATGATCGAGGAACGACTGGATATCGCAGTGCGCCTCGGCCCGGTCGCCGACAGCAGCCTCGTCTGCCGGCGGATCGGCTGGACGACCGCCTTCCTTGTTGCATCTCCCGCCTATCTCGCGCGCAAGGCCGCTCCGCGCACGCCCTGGGATATCAAAGACCATGAGTGCCTGTGCTACAACAGGGCAGGTGAGGCCAATAGCTGGTCCTTCTCGAATGGCTCGGAAGACATATCGGTCCGGATTTCGCCGCGGCTGACGGCCTGCAATTCCGTCGCCATTCACCGGGCGGCCCTTGCCGGCGCGGGCCTCGCAGTGCTTTCCCACATCATCGCCGTGCCCGATATCGCCGCCGGCCGGCTGATCCCCGTCATGGAGAACTACCAGCCGAGTCGGCTGCCGATCACCGTCGTCTATCCCTCGCGGCGCAACATGCCGTTGCGCGTCAAGACGGTTTTGGACTTTCTCATCGAGGCCATGACGCAGGACCCGTCGATGTGTGCGAGCGGCACGGACCGGCCGTGGCAGGCATGATCGTCCGGCCGGACGATTTGCCGTTTTCTGCCTTGCCTAACGCCGGCGAATCCTGCCAAGTCTCGCGATCATGCAATTTGCGCCGCAACAAGACGAAGCCCTCAAGGCTGTTTCGAAATGGCTGAATGAAGGGCGCTCGCCGCTCTTTCGCCTGTTCGGCTATGCCGGGACGGGAAAGACGACGCTTGCCCGGCATTTCGCCGAGAATGTCGACGGTGACGTGCTGTTTGCCGCCTTCACCGGCAAAGCCGCGCAGGTGCTCCGCTCGCGCGGCGCCTCCAATGCCAGAACCATCCATTCGCTGATCTATCGCCCGCGCGGCGAGGAGGCAGTGGAGGACGAGGAGACCGGCAAGACATCGATCGCGCCGATGTTTTCGATTAACCGACAGAGCCCGGTCGCCAAAGCGGCGCTGATCATCGTCGACGAATGCTCGATGGTGGACGAGGCGCTCGGCAAGGACCTGATGAGCTTCGGCACGCCGATCCTGGTGCTCGGCGATCCCGGCCAGCTGCCGCCGGTTTCGGGCGGCGGCTATTTCACCAATCAGGAGCCGGATTACCTGCTGACTGATATCCACCGGCAGGCGCGCGACAATCCGATCATCAAGCTCGCCATGCAGGTGCGCGAGGGCAATGAGATCATGTATGGCGACTACGGCACCGCCAAGGTGATCCCGAAGAACGAGGTAACGCAGCAGCTGGTGCTCGATGCCGACCAGGTGCTCGTTGGCACCAACAGGACGCGGCGGCGCTACAATCAGCGCCTGCGCGAGCTGAAAGGTTTTAACGCCGATTATCCGCAGACCGGCGACAAGCTCGTCTGCCTGAGGAACGACCCCGCCAAGGGTTTGCTGAACGGCTCGCTATGGCAGGTGATGACCTCGTCGAAGGAAACGACGAAGCCCGGGATCAATCTGCTCGTCCGCCCCGAGGACGACGACATGGACCGGGGGGCGGCCAAGATCAAGCTTCTGAAACAGGCTTTCGAGGATGTCGAAGGCGAGATTCCCTGGAATACCCGCAAGCGCTACGACGAGTTCGATTATGGCTATGCGCTGACCGTCCACAAGGCGCAGGGCTCGCAATGGAACGACGTCGTGCTCTTCGATGAGAGCTGGGCCTTTCGCGATACGCGCGAACGCTGGCTTTATACCGCGATCACGCGCGCGGCGGAGACGCTGACGATCGTACGCTGATCCCGGTTTCGGCGGGGAAGGAGACGGTGGCGGCCGTCGGGATCGAGGCGGATCAGGCTTGCACAATGCCGAGCAGGACAGCCTTGGCGATCGCTTGAAAGCGGTTGTTGGCGCGGAATTTCAGGATGATTGCGGCTTCTATATCCCTCGTCTCGTCGTGTTTCAGGTCGAGCGCCCGGGCGATGCGCTGGGTGGAATAGCCTTCCGCCATCAGCTCCAGGCAACGCTTTTCTTGCGGGGTCAGACTGGAGTTATCCTCATTGTCGTTGAGCGGCTGCGTCTCGATGCTGCCGTCGTAATCGAGAAGGTCGCCGACCTGCTGGAGCTGGCGGTGCAGCGTCGACATCTCCGCCGTCAGTTCGCGCCGGCGCACCTGCAAGGCCTCGCGGAACATTGCCTCGGCACTTTCCTGCGAATCGGCCTTGCGAAGCTCGTCCATCAATTCCTGGATCACGGCGATCGGCATGCCCGTCTCGCGGCAGACGGTGATGACAGCCATGCGCATGACGTCGTCCTGGCCGTAGACCCGCATCAGGCCGATGCGATTGGCCGAAATCAATCCCTTCTCTTCGTAGAAATGCAGCGTCCTGTGTGTAACGCCGAATGCGTTGGCCATATCGGCAATGGGCACCGGACCTTCCGGTAGATCCGGCGGCAGCGCAGCCGAAGGCAGGAACCGGTATTTCGACCGGGCCTCCGAAGCGAAACCGGCGGCAGCAAACAGGCGTTTGGAACCGTCTGGCATGAACCCTCCTAGGGCATCTTGTTGCACCTCATGCGGATTTGCCAGTTGCTTCCCGGGCGCGGCGAGTGGGGTTTCCTCTAGGCGGTCTTTTCGATGAGAAAGAAGCAGTACGCGGCCTACGTTTACGCGACATAATGTCCACGTTATGCGTGAACGATCTTTTTTATAAGTACTAAAAATAATCTCTTTTAAATGGGATAGCAACGAAAGCGCATAATTTGCCGGCATGCCTTCTGTGCTGTGCGGCATAACATGTGCTGCGCCGCCGCATTGAGCGGACGTCTCCGACGGGAATTCCTGTTGCGGTATGCTTGCCGTCGAAGTCTGGTTGAAGTGCTTGGATTGCATCAACGATCGGCATCGCATCCATCTGCGAATCTCGTTGGCCATTGCAGGGCTCTTGGCTTAAAAGCAGGGCCTCTCGTTTCCGTGACCGATGGATGCCAGCCATGCCCGCCAAGCTCTCCGTGAACCTCAACGCCATCGCCATGCTGCGCAACCGGCGCGACCTACCCTGGCCGAGCGTCGAAGCGCTCGGGCGAATCGCCCTTGCTGCCGGCGCCAGCGGCCTGACGGTGCATCCGCGCCCCGACCAGCGCCATATCCGCTTTTCCGACCTGCCGGTCATCCGCAACCTGATCGATGACGAATTTGCCGGAGCCGAGTTCAACATCGAAGGCTATCCCACGGAAGAATTCCTCGAACTCTGCGCCGGCTCCGCGCCCGAGCAGGTGACGCTGGTGCCTGACGATCCTGCGCAGGCAACCTCCGATCATGGTTGGGATTTTCGCAAGCACCAGGCGTTCCTGACCGATGTCGTCGCGCGGCTGAAGAAGATGGGATGCCGGGTCTCGCTGTTTGCCGACGGCGACGGGGATGCGGAAGCGGTAAAGCTGGCGAAAGCGACGGGCGCCGACCGGATCGAACTCTATACCGGCCCCTATGGCGGCTGCTACGACGCGCCGGAACGAGCAGCGCCGATCCTCGAAGCGCTCGGCAAGACGGCGGATGCCGCGCTCGCCATCGGACTTGCCGTCAATGCCGGGCACGATCTGACGGTCGCGAACCTGCCGGCATTGGTTAAGCGCATTCCAGCGCTTGCCGAAGTCTCGATCGGCCATGGGCTGACTGCCGATGCGCTGGAATATGGCATGGCCGAGACGGTGCGCCGGTTCTGCCGGGCTTGCGGGCAGGCGGTTTGAGGAAGCCGTTTGCCTCTGCGCTTTGACGGGGAGCCAGGCCCGGCGTTCTCGCCGTAAGGATATAACGCATTTTGCGTCTCCTGAGCCCAAGGACTTGGGCGCGCTGGATTTCTGTGCTTGTCACTGGGATCCACTCACGGCGCGTCAGCGCCGTGAGTGACACACCACCCGTGATGAGAAGCGTCCGAAATCTGAGCGGAAAGCTCAATGGCCTCCGGCGCTGCCAGCCGCCGTCAGCGCTGCCTTGTGCGTCACAAAGAAATCCTTCAGCGATTGCGGCTGTTTGCCGGTCAGCTTGGTGAAATCGCCGGTGACGATGTCGAAATTGCCGGCGCGGATATTGGCGTCGGCGGAGACCAGCATGTCGGCGACAAAGCCGGGGAGGCCGGCGCCGCGCATGCCCTGGCCCAGCTGTTCGTCGGTGACGTCGACGACTTCCAGCGGCTTTCCTGATGCTTCGGAGACGGTTGCCGCGATCTCGCGGTTGTTCAGAGACACCGCGCCGGTCAGCGTGTAGGTGGTGCTTTCGGAGGTGCCGGAGGCAAGGGCTGCGGCGATCGCCAGCGCGCAGTCGTCGCGGGAAATGGTCGCGACCTTGCCGGCGCCGGTGGCGCTGTACCATTTGCCGCCCTGCAGGCTGTGCGGCATGCCATGCAGATAATTGTCGTGATACCAGGCGTCGCGGATGATCGTGTAGGCGATGCCGCTTGCCTTGATGGCGTTTTCCGTGCCGAGATGATCGGGCGCGAAGGTGACGAGCGAATTGTCGGGCGCCGGCATCGAGGTATAGGCGATGTGCTTGACGCCCGCCTTGGCGGCGGCAGAGACGGCGACCTTATGCTGGGCGAGACGCTTGCCGGGAGTATCGAGGGCATCGGTGCTGATGATCAGCAGCCGGTCGATGCCGGCGAAGGCCTGCTCCAGGCCGGCCGGGTCATCGAAATCGGCCTTGCGGGTGAGAACGCCCTTGCTCGCAAGCATGGCGAGTTTTTCCGGGCTGCGCGTTGCCGCGACGATCGTGCCGGGGGCGATCTTGTAGGTCTCGATGAGATGATGGATGACACGCTGGCCGAGCTGGCCGGCAGCGCCGGTGACCAGGATGGTTTCGCTCATGGATCGTTCCTTCTGCGTTGTGTGAGGTGGTCTCAAAAAGAGACTAACGCTAGAATAGGAATTGACTTCACCCTGTAAAGGAGGCAGCTTTTCGGCTGTAAGTTACCAAAAGGGAACCAGCAGATGAGCGGCGCAGTCCTCAGTCTGAAAAACAGGATGCCGGGCGGGCGGCGTGAGATCGACCTCGCCGCCCTCGATTTTTCCAATTGCCCGATCCGGGATATGATGCAGCAGATCGGCGGCAAATGGTCGACGCTGCTGCTCGAAGTTCTGGCCGCAGAGCCGCGCCGCTTCGGCGAACTCAGGCGGATGCTTCCCGATATCTCGCAGCGCATGCTGACGCAGACGCTGCGTGATCTGCAGAGGGACGGTTATATCGACCGCGAGGTCTTCCCGACCAAACCGCCGAGCGTCGAATATTCGATGACGGAACTCGGCCGCTCGCTCTACCAGCCGCTGTCGCAGCTGTTGAACTGGGCCGAGGCGAACCACGATGCAGTGCGCGCGGCCCGCTCGCGTTTCGATGCCGCCGATAGCTAGCGTGGTGAGAGCCTTACCACCTCGCGCGCGTAAACAGCGCGCGAACCAATTCCTCCGATCGCTGCAATCCTTTGTCGCTGAGAACGAGGGACTTGCCCTTGCCTGCGGATTGGCAATCAGGCCCTTCTGATGCAGACGGTCGAGTACATCCCAGTCGACGCCTTTCCACGACCGGCGCTCGTCATGCAGCGTCAGCCAGAGCAATGCGAGAACGATATCGTCGATCTTTTCTTCATCGATATCCCTGCCGAAAACATCCCGTTAAAACGAAAAAATCCAGCAAGCTTGTCACATTAACTAGGCAAAACCGCGAAATCGACTCCGACTTTCAGGGCTATTGCTCAAGTCGACTTACCTGCCGCGCCCTTCCGTCAGGAACAGCAGGAAGGCGAATGCCGGGAAGGCGAAGCCGATCCAGGCGGTCATCGACCAGCCGCCGGTGGCGTAGGCCCAGCCGCCGAGTGCCGAGCCGATTGCGCCGCCGGTAAAGAATGTGGCCATGAAGAGGCCGTTCAGCCGGCTGCGATGTTCGGGGTTCAGCCCGTAGATGGCGCGCTGGCCGCAGACGAGATTGGTCGTGACCCCGAAATCGAGCATGATTGCCGCGACCGTCAGCAAGATCAGGGCGGAGAGCGAACCGTCGGCGGCGAAATGGCTGATCAGGAAGGACGCCATACCGAGCAGCATGGCGATCGCCGAGGCGCTTTTCGTCATGCCGCGGTCGGCAAGCCGGCCGGCAATGGGCGAGGCGATGGCGCCGGCGGCACCCGCTAGCGCAAAGAGGGCAATGCCGTTCTGCGTCAGGCCGAAGGCCGGGCTTGCGAGCAGCAGCGGCGTCGTCGTCCAGAACAGGCTGAAGGCGCCGAACATGCCGGCCTGATAGAGGGCGCGGCGCTGCAGCACACGCGAGTTCAGCGCCAGATGCGCCATGGAGGCAAGCAGTTCGCCATAGCCTAGTTTCGTCTTTGGCACGCGGACCGGCAGGTTGGCGCGCAGGACGATGGCGAGCACGATCATCAGTGCCGCGGTGACGAAATAGACCATGTGCCAGGAGGACGCCTCGGCGAGAAAGCTCGCGAAGGGGCGGGCGAGCATGATGCCGCAGAGCAGGCCGCTCATGACGTTGCCGACGACTTGGCCGCGCGTCGCATCCGGCGCCATGTTGGCGGCGAAGGGCACGAGCACCTGGACGGCGACCGAGGCAAGGCCGATCGACAGCGATGCGGTGAGGAACATGGCGGGCGTCGAAGACAGCGCGGCGCCGATCAGGGCGACCGCCGAGACGGCAATCAGCAGCAGCACCAGCCGGCGGTTTTCTGTGAGGTCGCCGAGCGGCACGATCAGCAGCAGGCCGAGGCCGTAGCCGATCTGCGTCAGCGTCACGATCAACCCTGTTGCAGCCGGCGTGAAGCCGAGATCGGCGCTGATCGGGCCGGCGAGCGGCTGGCCATAATAGAGATTGGCCGCCACCAGCCCGCAGGCGGCGGCGAAAAGAAAGGTGAGCCAGGGGGATAGCGCTCGTGGAATGGCATTATTCGGCGTAGTGGCTGAAATGCTCATCAGAAACTCCGGTATGATTGAAAGGATTAGTCGCAAATCGGTCTTGCCGCCGGCCACCCGTTTCCGCCCGCGGCGCAGAGGCCTAACTCCCGGAGTGCCGAGCGCTTCCTGGGAATGCCGGGCATTCCTGGGAAATGTCACGTCACCAGTTTCATCGCGGCTTCGGCGGCGGCGGCCATCTCTTCGCCGCTGCGGCCCGTCTTGCCGATGACGCGCATACCCTTGGTGAGGCAAAGAAGCGCCAGCGATGTGGCGGAAGCATCGAGATCCCGAGAAATCGAGCCGTCGGACTGGCCGAGACGGATCAGATCGGCCAAAAGCGCCTCGTCGGTCATGAAGGCGGTGGCGACGCGTTCGGCCGCCTCCTCGTCGAAGAGAGCGAGGTCGCCGGCGCTGCCGACGACGAGACACCCTTGCCTGCCGATTTCGCCATGGGACGAGCCCGCAAAGAAGGTGATCAGCGTATTTAGCTTGTCGCGGCCGGTCTCGACGCTTGCGAGTTCGGTGTCGAGCAGGCCGCGGCGCACGGCGCGATAGCGGTCGAAGGCGGCGAGGAAGATGCCCCGCTTATCGCCAAACGCCTTATAGACGCTGCCGGCGGCAAGCCCCATGGCTTCGGTAAGCTCGCTGATCGAGGCGGCATGGTAGCCGCGCTCGGAAAATACGCGCAGGGCTGCATCGAGTGCAGCCTCCGCGTCGAATTCCCGCGGGCGGCCGCGGCTTCGGGTCTTCTCGTGAAGGGTCGTTGCGTTCATGTTCGTCTAATTAGGAAATGATCATTTCCAAATCAAGCGAATTATTTGCGACGCTGAAAATTCAGAGATCAAGCACCCAAGTCTGGCCGTTGGCCTCCGGCCCGAACATGTGATGTCTCTCCTCGGAGACAAGGCGGAAGCCGGCCTTGATATAGATGGCGCGGGCGGTCTCCAGCATGTCGTTGGTCCAGAGCGAAAGCTCGCGGTAGCCGTTCTGCCGGCAGAAGCGGATGCATTCGTCGACCAGCAGTTTGCCGAGGCCGAGGCCGCGGGCTGATTTGTCGACATAGAGCAGCCGCAACTTGGCGATGCCATCGCCGCCATTGGTGACGAGGACCGAGCCGACATTGACGCCGCCGCGTTCGGCAATCCAGCAATATTCCGTGGCGGGATCGAAATTGGCGAGGAATTTGCCGGCGACTTCGGCGACCAGCGCCTCGAAGCGCAGGTCCCAGCCATATTCCTCCGCATAGAAGCGGCCTTGGCTTTGAACGATCCAGCCGATGTCGCCGGCGCGGTGGGGGCGGATGACGGCGGGCGAGGGCTTCGCCGCCGGGTCGAGCAGCGCGCGGATCGTGTCCATGGCCGAGACGACCGCCTGCGGTTCGCCGGTGGCGAGAGCGTCGAAACGGGCGGCGATCTGCGCGTTGGCACGCCGGCCGAGTTCCTCGAATTCTCCGCGTCCCCGATTGGTGACAGTGATGATCTGGCTGCGCAGATCCGCCGGATCGGGACTGGTTTCGATCAGCCCTTCGGCGCGGAAGCGCTTGAGGATGCGGCTGAGGTAGGCCGGATCGAGATGCAGGTCACGGACGAGTGCGGTAGCGCTGATGCCGTCATGCGAGCCGATCTCGAAGAGGATGCGGGCATCCGTCAGCGTATAGGGCGAGTCGAGATAGGCCTTGTTCAGCAGGCCGAGGAAATTCGTGTAGAAGCGGTTGAAATCGCGGGCGGTTTCGATGAGGGCGGTATCGGACATGACGATCTCCAGGAAGAGACCTCGCCAGATTGTTGACAAGGCCCGCTCCTCGCTCGTCATCCTCCGCCTTGTGCCGAGGATCTGCTGCCCTATCGAACGGGGGCAGTTGCTCGGGACGAGCCCGAGGATGACGGAAGGAGGGTGGCCGGCATGCCAACGAACTGACAAAAGATCTCCGCATGAAGACATTTGTCATGTATTTAGTGGACTGAGTCAACTAAATACAGCTGTCATCAGGCAGCCTCTTCTGCCTCCACGTCCTGCTCGCCAAGTGCGAATTCGACGGCCGCTCGGGCATGGATCGTGGTGGTGTCGAAGCCCGGCAGCGGCAGGCGGTCTGGATCGAGGATCAGGCAGATCTCGGTGCAGCCGAGGATGATGCTGTCAGCGCCGTTTTCTACGGCGCGGTCGATGATATCGATCAGCTTTTCACGCGAACGGTCATGCACCCTGCCGGCGCAGAGTTCGTTGAAGATGATCTCGTGCACGGTGGTGCGGTCGGCAGCTTCCGGCACCACGATGTCGAGACCGAGGCTCGTCATCCGCTCGGCGTAGAAGCCGTGCTCCATCGTGTAGCGGGTGGCGAGAAGCAGAGGCCGCTTGCGGCCGGCGGCCTGCAGTGATTTCGCCGTCTCGTCGATGATATGGATCAGTGGCACGGAGACTCTGGCCGCGACTTCGTCGGCAATCAGGTGCATGGTGTTGGTGCAGATCAGGATGCAGCCGGCGCCGGCCGCCTGCAGGCGCTCCGCCACATCGCCGAGGCGGCGGGCGGCTCCCGCCCAGTCTCCGAGCTTCTGAAGAGCGACGATCTCCTCGAAATTGACCGAATGCAGGATGAGTTCGGCCGAGGCAAGGCCGCCTTTGCGGGCGCGCACCATCTCGTTGACAAGGCGATAGTAGACCGCCGAACTTTCGAAACTCATGCCGCCGATCAGACCGATCGTTTCCATCTCTTCATGCTCCCTTGCTTCGAGTTTCGAAAATGATGCCGCAATGCTGGCGCGAGGTGTTTGCGTTGTTTGTCCTGCGTGTATAATGTGTGCTATTATTTTGCGCGATTTTGAGTGGCGGCGCAAAATTAAGGCGGAAGGTTCACTTCTCACACATGCTGGATGATCGCGACAGACGTATTCTCGATATGCTGCAGAAGGATGCGGGCATCTCCGTGACTGACCTTGCCGAGCGCGTAGCGCTTTCGGTGTCGGCCTGCTCGCGGCGCATCCAGCGGCTGGAGGAAAGCGGCCATATCGCCCGGCGCATCGTCGTGCTCGACCGCGAAAGGATGGGCGTTCCGACGACGGTCTTCGCGCTGGTGAAGACCGCGCATCATTCCGATGAATGGACGGAGAGCTTCCGCCGGATCATCAGCGCCATTCCCGAGATCGTCGAGGCCCACCGGTTGACCGGCAATCACGATTACATCCTGAAGATTGTCCTGCCGCGCGTCGAGCATTACGACGTGATCTATAAGCAGATCGTGCGCAAGCTGGAACTCTTCGACGTCTCGGCGTCGATCTCCATGGAAGAATTGAAACATGGAATGGCGATACCCGTGGGTTACGCCCGGTGAATATCACTTGAAGAGGCGTGGTAGCATGAGCGATAGCGATATTCGTCCTTGCTCCGTTTTCGCTTCTCTGGGGCGGCTTTGCGACCTTCTGGGAAATCACTTCCATCAGCACGGAAACACCGGTTTTCGCGAACTTATGGGGCAGTCCATTCGTGCTCATGGGCCTCTACATCGTGGCGGGACGCTTTCTCGTTGATGCGGCGGTGCGGGCTCGGACGGAATACGTGTTGACCGACAGAAGCGGATCATTCGCAGAAGTGGGCTCTTTAGACATTTGTCCACAAATCAGCTCGAACTTTTACCGTCGATCAGTCTTGAAGACGGCGGCCGTGGCAGGGGCACGATCAAGTTCGGCGTGCCATCCAACAGGAGGATGAGCGGCTGGACATCCGGTCTCGCCAACGAACCCCAGCTTCTAGGGATCGACAATGCGCGATAAGTTTACAGTCTCCTGGAAAAAGCAAGGTCGGAATGCAGGAGCCGATAATCCTCGGCGCCATCGATAGCGATTAATTTATCTCGATACGGAACGTTTTTCCATATATTATGTTCACCTTTGGTTCAGGAGGAGGGGAGGATATTCCTCCTCTTGGAGGAAGAGGAGAACAGTCATGAGAAAGCTGGCAATCGTCACGTTAGGCTTGATCATGGGTGCCCCCGGTGTCACGCCGGCTCAGGCGTTTCCGGCTATCAACCCACCCAGGATCGAAGCACAGCAGCAGATAGAACAAGTGCAATGGCGTGGCCATGGCGGTCATTGGGGTGGTGGTTATCACGGAGGCGGGTATCACGGCCATCATCACAATGGATCAGGCTGGGGCTGGGCCCTGGGCGGTCTAGCCGTCGGCACCATCATCGGTGGCGCACTGGCGCAGCCCTATTACGGCTCGCCTTACGGCTATTATGGCTCGCCCTACGGCTACTACCGCCGGCCTTACGGTTATTACGGCGGCTACTATGGCAGGCCGTATCGGGCCTATGCGTCGTCCGCCTATTATGGAGGGGGCGGCGGCCACGAGAGCTGGTGCTATGCCCGTTATCGTTCGTACAGGGCGTACGACAACACCTTCCAGCCCTATCATGGGCCACGCCGTCAGTGCGTCGGTCCCTATTGATTGGCACTGACGCATCTGCGTTATGAACTGGTTCCAGGCCGCCCCATGTCTTGCAAGCCGTTGGGCGACCTTTTCGGCTGCGACCGGTGCAGGGGAGGCATTCCAAAACGGCAGTTGCAACCTTTGCGCCAAAGCCCACATTGGTTTTCAGCGAAATGGCGCAGAAGGGGCAGGGAATGAGCGATCATCACGTCGTCGTCGTCGGCGGCGGTTTCGGCGGCTTGCAACTCGTCAACGGGTTGAAGGATGCAGGCGTGAGGATCACGCTCGTCGACCGGCGCAACCACCATCTCTTCCAGCCGCTGCTCTATCAGGTGGCGACGACCATCCTCTCCACTTCCGAGATCGCCTGGCCGATCCGCCGCCTCTATGCCGACCGGCCCGACGTAACGGTGCTGCTCGGCGAGGTTACCGGCGTCGACAGTAGCACCAAGACGGTATCCCTCCGCAACGGCATGACTCTGGGTTACGACACACTCGTGCTGGCGACCGGGGCGACGCATGCCTATTTTGGCCATGACGAATGGGAGCCGGTGGCGCCCGGCCTGAAAACGCTGGAGGATGCGACGACGATCCGCCGGCGTGTGCTGCTCGCCTTCGAGAAGGCGGAGATGGAGGCCGATCCAGCCGTGCGCGACGCGCTGCTGACCTTCACCATAGTCGGCGCCGGGCCGACCGGTGTCGAGCTCGCCGGCATCATCGCAGAGCTTGCGCACATAACCCTGCCCAGGGAATTCCGCAATATCGACACGCGCAAGACCCGCGTCGTGCTTGTTGAGGCCGGTCCGCGGGTGCTACCGGCCTTCGCGGAGGAGCTTTCGGCCTATGCGCAAAGGGCGCTGGAGAAACTCGGCGTCGAGGTGCATCTCGGCAAGCCGGTCACCGAGTGCAGTGCCGATGGCGTCCGGATCGGCGAGACCTTCGTCGCCAGCCGCACCATCGTCTGGGCGGCCGGCGTCACCGCTTCGCCGGCAGCGCAGTGGCTCGACGTGCCGGCCGACCGGGCAGGACGCGCTGTCGTCGAAAAGGATTTAAGCGCCCCGGGCTTGCCCGACGTCTTCGTCATCGGCGACACCGCTTCGGTCATGCGCGAGGGCGGCAAGCCGGTGCCGGGTATTGCTCCCGCAGCCAAGCAGCAGGGCGGCTACGTCGCCAAGGTCATCCGCGCCCGCCTGTCCGGCAAGCCGGCGCCTGCGCCCTTCAAATATTGGCACCAGGGGAGCCTGGCGACGATCGGCCAGAGTGCCGCGATCATCGATTTCGGCCGGATCAAGCTGAAAGGCTGGATCGCTTGGTGGATCTGGGGCATCGCCCACATCTACTTCCTGATCGGCACCCGCTCGCGCTTCTCCGTCGCCTGGAGCTGGTTGTGGATTTACCTGAGCGGCCAGCACAGCGCGCGGCTGATCACGCAGAAGGAGACGATGCGGGAGGAGGGGTAGGCTCCTACTTCCGGTCGGCCGCAGAATAGTTAAGAAAGCGCGTGCCGTGTGGTACCCCTCTGTCCTGCCGGACATCTCCCCCACAAGGGTGGAGATCGGCTCACGGAGGGAATCTCTCAAGACAATCGATGATAAAACGAGCGGGTTCCCAGCCAATCTCCCGACCTGTGGGGGAGATGTCCGGCGGGGCAGAGGGAGCACACGCATACCCTCTCCTCAGTCATTCCTGTGCCTGTCACAGGAATCCATTCACGACGCGTCCGCGCTGTGAATGACTGAGATGCGGCATCGGGAAGGATCTCTTGCGTCCAAGGACTTGGGCGCGCTGGATCCTAGGGATGAGGGTGGGGAACGCCTGCACCGAATTCCTACCGGCGATGGATGAGGCTACGTAGAACCTTGACACATCTCCGCCCCCACCCTTAGCATCCCGCCCGCGTCTTCCCACCACCGGGGCTGCGCATCCAGCCGTAACAACGGACAGAGGTTCCAATGCGCCGAGTCACTTCTCACGAAAATCACATCCGAATTTCTGAGAAGTTGGTGGTTCATGCGCACTTTGAATCTGGGCATCCTCGCCCATGTGGATGCAGGCAAGACTAGCCTTACGGAAAGACTGCTTTTCAACGCCGGCGTCATCGACAAGCTCGGCAGCGTCGACACCGGCGATACACAAACGGACAGTCTCGAGCTCGAGCGGCAGCGGGGCATCACGATCCGGGCCGCAGTCGTGTCGTTTAGGATCGGCGACAGGATCGTCAATCTGATCGATACCCCCGGCCACCCGGATTTCATCGCCGAGGTCGAGCGGGTGCTGGGATTGCTGGATGCAGCTGTCGTCGTCGTCTCGGCGGTCGAAGGCGTGCAGGCGGAGACGCGCGTGCTGGTGCGGGCTCTGCGGCGGCTCGGTGTTCCCTTCGTTTTCTTCGTCAACAAGGTCGATCGTCTCGGTGCTAGATATTAGGAGGTGCTGGAGGCGCTTGCAGCGCAGCTGTCGGTCCGCCCGGTCGCGATGTCTTCGGTCGTCGCTGCCGGCAGCAAGCTTGCCCGGGTTGAGGCACTCGCTCCGAGAGATGAGCCGCTCTTTTCCGCGCTTTGCGAGGCGCTCGGGGAAAATGACGAGGCGCTGCTCGATGACTATGTGCTCCGTCCCGATCAGTTGACCGAGGAAAGGCTCGGGCGCTCTCTGGCCTATCAGGTGGCACGCGGCCTCCTCCATCCCGTCTTCGCGGGCGCCGCGATGACCGGCGTCGGTGTATCGGCCCTGGCTTCGGCCATTGCGACGGTCTTGCCCGCGCGGCACCCAGACCCGGAAGGTCCGGTCGCCGGCAAGATCTTCAAGATCGAGCGCGGCTGGGGCGGGGAAAAGCTCTGCTATCTCTGCCTCGCCTCGGGCACGGTCCGGCTTCGACAATATCTGGATCTGCCGAAAGGCCCGGAACGAGTGACCGCGATCCACCTGTTCGAGGAGGGACGGGTTCATGGCGCCGAGAGCCTCCGCGCCGGGCAGATCGCGCGCGTCAGCGGCTTGACCGGCGGGCGGATCGGTGATGCGGTGGCCGGCGATCGGCTTATAGGCAGGCAGCCTCACTTTGCACCGCCGACGCTCGAAACCCGCGTGCTTGCCCCCCGCCTTTCCGACAAGGCGGCGCTGTGGCTGGCGCTGAACCAGATGGCCGAGCAGGACCCGTTGATCAATCTGCGCCGCAACGAGGAGACGGACGAGGTCTTCGTTTCGCTCTATGGCGAGGTGCAGAAGGAGGTCATCCAATCAACGCTGCTGACGGATTTCGGCCTCGAGGCCAGCTTCGAGGAAAGCACTGTCCTCCTGGTCGAAAAGCCGGTGGGGATCGGCAGCGGCCTGCAGATCCTCTTCAAGGAGCCCAATCCGTTTCTCGCCACCGTCGGCCTGCGAGTCCAACCGCGTCCTCCCGGGGCGGGCAATAGCTTTGCGCTCGAGGTGGATGTCGGCCAGATGCCCGCGGCCTTCTATCGGGCGGTCGAGGAAACCGTGTTCGAGACGCTGAAGCAAGGGATTTTCGGCTGGCAGGTTATCGATTGCCACGTGGCGATGACGGCGGCACGGCACAGTTCGCCGGCAAGCACTGCCGCCGATTTCCGGCATCTGACGCCGTGGGTACTGGCGACGGCGCTATCGGAGGCGCAGACCGTCCTCTGCGAACCGGTCGACCGCTTTCATCTCGAAGCGCCGGCGGAAAGTTTGGGCGGCGTGCTGACCTTGCTTGCGAAATCGGCCGCGGCGATCACAGATTCGGTGATCGCCGATGGCGTCGCCCGGCTGGAAGGCACCATGGCGTCTCAGATGGTGCGGAGCATCCAGCAGCAATTGCCGGGGCTCACGAGCGGGGCGGGAACCATGGAGACCGCTTTCGATCATTACGCCCAGGCGGCCGGTCCGCCGCGCTTGGGCCGACGCTCGGGGCCTGATCCGTTCAACGGTGTCGAATATCTGCTGCGCCTGCGCGGGAGTATCTAAAGTCGCGCTCGGTCGGGGAACATGGGTCTTCCCCGGCTATTATCATTCCAGAGATCGGAGGCTTCCATGCCTGATATCGATACGTTTCTCGCCTTTTATGTCGCCGTTCTGGCCATTCAGTTGTCGCCCGGGCCCGACATGATGCTCGTCATCGGGCGAGGTGTCGGGCAGGGGCGGCGTACTGCTCTACTAAATGCAATCGGCATCACGCTCCTTGCCGGGGCGATCCAAATCTCGCTGCTGATCCTAGGCGTTGCCTCGTTGCTTCAAACCTCGCCGCTCGCTTTCGACATTCTGCGCTGGGCGGGTGCCGCCTATCTGGTCTGGCTGGGCGCCAAGCTGATTTGCCGGGCAGACCGGCATGGCGGCGGCGCGGGGGCGGCGGCGCAGTCAATCTCGACTGCGGCAGCGCTTCGCGAGGGCACGATCAACAATCTCACCAATCCGAAGGCGCTCGTCTTTCTCTTTGCCTTCCTTCCGCAATTCGTGAACCCTGAGAGCTCCTGGCCGGTGGCCGTGCAGCTTCTTGTTCTCGGGACGGTGACGAAGCTTTCGAACTTCGTCATCCTCAGCTCCGTCGCAGTCGGCGCGGGCACGCTCGGGGGCTGGCTCTCTCGCCGTCCGATGCTGATCGCATGGCAGGAGAGGTTCGCCGGGATCGTTATGATCCTCCTCGGTCTCCGGCTCGCATTTTCCGGAGATGCCCGAGCGGCCCGGTAGCAGTCATCTTCCGAAAGGCAAAACAGCCGCCGAAGTGTAGCTTTCTACGATTTCGGCGGCTGCCGGCATGTCACATCGGCGCAGCTCTTTCGAGCCGCCTCTTGTTTCTTCAGGCCGCCAGCGAGGCGATGTCGATGACGAAGCGGTAGCGGACGTCGCTTTTCAGGACGCGCTCATAGGCTTCGTTGACCTGGTCGATGTTGATCTTCTCGATCTCGGAGACGATGTTGTGCTCGCCGCAGAAATCGAGCATTTCCTGGGTTTCCTTGATCGAGCCGATCATCGAGCCGGAGATGCTCTTGCGGCCCGGAATGATCGAGAAGGCATGCACCGGGATCGGATTCTCAGGCGCGCCGACGACAACGAAGGAACCGTCCACCTTCAAGAGGCCGAGATAGGCGTTCCAGTCGATCTCGGCGCTGACGGTGCAGATGATGAGATCGAACGTGGCGGCGAGCTTGGTGAAGGTTTCCGGGTCGTTGGTGGCGTAATATTCCTTGGCGCCGAGCTTTAGCCCGTCTTCCTTCTTGGAAAGGCTCTGGGAGAGAACAGTGATATCCGCGCCCATAGCCGAGCCCAGCTTGACGCCCATGTGGCCGAGGCCGCCCATGCCGACGATCGCGACCTTCTTGCCGGGACCGGCATTCCAGTGACGCAGCGGCGAATAGAGCGTGATGCCGGCGCAGAGCAGCGGCGCGGAGGCGTCGAGTGGAAGGTTGTCAGGGATGGACATGACGTAGCCCTCCTTGACGACGATCGAGTCGGAATAGCCACCTTGGGTGCGTGTCTTGCCGTCGGCTTCGAAGTCATTATAGGTGCCGCTGAGACCAGGCATGTACTGTTCGCGATCGAGGTCGCGCTCGGCGCAGCCGATGCAGGAATCGACGAAGCAGCCGACGCCGACGCGGTCGCCGACCTTGAACTTGGTGACAGCGGAGCCGACGGCGGAAACGATGCCGGCGATCTCATGGCCGGGAACGATCGGATAGACGGCGTTCTTCCACTCGTTGCGGACGGTGTGGATGTCTGAATGGCAGATACCGGCAAACTTGATGTCGATGACGACATCATCTGGCCTGGGGTCGCGGCGCTCGAAGGTGAAAGGCGTCAGCGGCTTGGAAGCGTCGGTGGCGGCGTAGCCTCTTGCAATAGGCATGGGAACCTTCCTTTTCGTTTGGGGAGGGGTTGAGCGGGATGGCGGACTATTGCCCGGAACGGCGGAAGAGGGTTAGAGCGATCCTCTCAGCTTTTTGCACGATCCTGCAAAAGTGAGGCCCCCATCTGTTTGCGAAACGACCGAGGCACTCTAGATAGAGACGGTATCGCCGGCTCAGACAGTTGACAGAAAGAGTTGCCGCATGACTTTACCCTTCAGCCCCTATCAGGAAATCGTCGACATCGCGATGCGCTTTGCGCCCGGCGACGGCGAGTTCTCGACTGCCATCGGCAATCTTCATGTCAGCCGCCGGTCCAAGCCGAGCGATCCCTTGCACAGCAGTTATCGGCCCTGTTTCGCCTTCGTGCTGCAGGGCGCCAAGAGCCTGCAGCTTGGGACGGAGCAGATCAGCTACGGGACCGGCGATTATCTCCTGACCTCGCTCGACCTGCCGGTCGCCTGGCGGGTCACGGAGGCGAGCCCGGAGGTTCCGCATCTCTGTTTGGGGCTGGCAATCGATTGCGAGAAACTGCTGGAGTTGCTCAGCCGCATCGACGTTCCGCGCCCGGCCGCCCATACCGATGGGCAGCGCGGGATGGTGGTGAACGTCGCGCCGCCGGAGCTCATGGATGCCGCCGTCCGCTTGCTGCGCTTGCTCGATCGTCCAGGCGATATTCCCGCCATGGCGCCGCTGATCGAGCAGGAAATCCTTTATCGGGTGCTGACCGGGCCGCACGGCGCGCGGCTGATCAACATCGCGACGGCAGACAGCCACAGCAACCGGATCGCGCGCGCTGTTGCCTGGCTGAAGGAGAATTTCGCACGGCCGCTACGCATCGAAGACCTTGCCGAGCGCGTCAATATGAGCGTGTCGTCCTTCCATCACCATTTCAAGTCGGTGACGGCGATGACGCCCGTCCAGTACCAGAAGCAGCTTCGCCTGCACGAGGCGCGCCGGCTGATGCTCGTCGAGCGGCTGGACGCGGGCACTGCCGGCCACCGCGTCGGTTATCAGAGCCCGTCGCAATTCAGCCGCGAATATAGCCGCCTCTACGGCGCGTCGCCGGCCCGCGATGTCGACGCCGTGCGCGAGATCATCGCGGCGGAATAGTGCTGAGGGCGCCGGCGTCGGCGCGGCTGCCGGCCAGCCATTAAAGGATGTTTGACCTTTCCCGGCTAGGCTGGCGCCATCAAACAAGCAGGCACCGCCCTCCGCATGACGCAAGCACCGTTACTTTCCATCGTCGCGCCTTGTCATAACGAGGAAGAGGGGTTGCGCGAATTCTGCCGCCGCGCCGCCGCCGCTGCGCAGAGCGTCGCCGGCGACGCCTTCGAGCTCATTCTCGTCGATGACGGCTCGTCGGACGGCACCTGGGAGATCATTTCGGATCTGGCGGCAAAAGTGCCGCAGGTGCTCGGCGTCCGTCTCCTGCGCAATCATGGCCACCAACTGGCGTCGACGGCCGGTCTTTCGGCGTCGCGGGGCGAGCGCGTGCTTTTGATCGACGCCGATCTTCAGGACCCGCCCGAGCTGCTGTTGATGATGATGCCGATCATGGAGCGCGGCGCCGATGTCGTCTACGGCCAGCGTACGCGCCGCGAGGGCGAAACCTGGTTCAAGCTCGCTTCCGCGTCGCTTTTCTATAGCGCTCTCTCCAGGGTCGCTTCGGTGACTATTCCGCGCGATACCGGCGATTTCCGGCTGATGCGCCGGCGGGTCGTCGATATCCTGCTGGCGATGCCGGAGCGCGATCGGTTCATCCGCGGCATGGTCAGCTGGATCGGCGGCAGGCAGGTCGCTCTCCCCTATGAGCGTGACGCCCGCTTTGCCGGCACGACGAAATATCCGCTGCGCAAGATGATCAACTTCGCGCTCGATGCGATCACCAGCTTTTCAACCACGCCGCTGCGTATCGCCACCTGGCTCGGCATGATCAGCGCCGGTGTCGCGATGGCCTTGCTCGTCTTTACCTTCGTGCGCTGGCTGCAGGGCGAGACGGTCACCGGTTGGTCGTCGATCATGGCCGCCGTCAGCACCTTCAGCGCCATTCAGCTGATCTGCATCGGCATCATCGGCGAATATCTCGGCCGCCTCGTGCAGGAGAGCAAGAAGCGGCCGATGTTCATGATCGAAACGATCCTGCGCGGTGGCGAACAGGCCGAACTGCCGACCGCTTTCTCGGAAATGAGCGCCGACGATAAGCGCTCCGCGCTGGATGCGGCCTTTGCCTCGAGCCAACCGCGTACGAAAATGAACAGCCGGACCAAATGATGGACCGGATTGCTGCACCTGTTCATGCGGCGGGCGGGCCTGAGGATGTGACCGCCAGGCAGGATTCCACGGTTGCGATCATTGCTTTCGTTGTTTTGGTCGCGGCCCTCATTGCACTGTTCCGCTTTCCGCCAGCGCTCGATTACGCCAATCATTATGCCCGCATCTGGCTCCTTTCAGGCGGCATTCGCGAGCAGCCGTTTCCCGAGATCTACGCGCTCGATTGGAAGCGCACCTTCACCAATGTCGGGATCGATCTTCTGGCGACCTGGCTAGGGCCGTTTGTCGGCGCAGACAGGCTGGCGCGGGCCTTGCTTTTCCTGGCGATCGTGCTGCCGCCGCTTGGAGCGATCAGTCTGCATCGGGCGCTGTTCGGCGGCCGGCACTATTGGCAGATCGCCATGCTGTCGCTTGGCTGGTGCGCCACGATGATCGGCGGCTTCATCAACTTCCAGATCGGCCTCGGCATGGCCCTGTTCTTCGCCTGCGCCGACCTCCGGCTGCAGCGCCGCAACCCCGCCCTGCTGTTTGGCTGGCGGCTTGCCGCCGCGCTGCTCTTGACGGTGATGCACATTTTCGCGCTCGGCTTCTATATGGCTGTTGTCTGCGGCCTCGAATTTTCCTGGCGCTTCGACGTCCTGCGATCGAAGGCGTGGCTGACCAGGCTCGCCGGCCGTTTGGCGCTGGCGATCGGCGCCTGCGCTCTGCCGCCGCTCGCGCTCTATCTGCGCACCGCCGCTTTGCCGAATGCCGGCGGCGATGGCCTTGGCCTGGTCTGGAACGATGGCGTCATCCCGGTCATCATGAACCTGCTTTCCGCCATCACCACCTATGTCCCGGTCGTGGATGTCCTGCTGGTTCTGCCGCTGATCCTCATCTGCACGCGCGCTATACGCGCCGGCGACATCCGCATGCATGCGGGCCTTGCCGTTGCCGCCTGCGGGCTCCTGCTTCTCTCCTGCGTCGCCCCGCTCCACATGCTCGGCACCGGCTGGATCAGCTGGCGCTTTCCTATTATGGCGGCGCTCGTCGCCATGGCGATGGTGAGCCCCTTCGCCAATCTGAAGCGCCGTCAGGCGCTGTTGCTGGCGCTTGTCGTCAATCTCGCAGTTTTCGGCCGGACCGGCTGGATCGGCTGGAACTGGTGGCTGGCGCAAAAAGACGTCGCTGCCGTCGAGGCCGTGCTCAAAAAGGTATCGGCCGGCGCGGCCGTCCTGCCCCTGGGACACGAGCCTGAGATCGTCGGCGATTTTGCCCACTCCAACCGGCATTTTGCCTGGGGGCTGGACACCTTCCGGCACCTGCCGACTCTCGCCGTGCCCTTCTCGCATGCTTTCGTGCCGACACTGTTCACGGCCAAAGGCAAGCAGCCGCTCACCGTTCTGCCGCCCTGGTCGGAGATCGCGGTTCCCGAGGGCAATCTCGTGTCGATCGGCGTGCTTTCCTGCCCTGAGATGATGCAGGTTTACAAAGCCTATGCGCCTTATCTCTCTGACTGGCGCAGGCGTTTCGATTTCATCCTCGTCGCCAATGGTGATATTCCCGACCGTTATGTCGGCGACTTGATGCCGGCCGGCCTGACGCTGATCGAGAATGCCGGCTTCGCGAAGCTCTACGCGATCGACAAGGCGGCGCCGGCAGAACCTCCCTCCGCTCCCGCCGGTTGCGCGGCGGCCCTATGAACCGCTGCTTGCCCGGAGATCGAGCGCTAGCTGTCGCGCCTGGCGGGCCGTGTCCTCATCGCAGATCAGCACATTGCCCAGACCGGACAGCAGCACGGCTGCGATAGCCTGCGCCTTGTTCAGGCCGCCAGAGGCGAAGATGACGTTCGGAATGGCGCGAAGGGCTTCGAGTTCGGGGGCGATCGCGCATCTGTTGATCGCATGTTCGATCGGCCGCCCTGTCTTGTCGACGAATTGGCCGAGAACATCGCCGCAGGCGCCGGCTGCGACCAGCTCCTCGATATTGATGTTGCTCGGCAGGCCGTAGCGCATCAGCAGCGAGCGTTCGGTCATGTCGCCGATGCTGAGCACGATGACGTCATTGGCCTCGATTTGGCGAAACGCCGTTTCAAAAACGTCCTGGTTGATGATCGCGGTGCGCGACTCCGGGCTGCCGGCATAGATCGGCGCTGCCAGATAGGCGCATTCGGCAGTGAGCTGGCGGGCGAGATCGCTCGCAATGTCGAACGTATTGATCTCGATGCCATGCGTCAGCCCGCCCATGACCGAATTGACGCAGAGATCAGGCCTTCTCAGCGACGGCATGTGACGCACCATTTCGCGAAGCGTCGCTCCCCAGCCGACACCGACGCCGCGGATGTTGCCGCCGTTCAGCAATTGCACGAGATAATCGGCTGCCGCCTGGCCGAGCAGGACGGGGATGAGTTCCGCATCCTCCGGCGTCGGAACAATGATTGCGCGATTGAGCGAGAACTCCGCCGCCAGCTGCTGCTCCAGGGCGACGCAGGACGTCAGCCGGGAATTGAGCGTGATCGTCACGAGGCCGGAGCGGCGCGCCTCGGCGATGATCTTGTTGACGCGAAGCCGGTTGGTCGACAGCGCTTCGGCAATCTCGCCCTGCGTCCGTCCCTCCATGTAATAGAGCCAGACGACGCGCACCTGCATCTGCTCGTCGGGCAGCGCTACGGGCGCAAGAGAAGCACTTCTGTTCTGTGACATGTGATAAACTGCGCCTCCGCTTCGACGCCATGGATCTCAAATCCCCGGCGCTTGTCAATCGCGGGGACCGGAAGTCAACCGGGTCAATCGGTTCGCCGCCCCGTCGCCCGGTTGAAGGGATGCAGATCATCCCGTTGCACATGACAGGAAATGCGCTCGCCCTCCTGCAGGTGCCGATCGGTGGGGACGCTCACCACGATGCGCCTATCGCTGCCGTCGATGCGCAGATGCACGTTGTTCTCGTCGCCGACGGTCTCGATCAATTCGACGTGCGCGTCGAACCGGAGATCGTGCGCCGATCCGACGCCGAGATCGACCGCACCCGGCCTGATGCCGATGAGATCCGTATCCCTCGGCAGCGGGAGGTCACAGGGGCCGAGCTCATCGAGTTCAATCAGGTTCATCGGCGGAGAACCGATGAAGCCGGCAACGAAGACGGTTTCGGGGCGGCGATAGACCTCGATCGGCGTGCCGATCTGCTCGATCCGGCCGCCGTTCATGACGACCAGCCGGTCGGCCAGCGTCATGGCTTCGAGCTGGTCGTGCGTGACGTAGAGGCTCGTCGTCTTCAGCTGCCGCTGCAGCCTGCGGATTTCGACGCGCATCTGCACGCGAAGCTTGGCATCGAGATTGGACAAGGGCTCGTCGAACAGGAAGGCGGCGGGATCGCGAACGATGGCGCGGCCCATGGCGACGCGCTGTCGCTGGCCGCCGGAAAGCTGGCGCGGGCGCCGCTCCAGGAATTCGCCGATCTCCAGAATGCCGGCGGCGTTGGCGATCCGCCGGTCGATCTCGCCGCGCGGCACGCGGCGATTCTTAAGGCCGTATTCGAGATTTTGGCGAACCGTCATGTGGGGATAGAGCGCGTAATTCTGGAAGACCATGGCGATGTTGCGATCGGCCGGATCTACATGGCCGACGTCGTTTCCAGCGATCCTCAAGTGCCCGGAACTTATGGCTTCAAGGCCGGCAATCATCCGTAGCAAGGTCGATTTCCCGCATCCCGAAGGCCCGATCAGCACGATCATTTCGCCGTCGGCGACGCTGAGATTGATCCCCTTTACCGCGGGAACCGCTCCGTAATTCTTCTTCAGATCGATCAGTTCGATCGCTGCCATCGCATCCTCCTTCGCCGTCGTCATACATTTGTAACACGCTATTGACATTTGTAACAAGTGACCCCAACCTTGTTTTATCGCCACTCTGGGAGGGGTTGACCGGCGCAGACGCCTCGGTCGGCGAACAACGGCAATGGAGAGGAAAACGAAATGATGAGAAAGTCTTCGATAGGCGCCCGTTTGCGGCGGACGATCCGCTCGTTCGCGGCGGGTGCAGCACTGGTGACGTTCGGATTGGCAGCTGCGGGTGACGCCAGCGCAGCCGATCGCGTCAAGGTCGAATGGTGGAACGCGGCAGGCGGGCGTCTTGCCGAGATCACCAACAAGCTGATTGCGGATTTCAACGCCTCGCAAGACAAATACGAGGTCGTCGGCATCGGCAAAGGTAATTACGAAGAAACGATGGCGGCGATGGTGGCCGCCTACCGCGTCCACCAGCAGCCGGTCCTGATCCAGGCCGCCGAGCGGGGTTTCCTGACCATGTACAATTCCGGCGCCATCATTCCGGTGCCGGAGTTGATGGAGAAGGAAGGCTACAAGATCGACTGGAACGATTTCGTTGCGCCGGTCGCGGGCTTCTATCTGGTCGACGGCAAGCCGGCGGCGATGCCCTTCAACAGCTCGACGCCGATCTTCTGGTACAATGCCGATCACTTCAAGGCAGCCGGTTTCGACAAGCCGGGCGAGACCTGGCAGGAGCTCGACAAGCAGCTGCGCGCCATCAAGGAGAAGGGCGTTTCGAAGTGCCAGATGGCGCTTGCGAACGACTTTTACTGGAGCCTGATCGAGAATTACGCGGCGATCCAGGACCAGCCTTACGGCACCAAGGCGAATGGCTTCGGCGGCCTGGACACCGAATTCATCTTCAACAAGAGCCCGCTGGTGGTCGGCCAGGTAACGCGCCTCAAGACATGGCTTGACGCCGGCATCCTGCAGATCGCCGGGCAGGGCCTCTCGCCCGACCAGCTCTTCACCTCGGGCACCTGCTCGACCTATGTGGCTTCCACCGCGGCGCATGCTGCCGTCGAAAGCGGTGCGAAATTCAATTGGAGCGCAACCTTCCTGCCGCATGAGGAAGGCATCGAGCCGAAGAACAGCACCATCGGCGGCGGCGCGCTCTGGGTCCTGAAAGGCAAGTCGGAGGAAGAATATGCCGGTGCTGCCGCCTTTCTGAACTTCCTCGCCTCGCCTAAGACGCAGGTCTGGTGGAGCAAGCAGACTGGCTATGTGCCGGTGACGAACGCCGCCTATGAAAAGGCCAAGTCCGAGGGCTATTTCAAGGATCACCCGACCCGCGAAATCGCCATTCTCCAGCTCACGCGCGGCATGCCGACCGACAATTCGCGCGGTTTCCGCTTCGGCAATCACAATCAATCGATGGCGCTTCTGGTGGAAGAGATCCAGGGCGTCTGGACCGGTCAGAAGACCCCGCAGCAGGCGCTGGATGCAGCGGCGGCCCGCGGAAACCAGATCCTTCGCCAGTATGAGCAGCTTCATGCAGCAAAGTAGAACCATGGGAAAGATGGAAGGCGCTGTCCGGCGCCTTCGCATCCCGGATCTTCTGTCGAGGGGCCGCTCCATCGGGCGGCCTGCGGAGGCCGGGTTGAAGTCCGCCCATTTCGAGAGGCCGTGGCTTGCCTTCGGTCTGGTCGCGCCGCAGCTGCTGATCCTGCTATTCTTCTTTTTCATCCCCTCCTACAAGGCGCTGTCGCTGGCCTTCGTTCAGGTCGATCCCTTCGGCGGCACCGAGATTTTCGTCGGGCTCGAAAACTTCTACAATCTCTTCGCCAGCCCGGAATATCGCAGCAGCGCGCTCTTCACGCTCTGGTTCACCGTTGCACAGAACGCCGCAACGCTTCTGCTTGCGGGACTCTTTGCCTTCGCGACCGATTTCGTGATCAGGGGCAGAGGGATCTACAAGAGCATCATCCTGCTTCCCTATGCGATCGCGCCTGTCATATCGGGCGTGATCTGGGCCTTCCTGTTCAATCCGGCGGTGGGGCCGATCGCGCAGCTTCTGCACGGGTTCGGCTTCGAATGGGATCCGAACCGGCGGCCTTTGGATGCGCAGCTTCTGGTGACGATCGCCTCTGTCTGGAAGAATGTCTGCTACGACTACATCTTTCTCGTCGCCGCATTGCTGGCCGTGCCTGCCTCGCTGCTGGAGGCGGCAAAGCTCGACGGCGCAAGGCCCGTGCGGCGCTTCTTCACCATTTCGCTTCCCTTGATCTCGCCAACGATCTTCTTCCTCGTGGTGATGAACTTCGTCTACGGCCTGTTCGAAACCTTCGGCATCATCGACGCGGTTACCCGCGGCGGTCCGGCCGGGGCGACGAACAGCCTGGTCTACAAGGTCTATCAGGACGGTTTCGTGCAGCTCGACCTCGGCTCGTCGGCCGCGCAATCCGTGTTGCTGATGCTGATCGCCATCCTGTTCACCATCGTTCAATTTCGCGCGCTCGAGCGCAAGGTCAATTACCAGGTGTAGCCATGCCCGAACGCCATCTCGGTCTTTCGATCTTCTGCCACGCCGTATTGCTGATCGGCGCGGTCTTCGTCTGCCTGCCGCTCTATTTCGCCTTCGTCGCCGGCTCGCTTACCTTGCAGGAGGTTCAGCAGGCGCCGTTCCCGGTCTTGCCGGGCTCGCATTTCTTCGAAAACCTGGCTGCCGCCTGGCAGCAGGGCGAGTTCTCCCAGCTGTTCCTGAATTCGATCATCGTCACCGCCGGCATCGTCGTCGGCAAGCTGGCGATCTCGCTGATCGCCGCATTCGGCGTCACCTATTTCCGTTTTCCCTTCCGCATGATGGCGTTCTGGCTGATCTTCGTGTCGCTGATGCTTCCGGTCGAGGTCCGCATCATCCCGACCTATGAGGCGGTCGCCGATGCCGCCGGGCCGATCCGCTGGCTGGCCGGCACGATCGGTCTTTCCGATGTGGTCGAACGGCTGACGGGGTACAGCATCGAAGCCTCGTTGAAGTGGAACATGGTCAACAGCTATGCCGGCCTGATCCTGCCGCTGATCGCCTCCGCCTCGGCAACCTTCCTGTTCCGGCAGTTCTTCCTCACAGTTCCAGACGAGCTTTGCGAGGCGGCCAAGCTCGACGGCGCCGGCCCGCTGAAATTCTTCAAAGATATCCTGCTGCCGCTGTCGAGTGCCAATATCGCGGCGCTGTCGATCATCCTGTTTATCTATGGCTGGAACCAGTATTTGTGGCCGCTGCTCTTCACCACCGACAAGGAGATGGGGACGGCGGTCCTCGGGCTGAAGCAGCTCGTTCCGGTCTCCGATTCCACGCCTGCCTGGAACATTGCGATGAGCGCTGCGCTGCTCGTCATGCTGCCGCCTGCGGCCGTCATTCTCTTCATGCAACGCTGGTTCACCAAGGGGCTGGTGGACTCCGGAAAGTAACGCGAAACATCTCAAGGATATTCAGACGATGGTGCATATCATCGGCCACCGCGGTGGCCGCAATCTCTGGCCTGAAAACAGTCTTTCGGGCTTTCGAAAACTTGCACAGATGCCGGTCGACGGCGTGGAATTCGACATCCACCTGACGCAGTCTGGCGAAATGCTCGTCATTCACGACCCGACGCTCGAACGCACCACGGATGCACAGGGGCCGGTCGCCGATCTGGGAACCGGAAAACATCGTGAAATCCGCCTCAAGGACAGCGACGGAGAGGCGATCCCGACGCTGGAAGAGGTGCTTGCCGTCTTCAAGGATACGTCGCTCGAGCTTCATATCGAACTGAAGAACCACGCCGATGGGACGCCTTACGAGGGGCTAACCGCTAGGGCATTTGCCGCCGTCGAGCGGCTTGGTCTTGCTGAGTGCGCGATCCTGACGAGCTTTCATCCCGACGTGCTTGCCGATATTCGCAAGGCTGCTCCCGGAATTCGCACCCTGTCGTCCTTCGACGCCAAGTCGGCCGAAGGTCTCGGCCTTGCGAGCGGCCTCAACCTGATGAAGCAATGCTCGGATATCATCGCCGTCGAGAAGTCGCTGCTTCAGGCGCAGTGGGACGAGATTACCCGGCTTGTGCCGCTCGACCGGCTTGGCGCCTGGGTTCCGAACGATATGAGTGATCTCGAATACTGGCTTGCCAAACCGATCCGTCAGATCACCACGGACCGGCCGGATCTCGCCTTGCAGGCGCGGAGGTGAGGGATGCTCGATAGCCGCATCGACCCTCCCGGCACGCGAGCCATTGACAGCATCGACCTCGTGATCTTCGATTGCGATGGCGTGCTGATCGACAGCGAGCCGATCGCCAGCCGTACGCTCGCGGAAACGCTGCAAGGCGCCGGCATTGCGATCAGCGCGGCGGAGGCCCATGTCAAATTCACCGGCAATTCGGAAAGCGTCATCGCTGAGATGTGCCGGCGCGAATACGGCATCGCTGATGTCGCCGCGCTGTTCGAGCAGTGGCATCGTCATCTGTTCGAGGAGTTCGCCCGTTCGCTGACGCCGATTGCTGGCATTGCCGAGGTTGTCAACAGCCTCGACCGTCCGAAATGCGTCGCCTCGAACAGCACGATGCAGCGATTGCGCAACAGCCTGGGCAAGCTCGATCTCTGGAGCGCCTTCGAGGAGGGCGTGTTCAGCGCCGAAGCCGTCTCGCGTCCGAAACCGGCGCCCGACCTGCTGCTGCATTGCGCCGAGCGTTTTCGGGCCCGCCCGGGCAAATGCGTCATGATCGACGACAGCGTCCATGGCGTGGCGGCGGCAATTGCCGCAGGCATGACGGCCATCGGTTTCGTCGATCCGGCCGATCCGAGGCCCGGCCGCCGTGCGGTGCTCGATGCCGCCGGAGCGGCCGCCGTCGCGACAGGTGCAAGGGAACTCACCGTCATTCTCGAGAATGTCGGAGGAGGGCTGTGACGGCGTCTGGCCAGCGTGTTGGCCTCCTTGCCATGGCGCCGCGACTGCGTAATGTCAGCCTCCCTGGAGGCGATCTTTCCAGGCACAGAGTTCCAAATCCGGCTGCCGATCAACCCGATCGCAGGCGATCTGAAGCGAGAGACCATGAGCGACACATTCCACACCCCGGAAGCGGATGCCAGATATGTCATCGGCGTCGATGTCGGCACCGGCAGCGCCCGCGCCGGCCTGTTTGATATGGCCGGCAGCATGCTTGCCTCCGCCAAGCGCAATATCAGCCTGTTTCATGAAGCCGGTTCTATTGTCGAACAATCGAGCGGCGAGATTTGGCGTGCCGTTTGCGCGGCCGTGCGCGAGGCGGTTGCCGCCGCCGGTGTCGATCCGGCTTCGGTGGTCGGGCTCGGCTTCGACGCCACCTGCTCGCTCGTCGTCCTCGGCGAAGGCGGCAAGCCGCTGCCCATCGGACCTTCGGAAGATCCGGACCGGGACATCATCGTGTGGATGGACCACCGAGCCGTCCCGCAGGCGGAGCGCATCAATGGGTTCGGGCATGATGTGCTGCGCTATGTCGGCGGCCGCATTTCGCCCGAGATGGAAACGCCCAAGCTTCTCTGGCTCAGGGAAAACCGGCCCCAGGTGTTCGACGCCGCCTGGCAATTCTTCGATCTTGCGGATTTCCTGACCTGGCGGGCGACCGGCGACCTCTCGCGTTCGACCTGCACCGTCACCTGCAAGTGGACCTATCTCGCCCATGAAAAGCGCTGGGAAAGCAGCTATTTCCATCAGATCGGCCTCGGCGTGCTGGCAGACGAAGGTTTTGCCCGCATCGGCACGTCGATCGTCGAGCCGGGTTCGGCGCTTGGCCAGGGACTGACGGCTGCAGCGGCGGAAGAGCTCGGCTTGGTGCCGGGAACGGCCGTCGCGGCTGGGCTGATCGATGCCCATGCCGGCGGCGTCGGCACCGTCGGCGCGGATCCGCAGGCCAATCTTGCCTATGTTTTCGGGACGTCCTCCTGCACGATGACGTCGACGGCGGAACCGTCTTTCGTTTCCGGCGTCTGGGGACCTTACTATTCGGCGATGGTGCCGGGCCTCTGGCTGAACGAGGGTGGTCAAAGTGCCGCCGGCGCGGCGATCGACCATCTCCTCTCCTTCCATCCGGCCGCCGGCGAGGCCAGGGAGCTTGCGACGAGCGCGAGCACAACGCTGCCGGTCCTGCTTGCCGACATGGCCGCCGGCAAGGCGGGCCGTGCCTCCAATGCCGTCAAGCTGGCGGCCGGGCTGCATGTCGTTCCCGAGTTCCTCGGCAACCGAGCGCCCTTTGCCGATCCGCATGCCCGGGCTGTTATCGCCGGTCTCGGCATGGAGCGGGATCTCGACAGCCTGGTCTCGCTCTACATCGCCGGGCTTTGCGGCATCGGCTACGGCCTCAGGCAGATCATCGAAACGCAGGCCGAGGCGGGCGTCAGCGTCGAAAACATCGTCATCAGCGGCGGCGCCGGCCAGCACGATTTCGTCCGCCAGGTGCTTGCCGATGCGAGCGGCAAGCCGGTGGTCGCCACGAAGGCTGAAGAGCCGGTGCTGCTCGGCGCGGCCATTCTCGGGGCCGTCGCCGGCCGCCAATTTGCCGATGTGCGCGCGGCGATGGGCGAACTCACCAGGGTGGAAAAACGCTTTCAGTCGTCTGAGGGCGAGATTTCCGATCTCCACCGCAAGCGTTACGAAGCCTTCAAGGAGCTGCAGACGCTGGCGCGCAAGCTTCGCAGCGATGGCTGACATGGCTGCAGAGACTAATTGTTGATGGCGATGATCGCCCAATGGCTCTCGTCGCAGGCGTTGTCGTCGCAGACCGCGCCCATCCAGACGGCGCCGTTTGCGAGCATGACGCCCTCGCTGCTGACGAAGAGATCCTGATATTGCTGGCGCCCGACGGCGCGGCGGGTTTCCGGCGTCACCAGATCGTCGAAATCCTCGATGAAATCCTCGGCGTTCTCGACATCATAGGTCTCGCCGTTCGCCTTCACGGTCAGCGGATATTCGGCAAGGCCGGCAATGGTCTCGGCGTCGCCGGAGCGCATCGCCACAACGAGCTGGCGCAGCGGCCGATCGAGGCCCGCGGCATCGCCGTGCAATTGCTCGATGCGGTCATAGACCTCACTATCCGACTGCGCGACGGCGCGGTCGGCGAAGGACGCCGTTGCCAGGAGCATCGCTCCGGCCAGGAGAAGGGCAGCAGATAGACGCGACATGAAAGGCTCCCGGCAAATGACGTTCGACAGCATTATGCAATCGCCATCAGTGTCCGCCTATCCAATTCTGGTGCCGGGCCCGGCTTTCCCGTATAAAAATCTGCCGGGCCCGGCTTGACGGCCCGATCGCTTTGCCGCATAAAGCTCGCGAACCGTACCGTACGGTACGTACATGGGAGCCGTAACCGTGTCTGTCGATACTGCAGAGCCGAGCGAATTTTCGCCGCGCCAGAACGCCGTTCTGGAGCAGGCGCTTCGGTTGCTCGTCGATGGCGGCGAGAAGGCGCTGACGACCTCGGGGGTGGCGCGCGCCGCCAATTGCTCCAAGGAAAGCCTCTACAAGTGGTTCGGCGACCGCGACGGTCTGCTCTCGGCGATGATCGCCTATCAGGCGAGCAAGGTGCGGACCTTCGAGCGCAACGGCGAGCGGTTGACGGCGGCGAGCCTGCACGACCATGTCGTCATCTTCGCGCGCGACCTGCTCGAGGTGCTGGCCGGTGACGTCTCGCTGGCGCTGAACCGACTGGCTATCGGCCAGTCTCATCGCGACGGCTCGAAGCTCGGCAAGTTGTTGCTCGAGCGCGGCCGCCGCCAGATCGACCGGCGCGCCATGGCGCTGATCGATGCCGGAAAGAGGGCAGGACTCCTGCGCTTTGCCGATGCCGACGAGGCCTATCATACACTTTACGGCCTTGTCGTCTCCGATCTGCATGTGCGCATGCTGCTCGGCGAGCCCGGCCTCAAGGATACCGCGCGCCAGGCGGAGAAGGCGGTGACCGCCTTCCTTCGGCTCTACGGCACGGAAAAGGTACTGGCGGAGATGCCGGCTCTCGGCTGATCTCGCCTTAATGACAGTCAACAGGACAAGCACAAGGGAAGGAACTTCAAATGCGCGTCTATTACGATCGTGATGCCGATCTCAACCTCATCAAGGCCAAGAAGGTCGCCGTCATCGGCTACGGCTCGCAGGGCCGCGCCCATGCGCTGAACCTCAAGGACAGCGGCGCCCAGAACCTCGTCATCGCTCTCAAGGCCGGTTCGCCGACCGTCAAGAAGGCCGAAGCCGACGGCTTCAAGGTCATGACGGTTGCCGAAGCTGCCGGCTGGGCCGACCTGATGATGATGGCGACCCCGGACGAGTTGCAGGCCGACATCTACAAGGCCGACATCGCTGCGAACATTCGTGACGGCGCAGCCATCGCCTTCGCTCACGGCCTCAACGTTCATTTCGGCCTGATCGAGCCGAAGGCGTCGGTCGACGTCGTCATGATCGCGCCGAAGGGCCCGGGCCACACGGTTCGCGGCGAATACCAGAAGGGCGGCGGCGTTCCCTGCCTCGTTGCCGTTCACCAGAACGCTTCCGGCAATGCGCTTGAACTCGCTCTCTCCTACGCCTGCGGCGTCGGCGGCGGCCGTTCTGGCATCATCGAAACCAACTTCCGCGAAGAGTGCGAAACCGACCTCTTCGGCGAGCAGGTCGTTCTCTGCGGCGGTCTCGTCGAGCTCATCCGCGCCGGTTTCGAAACGCTCACAGAAGCCGGTTACGCGCCGGAAATGGCCTATTTCGAATGCCTGCACGAAGTGAAGCTGATCGTCGACCTGATCTATGAAGGCGGCATCGCCAACATGAACTACTCGATCTCCAACACGGCCGAGTGGGGCGAATACGTCACGGGCCCGCGCATCATCACCGAAGAAACCAAGGCCGAGATGAAGCGCGTCCTCAAGGACATCCAGACCGGCAAGTTCACCTCCGAGTGGATGCAGGAATACCGTTCCGGTGCGGCCCGCTTCAAGGGCATCCGCCGCAACAACGACAGCCACCAGATCGAGGAAGTCGGCGCCAAGCTGCGCGGCATGATGCCCTGGATCGGCAAGAACAAGCTGGTCGACAAGAGCGTGAACTAAGCGATTTCGGACTATCGGAATCGAGAGCCGGGGCGAGAGCTCCGGCCTTTACCTTTGCGCGCTCACCGTAATCCACCGCGTCGGCTTGCCGTCATAGCCGCCGCCGTCGTGTTCGGCGATGGCGATGTCGCGCCAGCCGCCTTCAGACAAAAGCGCCGACAGCCAGGCCGCGGAGGGGTAATTGTAGTAGCGCCCGAGGTCGTCATGGCCTTCGGCTTCGCCTGCCTTGAAGCTTGCATGGAGGCGGCCGCTGGTCCTGAGGGCAGCGCGGATGCGGGCGAAAACGTCGGCGAGCTCGGATCTCGGAACATGGAGGAGGCTCGCATGCGCCCAGACGCCGTCGTAGGCGCTTTCGGCGTCGAGCTGCTGGAACAGCATGACCCTGACCGGCCTGCCGATCAGCATTTCCGCCTGTCTTGCAAGCTCGGCGGAGCCGTCGGTAGGCGTCACGTCGAAGCCCTGCGACAGCATGTAGGCGCTGTCCTGCCCGCCACCGCAGCCGAGTTCGAGGATTGCGGCACCTGGTGCGAGCCGCGCGAGGAAGGCATCGAGCTGTTGCTTTGGCAGGCTGCGCGGCCGATTTGCATAAATCTCGGCATTTTCGTCGTAGAAGGCGGAGGTGCTGTCACGGTGCATGCGGATTGGCCGATCCCGAACGTCGGTTGGATTGAAGGTGTCTTTTCGAAAGCCGGTCGGCGCCGAGGATATCGATGATGAGGATGCGTATTTCGCGGTACAAAGCGACATGGCGCACGTGAAGGCGGCGGCGCTGGACCGGTGCCGAGTTCGCCGCACGTTCGGGCGAGGCGGAGAGCGGCGGCACCATGCCGGTGTTGGCGCCGCGGTCCGCGTGGAACGTCCGAGTTCAGGCCGGGACGAGGCGCGTCCAGCCGTGCTCATCGTTCGTTACGCCCTTCTGCAGACTGACGAGCTGCTGGCGCAATTCGCTGGTCAACTTGCCAGTCTGTCCGTCTCCGACCAGAAATTCGCCGCCGGCGTGTCGGACCAGGCCGATGCCCGCCAGGACGGCGGCAGTGCCGCAAGCGAACGCTTCGACAAGCCTGCCGCTGGCGGCGTCATCTTGCCATTCCGCGAACGAGTAGGGGCGCTGCTCGACGCGCAAGCCCCTCTCTTCGGCGAGCACGATCACGGAGGCCCGGGTGATGCCCGGCAGGATCGTGCCGCCAAGCGGCGGGGTTACCACCGATCCATCGTTCATCACGAAAAAGACATTCATGCCGCCGAGTTCTTCGACCCAGCGATGCTCTGCGGCATCCAGGAAGACGACCTGATCGCAACCCTTCTTCGACGCCTCGGCTTGCGCCACGAGGCTGGCTGCGTAGTTTCCGCCGCATTTTGCGGCACCGGTGCCGCCGGCGGCTGCACGGGTGTACTCGGTCTCGACCCAAAGGGAGACGGCCTTCGCGCCACCCTTGAAGTACGCGCCGACTGGAGAGGCGATGATGCAGAAGACATATTCCTGAGCCGGACGAACGCCGAGAAACGCCTCGTTGGCGAACATGAAGGGGCGAAGATAGAGGCTGGCGTCGCCGGAGGGTATCCAGGCCTTGTCGACGCGGACCAGTTCTTCGACCGCCTTCAGGAAGAGTTCCTCAGGCACGGGAGGCATCGCCATACGGGTCGCCGACTGCGCGAAGCGGCGTGCGTTCTCTTCAGGCCGAAAGAGCAGAATTCGACCATCGTCCGCCTTATAGGCTTTCATGCCTTCGAAGATTTCCTGGGCGTAGTGCAGCACGGCACTCGCAGGGTCGAGCTCCAGGGGTCGCCTGGGTGTAACCTTCGCATCGTGCCAGCCCTTGTCGGCCGTCCATCGTGCCAGGACCATATGATCCGTGAAGAGCTTGCCGAAGCCGGGCGTCTCCAGTGCCTGGATACGATCGGCGTCCGGGACGGGAGACTTGTGAAGTTCGATTTTGATTTCAGGAGAGGCCGACGTCACGGTCATTGCTGCACCTTGATAGTAAATTGAATAGTGGCGGCGACACTACCGCCGCCAAGTTGGTCTTGGAAAGGTCTGAATCAGCCGTTCCGGCTTTGATGAGAGGAATAGTCGCTTGATGGGGCTGGAGTCGAGCGGCAAATACGGGACCGAGCGCCTGCACTATCGGATGGTTCCAACATCACGCGAGATCCCGAACATCCACGGCTTGTCACCATGACAAGAAGATAGGTCAGTAATATTGACATAATTTTCGCTGCATGGTTTGTCGGGGGTACAGAAAATAAGAGGAAACCCCATGCTGAACTGGGACACCATCTTTGCATCGCGCTCGTCGCGCATGCGCGCATCCGAAATCCGCGAGCTCCTGAAGCTTCTCGACCGACCCGACATCATCTCTTTTGCCGGTGGCATTCCTGATCCGGCGCTGTTTCCGGATCAGGAATTCAAGCAGGCCTATGCCGATATCTTCGCGGGCGCCGCCGTCAATTCGGCCCTGCAATATTCGGTCAGCGAAGGCTATAAGCCGCTGCGCGAATGGCTGGTCCGACAGATGGCCGATCTAGGCATCTCGTGCGAACTCGACAATGTCTTCATCGTTTCGGGCTCGCAGCAGGGTCTCGATTATCTCGGCAAGCTGTTCCTGTCGCCGAACGATACCGCGCTGGTGACATGGCCGACCTATCTCGGCGCACTGCAGGCCTTCAACGCTTATGAGCCTGCCTATGATCAGCTGACTCCGGGCGGCAACCGGACGCCGGAATCCTATCGTGCGGCGGCAGCCGCCGCCGGCGGCAAGGTGAAGTTCGCCTATCTCTCTGCCGATTTCTCCAATCCGACCGGTGAAACGGTCGATCTCGCCGGCCGCAAGCAGGTGCTGGCGCTTGCCGAGGAGCTCGACGTCGCCGTCATCGAAGATGCGGCCTATCAGTCGCTGCGTTACGATGGTGAGCCGATCCCGCCGATCCTGGCGCTGGAGATCGCCGAAAAGGGCAATATCAACGATACCCGGACGATCTATTGCGGCAGCTTCTCCAAGACTTTGGCGCCCGGTCTTCGCGTCGGCTTCATCGTCGCCAATGCGCCGGTCATCCGCAAACTGGTGCTGATGAAGCAGGCGGCGGATCTCCACTCCTCGACGATCAACCAGATGGCCATTGCCGATGTCGCCGAGCGCGGTTTCGATGCGCAGGTCGCCAAGATCAAAGCTGCCTACAGCCATCGGCGCAACTGCATGCTGGCGGCGCTTGAGAAATACATGCCCAAGGGCACAAGCTGGACGAAGCCGGAAGGCGGCATGTTCATCTGGATCACCCTGCCGAAAGGCATGGACGGCGCCAAGCTGCTGGCGAAATCACTCGAAACCGCCAAGGTCGCCTTCGTGCCCGGCAAGGCCTTCTTCGCCGACGGCTCCGGCGCCAACACCTTCCGCGTCAGCTTCTCCTGCGCCAATCAGCAGATGATCGAGGATGGTGTTGGCCGGTTGGGTAAGCTGATTAAAGACGAGATCGGCGTGTGATGGCAGCGGGGGGTGCCGCAGCGGACATACCGTGCGGCCCCCTCATTGGCCCTTCTGGCCATCTTCTCCCCGCGGCTTGGGAGAAGGGGAAGCGTGACGCAATTGCGCCGGCTCCTTCGAGCTACCGACGAGATGTAAGCCGCGGTGGTGCCGCGATCCCACTTCTCCCTTGCGGGGAGAAGATGCGGGCAGAAGATGAGGGTGCCATACGGTACTCAGGCGGGAAGGGAGAGGCCCGCTTGATCTTCCTCCATCGCCACGCTTTCGGGGCAACTAACCAGCCGGAGCGCCAATCAAAAGATCGTCGTCCAGCCCTCGTTCGCCGTCTCGCTCTTGCTGTAGCCGACGCGGTCGGCCACCGCTCCGTCGGTGTTGCGCAGGATGATGTCGCCGCCACGGTTTGCGAGCTGTGGACCGCCGGCCGCGGCGTCGAGCGCGATGGTGCGGATCTGGCCCGGGGCAAGCGTCCCCGACAGCGTCTGGGTCCGGCCGTTTTCGTCTTCCAATTTCCAGCCGTCGAGCGGAACCGAAATGTCGGAGCGGTTGATCAATGTCACCGTTTCGGCCTCGGTGCCGCCTGCGCCGTTCACCGGGTTGATCAGCGCAGCGATGATGCGTAGCGATGAGGCGACGACCGGCTGCGGCCGGCGCGTGCGTTCGCCGCGGCCCTGGCCGCCGCGATCCTCGGCTATCGGATGACCGGTGGCCGCATCGGTGTTCCAGTTCTGCGACTGGAAGCACAGGAAGATCGCCGACCATTCGTCGGTATCGGTGAAGTGGACGAGCAGCGCCCCATCCTGGTTCGGGCCGTTGGTGGCCTTGAAGCCGCCATTGTCGCCCTGGTTCATGTGGATGTCGTGGATGCCGTTGCCGGGTTCGAAATCGAAATATTGGTCGGGCTTGTTGTGCTCGGGGCCCCAGGCTTCGCCGAAGGCATAGAAATGGATGTCGGGATCGGCAATGCCTTCCTCGACGATCGGCTCGATGAACTCCCGGAGGTCGTTCTTCGGGCCGGAGAGCTGGAAAGGTGCGACATCCATGTCCTCGCGCTCGATCAGGCCGCTGCGGACATAGTCGATCGCAAGCTCAGGGTGGTCCTTGCGGATGTCGGTCAGGCCCATCGGCAGGGCTTCAAGCGCCTCCGTCAGCGCCGCGTGTTTGAAATCGACGATATTGGCGTAGAGCAGGTCGTGGGGCGATTCCTTCGAGCGGACGTTGAGGGCAATGCGGTAGCTGACGCCGTCTGCCTCGATGCGAACCTCAATATGAGGATCATTGTCGTCATCGAGCGCAATCGCGCTCGCAGTACCTTTCAATACCTTGTAATTCTTCAGCATGGAGAGCCTCGCTACGGTGGCGGGATCTCATGGTATCACGGTGAAAGTGCATCTTTTGTGACGTTTAGCTTTCACCGTGCAGAGCTGGGCGTCCAACATTATTGCTGAAGATGCGGGCCGAAAAGTTCGAGATCGGCTTCGCTCAACCGGTCGCTCGCCGTGTTCAGCTGATGCCAATAGGGATAGAGGACCGGCGGCAGGCTGACCGCGTCGAGGCGCTTGCGCTCCTCCTCCGTGAGTTTCAGTTCGGCGGCGGCGATATTGTCGCGGAACTGAGCTTCGGTACGCCCGCCGATAATGACCGAGGTGACCGCCTTGCGGCCGATCAACCAGGCGAGGGCAATTTGCGCGGCCGAGACGCCGCGCTCGTCACCGATCGCGACCAGCGTCTCGACGATGTTCCAGAGGCGGTTTTCGTCGCGGATCGGCGGTTCGGTCCAGCCGGCGAACTGGCGCGTGCCTTCGGGTGCTGCCTGGTTGCGGCGGTGCTTGCCGGAAAGCAGGCCACCGGCCAGCGGGCTCCAGACCAGCACGCCGAGACCCTGGTCGATCGCGATCGGCAGCAGTTCGTATTCGGCGTCGCGGGCTTCCAGCGTATAGTGGATCTGCTGGCTGACGAAGCGCTGGTAGCGGTGCTCGTTGGCGATGCCCAGCGCCTTCATGATGTGCCAGCCGGAATAATTCGAGCAGCCGACATAACGCACCTTGCCCTGCCGGACTAGGGTGTCGAGCGCTTCCATCGTCTCTTCGAGCGGCGTCTGGCCGTCCCATTCATGCACCTGGTAGAGATCGATGACATCGGTCTTCAGGCGCTTCAGGCTCGCCTCGCATTCGCGGATCAGGTGGTAACGCGAGAGGCCGCGGTCGTTTGGACCGTCGCCCATGCCGAAGCGGGCCTTGGTGGCGAGGAGTACGCTCTGCGGGCGCTTGCCGGCGAGCGCCTCGCCGATGACGTTTTCGCATTCGCCAGATGAATAGACGTTGGCGGTGTCGATCAGATTGATGCCGGCATCGATGCAAATGTCGATCATCTTCTTCGCCTCGGAGACGCCGAGATCGCCGACCATCTTCGCCCAGCCGACGCCGCCGAAGGTCATCGTGCCCATGGTCAAAGTCGAAATTTTCAGGCCGGAACGGCCGAGCAGACGATATTCCATTAAATTCCTCCCTCATGGAAGCCACGATTGACGTACCTCTGCGCCACGAAATGGCAATGGCGGCGCGTTCACGCCTGCGTGAGGTTTAGCAAGATTGCGGGCGCCGGCATCTTCGGACCGCGTGGCGGCAATGACCGATTGCGCGTGTCGCCGACAGACGGATCGTACAATATGCCATCGGCTTGTCGAACGGAAATCGTCGCAGCGGCGAAGGGAGGCCGCCTCGCGTCAGGCCTAGTCCTTGTTCCTGTCGTGAATGCTGTCGCGGATCGCGGCGATGGTGTCCCTGATCTTGCCGACAGTCTCGACGTCGAGGCCGACGGCCTTGCCGATGCAGTCGAACACATGGGCGGCGCGGCCCTTCAGGGCCTGTCCTTCTTTCGTCAGGCGCAGGAGCACCTGGCGTTCGTCGGCGGGATTGCGGTTGCGGGTGACGAGGCCGACATTTTCCAGCCGCTTCAGCAGTGGGGTGAGGGTGCTGGAATCGAGGAAAAGCGTCTCGCCGAGATCCTTCACCGTGCGGTCGTCACGCGCCCACAAGGTCATCATGACGAGGAACTGCGGATAGGTGAGTTCCATTTCGTCGAGCAGGGGACGGTAAAGCTGGTTGAAGGCGTGGCCGGCCGAATAAATTGAAAAGCAGAGCATTTCATCGATCTGGGGCACGTCGGCGAGATCATTCGATGTGGTGTCTTTCATCATGCTCTCCTATGGTCTCAATATAATTTGTGCGCGATCTGTTTGCAAGCTATTGACGCGCCGAAAGAGATGGCCTAGATAGATCGCGTGAAAATAAATCGCGTACAAATTAAATGGTGAGCCCAAGGCCGGAAAGCACGTCGACCCCGCTTTGGCTACTGTGATACCCGACCGACGAAAGGAAATGACAATGTTCAAATTTGCTGCCGCCGTTGCCCTGGCGGGTGCTTTGTTTTCCGGTGTTGCCGTTGCGCAGCCGGCCAAGCCGACCGTCGTCCTCGTCCATGGCGCCTTTGCCGATTCATCCAGCTGGAACGGCGTCGTCGAAATCCTGCGCAAGGACGGCTTCCAGGTCGTGGCTGCCGCCAATCCGCTGCGCAGCGTTTCGAGCGACGCCGCCTATGTCTCCGACGTCGTCGGCAGCATTGCCGGCCCTGTTGTTCTCGTTGGCCATTCCTATGGAGGGCAAGTGATCTCGACCGCAGCGAATGGCCATGACAACGTCAAGTCGCTCGTATATGTCGCGGCCTTCGCGCCGGAGCCCGGGGAATCGGTTGCCGATCTCGCCGGCAAGTTTCCGGGCGGCACGCTGGCCGGAGCGCTCGCAGCACCGGTGAAGCTCAGCCCAGGCGGCGTCGATCTCTATATCGACCATGCCAAGTTCCATGACCAGTTCGCCAGCGACGTGCCGGCCGAGCAGGCGGCCCTGATGGCGGCGGCCCAGCGGCCGATCACCGAAGCGGCCCTGACCGAAAAATCTGGCGAACCCGCCTGGAAGAAGCTGCCGTCCTGGTTTGTCTACGGCACCGGCGACAAGAACATCCCTGCCGCAGCCCTTGGCTTCATGGCCGAGCGGGCAGGGTCCAAGCGGACCGTCGTCGTCGATGGCGCCTCCCACGTCGTGATGGTGTCGCATCCGCAGAAGGTGGCGGAACTCATCGAAGAAGCAGCGAAATAACTTTCGATCCGAGGGCCATGGCGCGTCTTGCGGTGGTCCTGCCGCGCCAGTGGCATGGAACTGGCGGCAGTTCTCGAGCTGCGGCCGCCTGTCACATCTCTGTCAACGACCCCTAATATGGGAGGGGCGACGCAATCACGAGGACCCCCTCCCATGAAGACGATCGTTTCCGCCGCGGCCCTTCTTGCCGTCAGCCTTTTTGCTATTCCGGCTTATGCCGCAAACCTCGTGCTCTACACCAGCCAGCCGAACGAAGACGCGCAGGCGACAGTCGACGGCTTCATGGCCGCCAATCCCGATATCAAGGTCGACTGGGTGCGCGACGGCACGCCGAAGATCATGGCCAAGCTGCAGGCCGAAATCCAGTCCG
This sequence comes from Rhizobium binae, assembly GCF_017357225.1. Classification (NCBI taxonomy): domain Bacteria; kingdom Pseudomonadati; phylum Pseudomonadota; class Alphaproteobacteria; order Hyphomicrobiales; family Rhizobiaceae; genus Rhizobium; species Rhizobium binae. Next base: position 2,917,861 of record NZ_CP071604.1, on the reverse strand, counting down.
GCAACCCGGTCGCGGACGTTCTCCTGATCGCCGACATGGTGACGCTGGAGCGCCTGAAGGAAGAGGGCGAGCTGCTCGCCTACAAGTCGCCGGAAGCCTCCCAATACGACGCCACGCTTTATGACGCCAACGGCTACTATTACTCGACCAAGCTGATCACCACCGGCATCATGTACAACACTTCGGCCGGCATGAAGCCGACGAGTTGGAAGGATCTGACCAAGCCAGAAGCCAAGGGCCTCGTCACCATGCCGAGCCCGCTTGCTTCGGGTGCGGCCCTGATTCATGCCCAGACGCTTGCCGCGGTTCCTGGCCTCGGCTGGGACTTCTACAAGTCGCTCGCCGAAAACGGCGCAATCGCCGCCGGCGGCAACGGCGCCGTCCTGAAGTCGGTCGCCTCGGGCGAGAAGGCTTACGGCATGGTCGTGGACTACCTGCCGATCCGCGAGAAGGCCAAGGGCGCGCCCGTCGAATTCGTCTTCCCGAGCGAAGGCGTTTCGGCCGTTACCGAGCCGGTCGGCATCCTCGCCCGCAGCAAGAATGCTGAGGCCGCCAAGAAGTTCGTCGATTACGTACTCTCCGAAAAGGGCCAGGAAGGTTTTCTCAAGCTCGGCTATATCCCGGCCCGCAACGGCATGAAGCTGCCGGAAGGTTTTCCGGCGCGCGACACGATCGAGGTCCTGCCGGTCAATGCGGCTGAAGCATTGAAGAACACCGACCAGGATCTGAAGACCTTCTCGGGCATCTACGGCTCGAACTGACCTCTTCATGCCAGGCTATGTCAGAGCAGGGAACAGCCAGCCCGCCTGGCTGTTTCCTTTTGTCGTCATCACCGTCCTGATCCTCAGCGTGCTGCCGCTCGCCCGCCTCGCCATGGTCGGGATCGCGGCCTTCGCCAATGGCGGCGTGATCGATGTGCTGAGCGCGCCGTCGCTCTGGTCAGCGACCTATTACACTCTCGTCACATCAATTCTGGGCACGATCATCTCGCTCGTCGTCGGCTGCCTCTTCTCCTTCCTGCTAACGCTGACGGATATTCGCGGCAAGGGGCTGCTCAGCTTCTTCTTCGTGCTGCCGATGATGATCCCGCCGCAGGTGACGGCACTTGCCTGGGTGCAGTTGTCGGGGCCATCGAGCCCGCTTCTGAAGGCGCTCGCCATCGCTCCGCCGCTCGGCTCACCGCAGCCGCTCTATTCGGTCGGCGGCATCGCGCTTCTCTATGGCGTGCAGCATGCGCCGCTCGTCTATCTCGCGCTCCGGGCCGGGCTGATGACGCTGCCGCGCGACGGCGTGGAGGCCGCGCGGCTTTCCGGCGCATCCAGCTTTCGGGTCTTCCGCGACATTATCCTGCCTCTGTCGCTGCCCGGCATCATCGCAGGCGCAGCGATTTCCTTCGTCTCCTGCACCGGCAATTTCGGCATCCCCGCCATCCTCGGCATCCCCGCCTCGATCTTCACGCTGCCGACGCTCATCTTCACCAAGTTTTCCGCCTTCACCAGCCGCACCTTCGGCGATGTCGCCGTGCTGTCGGCGATTATCGCGATGATCTCAGTGGCGGGCTTGATGATCCAGGACCGGGCGCTCAGAGGCCGCGATTACCGCGTCATCGGTCTGTCAGGTGCCAGCGCCGCCTTCGAGCTCGGCGCCTGGCGGTTCGCGTTCACGCCGCTTCTCTGGGCAATCCTATTCTTCATGCTCGCCGCACCCTTCTTCGCGCTCATCGCCGGCGCGCTGGTGCCGGCCTACGGCGTGCCGCTCACCTTCAAGACCATGTCGCTGCATGCCTTTGAGGAGATACTCTTCCGGCAGGCGGTGACGCGCACGGCTTTCGTCAACTCGATCTCGCTTGCCGGCGCTACCGCCGTGTGTCTGCTGTTGGTGACCGTGCTTGCCGCCTATATGTTGACGCGGCGCAAGGATGCGGCGTCCCGCATCATCGCGAGCCTGATCGAGATACCTCACTCGCTGCCCGGCATCGTCATGGCGGTCGCCTTCATCCTAGTTTTCGCAGCGCCCATCCCCTTCCTCCACATCTCGCTCTACGGCACCATTTGGATCATCCTCATCGCCTATTTCTCCTCCTTCTTCGCCATCAGCCTGAAGCCCGTCGTCAGCGCCTTCCACCAGCTGGATCCGGCGCTGGAGGAGGCAGCGCGGCTTTCCGGCGCCGGCTTCTGCCGACGGTTATCCGATATCATCGTGCCGCTGATTGCTCCGGCCGCAGGCGCTTCCGTCATCCTCGTCTTCCTGATCGCCTGCAACGAACTGACGATCTCCGCGCTGCTCTGGTCGGCCGGCACCCAGACGCTCGGCGTCGCCATCTACAATCTCGACGACAGCGGCAGCTCCGACCTTGCCGCGGCGCTGTCGGTCCTCGTCGTCCTCATGGTCGTCGTCCTGATGCTGCTACTGGAACTCCTGACGAAACGCCTGCCGAAAGGGGTGGTCCCATGGCGCAACTGATCCTCAACCGGGTGGCCAAGGATTTCGGCACCGGGCGCGCCGCCGTCAGCGATTTCTCGCTCGATGTGCGCGAGGGCGGCTTCCTGGCGCTGCTCGGGCCTTCCGGCTGCGGCAAGACCACGGTGCTGCGCATGATCGCCGGCTTCGAGACGCCCTCCGACGGCTCGATCCATCTCGGCGAGCGGCTGCTTGCCGATGCCGCAGGGTCGCTGCCGCCGGAAAAGCGCAACATGGCGATGGTCTTCCAGTCCTATGCGCTCTGGCCGCACATGAGCGTCGCCGACAATGTCGGCTATCCCCTGAGGGTGCGCGGCGTCTCGGGCGACGCATACCGGGCGAAGGTCGGCGAAGCGCTTTCCACCGTCCGGCTTGGCGATTATGCCGGGCGGCGGCCGGCCGATCTCTCCGGCGGTCAGCGCCAGCGCGTAGCGCTCGCCCGCTGTCTGGTAACTTCGCCCGACGTCGTGCTGCTCGACGAGCCGCTCGCCAATCTCGACCGGCACCTGAAGCAGGAGATGGAAGAGACCTTCCGCGAGTTTCACCAGCGCTCCGGTGCGACGATGATCTATGTCACCCACGACCAGAGCGAAGCGATGGCACTGGCGACCGACGTCGCCGTCATGTCCGAAGGCCGCCTGCTGCAGGTGGCGCCGCCGGCCGAGATCTATGCCCGGCCAAAGGGCCGCATCGTCGGCGGCCTGATCGGGCGCGGCGCGATCCTGACGCTGCCTGTCATGGGCAGCGAACGCCATCTGGAATGGGACGAGCTCAAGGACGCGCTCCAGGCGGTCAACACCGACGGCGCCGATATTCTCGTGCGCCCGGAAGACGTGATGATCGGCGGCGAGGGGGCTCCGGCGGCTGTCGAATCCGTGCTGTTCGAGGGCGAGCGCTACGCCGTGAAGCTCACGCTCGGCAACGGCCAGACCTTGCGCGCCTACAGCCGCGTGGCGGTTGTGCCAGGCGAAGCCGTGCGCGCCGTCATCCGCGCGGCTTGGCGGCTTTGATGCTCGGTTACGGCTTCAACGAGGAGATCAAAGAATTGAATCCCGACGAATCATCAAGAAGAAGCATTCCCTTTTCGGTCCAACGGCCGCCTTGTGGAGCTGGCTCAAGCAGTCCGTATGCAGCTAGAACTTCTACCGCCAGTTCGCCCGCGTGCATCGCCTTGTGATTCAGGTAGCCATTGTCTTCGCCTATGTACTGTTCACACATAGACGCCAGTGCTTCCAGGATCACTTTCTCTTCGGGTGTCATGACTTTTACGGCTCCGGGGTACGCAGAACTTCTAAATACTATCAGAAATTATATGACTTCACCGATCTCCGCCACGCCCCCTATTGGAGCCGTCGCCCGATAGTTCAGAACGGCACTTGTCCGCACTTTTCTTGGCCCGCCACCTTTCCCTGCGGCGATTGCCGGTTAAGGTACTGCCCGCAACCGGACTCCCACCATGTCGCTTCGCCTCGCCACCTTCAACGTCGAAAACCTGCTGACCCGTTTCGATTTTACCGGCTTCCGCAACCAACTGCGCCAGGACCGCGTCATCAAGCTTGTCGAGGTCAATAGCGAGGGCGTCTATCAGCAGCTCGAGCAGGCCCGCGTGATCGCCGCCACCGACGACACCCGGCAGATGACGGCGCTCGCCATCGCCGATGCGGATGCCGATATTCTGTGCCTGCAGGAAATCGACAATATGGCCGCCCTGCAGGCCTTCGAATACGGCTATCTCTTCCGCATGGTCGGAAACGGCTATCGTCAGAAATTCCTGGTCGAGGGCAATGACAGCCGCGGCATCGACGTCGCCGTCCTGATGCGCGAGGAAACGCGCGACGGCCAGAAGATCGAAGTCAGGGATATCAGAAGCCATGCGATGACGACCTATCGCGACTTCGATCTCTTCGATGAGGACCTGGCGCTCACCAATCGCATCGACGACAAGATCTTCAAGCGCGATTGCCTGGAGCTCGATCTTCTGATCGGCGGCCGACCGCTCTTGCTCTACGTCGTGCATTTCAAATCGATGGGCAATCCGCGCGACGGATTGGACGGGCGGCAATCGACGCTGCCGCTCCGGCGCGCCGAGGCGCGTGCCGTCCGCCGCATCATCGAGGACAGGTTCGGCGCCGGCCACACGGCCAAGAAGAGTTTCGCCATCTGCGGTGATATGAACGATTATCAGGAGCGCGTCGACGTTGTCGGCCGGCGCGGCGCCGGTTATCGTTTCGAGCATCGGCTGGAGGCCGAAAGCGCGCTCGACGCGTTCAGCCAAGACGGCTTTGCCGAAAATGTCATGACACGACGTCAACCTCTCGACCGCTGGACGCTTTATCACGCGCGCGGACCGCAGGAGCAGCACCTTTGCCAGCTCGACTATATCTGGCTTTCGCCTGCGCTTGCCGCCCATAATAGCGGCCGTCTGCCCGAGATCATCCGCAACGGCCAACCCTACCGCACCGCCTTTCCGCCAGGCCAGGAGGTGGAGCTGTATCCACGCACTGGCTGGGACCGGCCGAAAGCATCCGATCATTGCCCCGTCGTCATGACACTGGATCTCCCATGAAAACGAATTTGAACTTGAAATTTCCGACGAGCGATATTTCCGATGATTTCGCGGGCTGGCCGCCGGAAGCGGCGGTTTTCCCGATCGCCGGCGTCGACCTGCGCGTGCTGCCCGGCGCCCATCCCTTCGTCGTCGCCGAGGAGGCGGCGATCCGTGAAAACTGGGCGAAGGAAACCGCCGCCAACCCGGCGCTGTTCGACGGCCGCCTGGTGTTCCAACAGCGGCTGTCGTTCAGCCAAGAGGGGATCGCGGGCGAAGGCTACGTCACTCCTTTTTCCGCCTTCATGTGGTGGCGGCGGCAGCCGCAACGCCAGGGCGGCCTGCACATCTTCGCCTATCCCGTGCTCGAAAGCGCAGACGGCGCGCTCGTGGCGATCCGCATGGGCGCGCATACCGCCAATCCCGGCCAGGTCTATTTCGCGGCCGGCTCGCTGGAACCGGAGGATATCATCGACGGGCGCTGTGACATCGAGGCCAACATGCGCCGCGAAGTTCACGAGGAGACCGGACTGGAGCTGGTCGACGCGGTCGCGGGGGAAGGGCTCTTTGCCAGCCATGCCAGGCGCACGGTGACCCTGCTCAGGCTCTTCCGCTTCGATATGACGGCCGACGAGATGGTGAAGCGGATCGAGGCCCACATGCTGGTTGCCGAGGACAAAGAAATCGCAGGTGCGGTGGCGATCCGTTCGGCCGATCCGGCGGCCCATCCCTACAACGTCGCCATGCTGCCCGTCATCGACTGGTATTTCGGAAAGGGTAACCGGCGTTAGCGCCTTGCACTCGACCGCGTGGTCGGGCAGGTTGACGGCGCGATGATCGATTCAAGGAGGCCGATGTGGCGCGAAGCTACAGCGTCTATGACGTGTTCACCGATCGAAAGCTTGCAGGCAATCCGCTGGCGGTGGTCTTCGACGGAGACGATCTCAGCGACGAGGCGATGCAGGCGATCACTCGGGAGATCAATCTTTCCGAGACGGTTTTCGTGCAGCCTTCGACCAATCCCGCCTATGCGGCGAAGCTCCGGATATTTACGCCGGGCCGCGAGCTGCCCTTTGCCGGCCATCCGACGGTCGGCACGGCGATTGCGCTCGCCGAGCGGGCACACGGCGCAGCGGCGCTCGATCTCGTTACGGTGCTCGAGGAAAATGTCGGGCCGGTCCGCTGCGCGGTGCGGCTGAGGGAGGGCGAGGCGAGCTTTGCCGAATTCGACCTGCCGCGCAAATCGCAGCAGGCCGTCATGCCGCTAGACAAGCTCGGCATCGCCGACGCTTTGTCGTTGAAAGTGACTGAGATCGGCTTTGAAAATCACGTTCCCTCGGTCTGGAGCGCCGGGGTGCCGTTCCTGCTCATTCCGGTGCACGATGTCGGCACGGCGCAGCGGGTGGAATTCGATCCGCAGCTGTGGGAAAAGATCGTGCCCTTCGTCGATGGCGCGCTTGCCTCGGCCTATGTCTATTGCCGTGGCGGCGTCAACCATGTGGCGAAGTTCCATGCGCGCATGTTCGCCAGCGGCATGGGCATCGTCGAAGATCCGGCCACCGGCGCGGCGGCAGCCGCACTTTCCGGCGCTATCCGCCATTTCGACCGGCTGACGGACGGGCACCACCCGATCATGATCGAACAGGGCGTCGAGATGGGCCGCCCCTCTTTCATCCACCTGCATATCGATGTCGACGGCGGGGCGATTTCCAACGCGCGGATCGGCGGCCAGGCGGTGCGGTTGGCGAGCGGCACGCTCGACCTCTGATTTTATTGCATTTCAGCCATGCGCAAAAATCTTTGAGATTAACCAAAGAATTTTCGCCGATGCGCTGGACAAGCCTGCCGATCGTGTTTATACGCCCCGTCACACCGCGCAACCAAGCGCGAACGGGTGATTAGCTCAGTTGGTAGAGCAGCTGACTCTTAATCAGCGGGTCGTAGGTTCGAGCCCTACATCACCCACCAAACTTCTTGATAAGATTGATTATTGTGTCAGGGCCGAATTCGTCGGCCTTGTTCCGATGCGACGGCATGCCCAGGGCTGGCAGCGGTGATCGCCGCGCCCTATCTTCCGCGCGTAGTGGAGGGGCCAATGAGAACCATAATATTGGTCGTCGCCTTATCATTGCCGCTGCCGGCCTTGGCCGCAGGCGCAATGGAGGTCCGAGCCAACGATCACAGCTGCAGCGAGATTGCGCAGATCATCCGGCAGAACAAAAAAGTGTTTGTCCGTGTCGGATTCGGCGGCCGCAGTTTCCGCTATCCGCCGGCGCAGTGCAGCATGGGCGACAAGCGCTCGACGACGAGTTTCCGCGACAGAGAGGGCAAGTCGTGCGTTCTCGATTACGCCTGCGTCTTCGATCCGGCATCGCCCTATAATTTTCCTTAGAGCCGGATTCTGCTGTCGATTGAGTCGCTGGAGATTGTTGCGTTCGGAAGGCCGCTCGCCTTTATCGTCATTCATCATGGTTTCACATTCAGGAGTTTACATGAAAAACGTTGCCATGGTCGTCGCCCTGCTATTTCCGTCTGCAGCGCTTGCCGTCGAGGCGGTGGAGGTCAATGCCAGGGATCACAGCTGCGCGGAGCTCGCGCAGATCATCCGCAAGGACAAGGCGGTTTTCGTGCGCATGGGCATCGGCGGTCGCAGCTTCCGTTATCCGCCGGCCAGGTGCAATCTGGGTGACAAGTACGACACGGCAACGGTTAGGGACGCCAACGGCAAAATGTGCCGTCTCGATTACGAGTGCGTCTACGATCCCCAATCATTCTATAACAGGATCCCCAAATAAGATTGGGATGAGGCGCCAACTCGAATTTGCCCAATCGTGTCGGTTTCGGCGTGCCTTCGCCTCCATGGGCAAGAAAAAAGGCCGGGCGAAACTCGCACCGACCTTCCTCGATTTGTCTCGACAACGGCTGCCAGTACCTCCGTGGTCAACCGTCAGAAACAAACTCTATAGCCCTTAGATGGGACTTGCTTGGCGACGTTCAAGGCCTGCCGCGGAAAAGAAGCCGACAGCGGGCCGGCTTCTTTCTGCGACGCTGCGCTTACTGCTGGGCAGGGGCAGCCGGCGGCGTGGCCGGGGCTGGTGCCGGTGCGGGTGCGGGCGTTGCGCTGTTGTCGGTCGGAGCGATCGGCTTGGCCGGCGCCGGCTCGGATTGGGTTGTGGAGGCGGTCGTGTCCGGTGAGGTGCCGGGGCTGCTGCTCCACTGCGAATAGGCGAATGCAGCGACAGCGATCACGGCCAATGCAGCAACCCAGACAACCCACGTATTGCTGCTGCGCGCGGTCGGCGTCGTGCGCAGGTCCAGATTCGGGTTCAGCGGGCGGTTCGGGTCGTTGGCATTATTGGGGTCGTACGTCATGGTACTTTCTCCTCTTGCGGTGACAAGGAAATGGCGCAACGCGCTTTTTGTTCCATTCTGGGGCCGCGAGGCGAATAATATCAGGGATTTCCGGCATGGAACGCCCCAAGGATTGGCAGCTGATATTCGCCGGATCTGCTGAATTGGCCGGTCGGTCTGGCGCCGGCAGAGAAGCTCCGCCGCCAGGGGCCGACCGAGCGCTTGACATGGCCGGGTCTCTTTGCGAATGATTTTGCATGGGGTCGCGATCACCCCACGAGGCGCCATGCTGAAGAATCGCGTCCAGTAGAACCGATCAACGGAGGGACGCGTCATGCCGTCATTTCTCGAAATTTCTCCCGATAAACTCAGCCGCCTCATCGGCACGCCGGGTGCGCCTTGCATCATCGATGTTCGCACCGAAGAGGATTTTGCGCTTGATCCGCGGCTGGTGCCGGGCTCGATCCGGCGCAGCCATGCCGATGTCGTCGTCTGGGCAGGCAGCGTCGAGGCCGATGCCGTCGTCGTGGTCTGTCAGAGAGGCGGCAAGCTCAGCCACGGGGTCGCCGCCTATCTCCGCCACGCCGGAATGGAGGCCGAGAGCCTCGAGGGCGGCTTCGACGCATGGATCGCCGAAGGACCGGCGGTGCCGGCGGAAAAGCTGCCGCGCCGCGACCTGGAGGGACGCACCGTCTGGGTGACGCGGGCTCGGCCGAAGATCGACCGCATCGCCTGCCCGTGGCTGATCCGGCGTTTCGTCGATCCGAACGCGCTGTTTCTGTTCGTGCCGACGCCCGATGTTCTGGACGTCGGAACGCGCTTCGGGGCAACACCCTTCGATATTGAGGAGGTGTTCTGGAGCCATCGCGGCGAACTCTGCACCTTCGACGTGATGGTCGAAGAGTTCGGGCTGGCGTCGGAACCACTGCTGCGCCTGGCGAAGATCGTCCGCGCCGCCGATACCGCAAGACTCGATCTCGCACCCGAGGCGCCCGGTCTGCTTGCCGCGTCGCTCGGCCTGTCGAGGATGTATTCCGACGATCTGGAACAGCTCGAGGCCGGCATGCTTCTTTATGACGCCTTCTTCCGCTGGTGCCGCGACGCGACGGAGGAGACCCACAACTGGCCCGCTCCGAAAAAGAGGGCATGAGATGGCCGAGATGACAGGAAATGCGCCCGCTGGCGAAATGGCGGAGAAACATGCGGACGAGGGGCATTATCACAGCGTTTCGTTCAGTGAAGCCTTGCGGGTCTGGCTGCGGGTCGCGGCCCTGAGTTTCGGCGGCCCGGCCGGTCAGATCGCCGTCATGCACCGGATCATCGTCGACGAGAAGCGATGGATCGGCGAGCATCGTTTCCTGCATGCGCTGAACTATTGCATGCTGCTTCCCGGCCCCGAGGCGCAGCAGCTCGCCATCTATATCGGCTGGCTGATGCACCGGACCGCGGGCGGCCTCATTGCCGGAATATTGTTCGTGCTGCCGGGGTTTCTGTCGATCCTCTGTCTCAGCTACATCTATGCCGCCTATGGCAACGTCGGCATCGTCGCCGGCCTGTTCTTCGGCCTGAAGGCGGCCGTGCTTGCCGTCGTCGTGCAGGCCGTCATTCGCATCGGCGGCCGGGCCTTGAGGAATAAGATCATGGTCGCGATCGCGGCAGCGGCATTTGTCGCCATCTTCTTTCTTCATGTGCCGTTCCCTCTGATCGTGCTCGCAGCGGGAATCACCGGCTTTTTCGGCGGCCAGGCCGGGCTTGCCGCCTTCAAGACCGGCGGCGGGCACAAGGCCGGCAGCGGGCCGGTGCTATCGGATGCCGATTCAGTGCTGGGCGAGGACATACCGGCCCATGCGCGCCCGAATCTCGCCTGGTCCTTACGCATGTCGACGGTTCTGCTTGCCCTGTGGTTCATTCCGGTCGCTGCCTTCTACGCGATCTTCGGGGTGGGCAGCGTCTTTGCCGAGATCGGCCTGTTCTTCAGCAAGATGGCTGTCGTCACCTTCGGCGGCGCCTATGCCGTCCTTGCCTATGTCGCCCAGGAAGCCGTGCAGCACTTCGGCTGGTTGAAGCCGGGCGAGATGCTCGATGGCCTCGGCATGGCCGAAACGACGCCCGGACCGCTGATCATGGTCGTCCAGTTCGTTGGTTTCATGGGCGCCTATCGAAATCCCGGATCACTGAATCCCATGCTGGCTGCCACGCTTGCGGCGATGCTGACGACATGGGTGACCTTCGTGCCGTGTTTTCTCTGGATCTTCCTGGGAGCGCCGTTCATCGAAAGACTGCGCGGCAATATCGCGCTGGCAGGGGCAATGTCGGCGATAACGGCGGCGGTGGTCGGGGTCATTCTCAACCTTGCCATCTGGTTTGGGCTGCACACGCTGTTTGCCCAGGTCGCCGTCGTCAGCCTTGGTGGCCTGCGGCTCGACATTCCCGTGCTGCAATCGGCTGTGCCGGCAGCGATGGCGCTGTCGGCCGCCGCCGCGATCGCGATCTTCCGATTCAAGACCTCCGTCATCGCGACACTGCTCAGCTGCGCCGCCGCCGGCATGCTCTGGACGCTGGCGATGACCTGATTAAGCCTCCGCTCCATCCGCGGCAATGCGGCTCGCGAGCATCTTGTCGATGCGCATGCCGTCCATGTCGATCACCTCGAAGCGCCAGCCGTCGAAGAGGAAGGTTTCGCCGGCTTCGGGGATATGCTGGAGCTGATGCAGCGCGAAGCCAGCGAGCGTATGGAAGTCCGCCTCGGGCCGATCCTTGAGGCCCAACCGCTCGAAGGCGTCGAAGGCCGGCATCATCGCGTCGATCAGCAGCGAGCCGTCTTCCCGAACGACGATGTCGGGTTCCTCGTCGGCGCCCGGAAGATCGCCGGCGATGGCTTCCAGTAGATCTGTCTGGGTGACGATGCCCTCGAGGCTGCCATATTCGTCGATGACGATGGCGAGGCGCACGGGCGAGGCCTTGAAGCTGTCGATGACGCGCACGACCTTGGTGCCCTCGTGCAGCACCAGGGGTTGTTTGACCACCTCCAGCGGCCGGACCTTGCCGCCGTCGAGCACCTGATCGAGAAGATCCTTTTTCAACACCATTCCGATCGGCTCGTCGATCGAGCCGCGGGCGACCAGCAGCTGCTCGTGGCTGCATTCGCGGATCGTTTTCAGGATCTCCGCGTCGCTGTCGTCGGCATCGAACCATTCGACGTCAAGACGTGGGGTCATGATGTCGGAGACCGGTCTGTCGCCGATGTTGAATACCCGCTCGACCAATTGCTGCTGCACCGGGTTCAGAAGCCCCGCTTCCTGGCTTTCGGCGACCAGCAATTTCAACTCTTGCGGCGAGTGGAACGAGGATTCTCCGGTTCCGGCACGGAGGCCGACTGCCCGCAGCACGAGGTTGCCCATGCCGTTGAGGGTGAAGATCGCCGGCTTGAACAATACAAGGAAAAGCCCGAGCGGACGCACCACCGCCAGCGAGGTGGCCTCACTGCGCTGCAGCGCCAGGCTTTTGGGTGCGAGCTCGCCGAGCACGATATGCAGCGCGGTGATGATGACGAAAGCGACGACGACGGCGACGGTGTGGGCGCCGGTCGTGGCCCATGGCTCGGGCAGCCAGGAGAGCAGGGGCTCGATCAGATGGGCAAGCGCCGGCTCGCCCACCCAGCCGAGCGCCAGCGACGATATGGTGATGCCGAGCTGGGTGGCGGCGAGATTGGCGTCGAGGTTGTCGACGGCGCGCTGGAGGGCGGAGGCGTTCATGCGGCCTGCGGCGGCAAGCTCGGCGACCCGGCTGCGCCTGACCGACACAAGGGCGAATTCGGCGGCGACGAAGAAGCCATTGGCGGCGACGAGAAAGAACACGGCTAGTATCCCGACATAGTCGAAGAGCCCGCCCGCGGATTCGGCCATATTTCCCTTACCTCTGAATTGACGCGAATCCGAAACTACACGCTGGAGCACGGCTGACAAGGCGCAGCCGTCGTTCTTGCGCCGCCGCGGCGGTCATCTCTTCGGCGCTTCGAAGAGCTCGATCGGGTTTCCCGCGGGGTCTTCGAGCAGGATCTGCTTGCCGCCGACGCCCTGCACGATCTCATTGCGAAAACGCGCGCCGGCCTCGCGCAGCCTGGCGACTTCCGCCTCGAGGTCGGCGACCTCGATCTGGATGCGGTTCCATCCGCCGGGTTCCGGTGTTCGTCCGTCCGGCATGGCCTGGGAAGCTCCGCCCGGACCCGTCGTGCCGCTGACGAACAGCCGGAAGCCGTCCCTGGTCAGAATGGCGAAGCTTGGTGCCGGGTGAAGGGCGACGGAGAAGCCGAGATGCCTGGTGTAGAATTCCACCGCGGCGTCGACGTCGTCGACGATATAACGCATGCTGATGCCGGGCATGATTTCCTCCAAGGTGTTTTCGCTATTGCGGAGCAATCCGGCGCAGCCCGACGGGCCGCGCGGCGGACGCTCTTGTTTCAAATCTGCGCCTAATCCTCCCGAAAATCGAATTCGATCTTCGCACCATGCGCCGGCCGCGGCAAGTGAGGCCGAACCGGTCGCCAGCATGACGATCATCCAGGGGACGGCTTCCAGACGGTGCGCAGCAGGAGCCGGGAAGCGCCAGCACGAAAGCCGGCGGCGGAAGCACAGCGCTCATCTGAAGACGGATGGCCGCGAGGGCAGTTTTCTGACGTCCTTCGCTGAAGTTTAAATCTCACCTAAAATATTGGGCGTGCCCTGTCTGCGGCCTTGGCGGTGAAGGAGAGGCCCGGCCGGGAAAGCTCAAATTAGTGCGTTTGCCGGTACCTTTCGCCTATGCCAATCGTGAATTCTCCGATCATTCCGTTCCCGCGGGAGTGTTTCTAGTAGACGCCTTCCGACGGAACGGCATTACTTGCGTAGCGATTACGCCGGGCAACCCCTTCGGTCTTTCGGCCCCAGCCTCCCGCTCACGCGTCAACGGATGCAGCCCCTCGATCGGCGGCAATCGCAGATGCAGCGATAGCGTTTGATCGCCATCGCCTTCATGCCGCCTGCCTGTTCCAACTGGCGAAGGGGTCGGGCAGGTCGCGCCAGCGCTCCGGCATGAAGGTATCGCCTTCGACCAGGCAGGCGTCGAGTTCTCTCCTGATCCAGACCTCGTCCATCGGATCGGCGCCGATGAAGACGATTTCCTGGCGGCGGTCGCCCCAGACGGGATCGAGATTGGGGCCGAGGGCGTTGAGGAATCCAGGCTCCTGCGGCCATTGTTCGCGCGGGACAGCCGCCCACCAGAGGCCCATCTTGCCGGTGCGCACGATCGGGCCCGCCTGGCTGATCTCGCCGACATGGTGCGGGCGGGTGGCCAGCCAGAAGAAGCCTTTGGCGCGCACCACACCCGGCCATGTCTTATCGAGAAAGGCTTGCAATTTTGCCGGATGGAAGGGCCGTCTCTCGCGATAGACGAAGGAGCGGATGCCATATTCTTCGGTCTCCGGCACATGGTCCTTGAAACCGTGCAATTCCTTGTACCAGAGCGGGTGGGTCTCGGCTCTGTCGAGATCGAAGCGGCCTGTCCCGAGCACCTCCGTCAGGGCCACTCTTCCGAAATCCGCTTCGATCAGTTTCGCATCCGGATTGAGGCCGGTGACGATCTTGCGCGCGGCGCCGAGCGCTTCTTCGCTTGCCGTGCCGATCTTGTTCAGTACCACGACATCGGCGAATTCGATCTGTTCGACCAAGAGGTCGACGATGGTCCGGTTGTCGCCATCACCAGCCGTCTCGCCGCGGTCGGCGAGGAATTCAGCTGAGGCGTAATCGGCGAGCAAATTGGCGGCGTCGACGACGGTCACCATCGTATCCAGTCGCGCCATCTCCGAGAGGCTAACACCGTTTTCATCGCGGAACTCGAAGGTGGTGGCAATGGGCAGGGGCTCGGCGATGCCAGTGGATTCGATCAGCAGATAATCGAAGCGGCCCTGGGTCGCGAGATCGCGGACCTCCTTCAAAAGGTCGTCGCGCAGCGTGCAGCAGATGCAGCCATTGGTCATCTCGACCAGCTGTTCCTCCGTGCGCGAGAGATTGGCCCCGCCATCGCGCACCAAGGCGGCGTCGATATTCACCTCGCTCATGTCGTTGACGATGACGGCGACGCGCAGGCCTTTGCGATTGGCGAGCACGTGGTTCAGCAGCGTCGTCTTACCGGCGCCGAGAAAGCCGGAAAGGACCGTCACCGGAAGTCTGTTGTCCATGGGAATCTCATCTATGTCAATGTTATATCATTACATCCGACAGGCCGAAAAAGACGGAACGGGGTCATCCGCCTCTTTCCGCATCAGCCCTCTGAGCGAGATCGCACGGCGATCATGCGCTGGAGAGGCAAGCCTTCATGCTCTCGGCGATGCCGCGCATGAGGGTGAAGTAGAGATCGGGGCCGGGTGTCAGCGTTGCCGCCTCGGGGTCGAGCACGCCGGATCTGGCGCTGGTTCCCTCAATGACGACTTTGACGAGGCGCGGCTCGAATTGCGGCTCGGCAAAGACGCAGGTTGCGCCGAGTTCGCCGACCTTGCGGTGGATTTCCGAAACGCGCTCGGCACCCGGAATGGTCTCCGGGCTGACGGTGATCGAGCCGGCGACGCGGATGCCGTAGCGGTGCTCGAAATATTGGTAGGCGTCGTGGAAGACAACAAATGGCTTTTTCTTGACGGGGGCGACCGTGGTCGCGATCTCCTTGTCCAGCGCCGTCAGCTTCTCGTCCAGAGTCTTGGCATTGGCTTGGTAGGTCAGGGCATTGGCGGGATCGGCGGCGACCAGCGTCGTGGTGATCTCGGCGGCCATCGCCTTGGCATTCATCGGGTCGAGCCAGAGATGCGTGTCGAAGACGCCGTGCTCGTGGCCATGATCATGATCGTGATCATCGTCATGCCCCGTTTCGCCGGCATGGTCGTGATCGTCGCCATCACCATCGTCATGCGGTTCGAAAGCGCCGCCTTCGCGGAAGGGCAGCTTGACGAGACCGGGCGCTTTGTCGAGCTCGGCTATGGTCGCCTTCGGGCCCAGCGCTTGCAGCGGCTTTTCCAGGAAGGCTTCGAGCCCGGGGCCGGTCCAGAAGATTACCTTGGCCTCCTGCAGGGCGCGCGCGTTCGAAGGCCTCAAATTATAGGTGTGGGGGGAGGCGGCGCCATCGACGATGAGCTCCGGTTCGCCGACGCCCTGCATGATTGCCGCAACCAGCGAATGGATCGGCTTGATCGAGGTGACGACGACCGGCGCGTCAGCCGCCCGCATCGTGCTGGCAAAGAGCAAGGCCGGGATCGCTAAAGCCGGGATGAAGAGGACGGCGGGGAATTTAAGGGCTGACGTTTTCAGGGCAGTCCGTAGGGCGCGTTTCATCAGGTGCTCCGCTTGAATTGCGCATGTTATGTTATTACATCAATTGCGTTATGCTATAACGTGTGCAATAGCAGGATGCAACAGCGCTGTCGGAAAATTTGATGCTCTCTCCCGCAAACAAGAGGGGCGAACAGCTGGTTTCGCTCGAAGACGTCGGCGTCCTGCGTGGCGGCCGCTGGCTGGTGCGCGGCGTCGATTTTTCGGTCTCGCGCGGTGAAATCGTCACGCTGATCGGGCCGAACGGCTCCGGCAAATCGACGAGCGCCAAGGCGGCGATCGGCGTGTTGAAGCCTGACGAGGGCAGGGTGGAGCGGCTGGTTGGTCTCAAGGTTGGCTATGTCCCGCAGAAGCTATCTATCGACTGGACGCTACCGCTGACGGTGCGCCGGCTGATGACGCTGACCGGGCCGCTGCCGGAGCGCGAGATGCACGCAGCCCTCGAAGCCGCCGGTATCGCCCATATGCGCGATGCCGAGGTGCAGCACCTCTCCGGCGGCGAATTCCAGCGGGCGCTGATGGCCCGGGCGATCGCCCGAAAGCCCGATC
Source organism: Rhizobium binae (assembly GCF_017357225.1). Classification (NCBI taxonomy): domain Bacteria; kingdom Pseudomonadati; phylum Pseudomonadota; class Alphaproteobacteria; order Hyphomicrobiales; family Rhizobiaceae; genus Rhizobium; species Rhizobium binae. The sequence goes on along the minus strand of NZ_CP071604.1, from coordinate 2,901,604 downwards.
TCCTGGTGCTCGACGAGCCGGTACAGGGGGTGGATTTTTCCGGCGAGATCGCGCTTTACGACCTCATCAAATCGATCCGCAATGCGAGCGGCTGCGGCATCCTGCTGATCTCGCACGATCTGCATGTTGTGATGGCCGAGACCGATACGGTCATCTGCCTAAACGGCCATGTCTGCTGCCGCGGCACGCCTGAGACCGTGAGCCGCAGCCCGGAATATGTGCGCCTGTTCGGCAGCCGGGCGGCGCAGACGCTTGCCGTTTACAGCCATCACCACGATCACACGCATCTACCTGACGGGCGAGTGCGCCATGCTGATGGGTCGGTCACGGATTATTGCCACCCCGAGGATGGCCATCACGTTCATGGCACCCATGAACACACACAGGGTACCCATGAGCACGCGCATGCCGGGCATGGCCACGCCCATGCTCACGATGATCATCACGCACACGATCATGCGCATGGGCATGCCCATTCCCGCAGCGGGGAGAGCCGCCATGCTTGATGATTTCTTCGTGCGCGCTATCCTGGCCGGCGTCGGGTTGGCGCTGACGACCGGGCCGCTCGGCTGCTTCATCATCTGGCGGCGCATGGCCTATTTCGGCGATACGATCGCCCATTCGGCGCTGCTCGGCGTGGCGCTGTCGCTGCTCTTCGAACTCAATCTGACGCTCGCCGTCTTCGCCGTCGCCGCTCTCGTCTCGGTGCTGCTGCTCTTCCTGCAGAAGCGCCAGGCGCTGTCGGCCGATGCGCTGCTCGGCATCCTCTCCCATGCCACGCTGGCGATCGGCCTCGTCATGGTCGCCTTCATGAGCTGGGTCAGGATCGATCTCATCGCCTTCCTGTTCGGGGACATCCTTGCCGTTTCCTCCACCGACATCGCGCTGATCTGGGGCGGCGGCTTGTTCGTGCTGGCGGCGCTCGCCTGGCTCTGGCGGCCGCTTCTGGCGGCAACGGTCAATGCGGAGCTTGCCGAGGCCGAGGGACTGCGACCCGAGCGGGCGCGGCTGCTCTTCATGCTCTTGATGGCCGTCGTCATTGCGATTGCCATGAAGATTGTCGGTATCATGCTGATCACCTCGCTGCTGATCATTCCGGCGGCTGCGGCGCGGCGCTTCTCGGTGACGCCGGAGATCATGGCAGTGTTTGCCTCGCTGATCGGGGCGGCCGCCGTCGTCGGCGGGTTGTTCGGGTCGCTCACCTACGACACGCCCTCCGGCCCTTCGATCGTGGTCGCGGCGCTCGTCCTTTTCATTTTCAGCCTGCTTCCCGTCAGGCGCCACCGCGCAGCAATGCAAGGACAAGGCTCATGACAACACCGCAACTGACCAAGAACCAGTCGCTGGTCTTCGACGTGCTCGAGAAGGCCGACGGGCCGCTCAGCGCCTATACGATCCTCGACAAGCTGCGCGACCACGGCTTTCGCGCCCCGCTGCAGGTCTACCGAGCGCTGGAAAAGCTGCTCGAATACGGCGTCGTGCATCGGCTCGAAAGCATCAATTCCTTTGTCGCCTGCGCCCATCCCGGCGATAACTGCCATAGCCACGGAATTGTCGCCTTTGCTATCTGCGAAAGCTGCGGCCAGGTTATGGAATTCCACGACCACGAAGTCGATCACCGGCTGATGGCCTGGGTGCGCGGGCAGAAGTTCAAGCCCGAGAAAACGACGATCGAGATCCGCGGTCTGTGCGAGGCTTGTGCGGCGTAAGGGCGTGTCTCGCTACAAAAGCCATCGTCGGCGTCTTATCGGATTGCACCGAGAGAAATTTAGCGGGAAGTGCGCGCCTCCTCACCCCCATTGCTGTGACATCCCTTGGGCGAAGCCCTGAGGAGCACAGGTGGGGAGGCGTCCCCGACAGATTTTCCGCTCGGCGAACGGAGACAGCTCTTGCCGTCTTCCACACTAGACGATCGCCTCGCGCTCGCCGAAGGGCGTGTCATCATCGAAGTTGCGGGTGCCGATCCGCTCGCTTTCACCCGACAAGGTCGGTTGTTCCACAGTTTCGCTGGCTTCTTCCTCTTCCTGCGATCCCGCACTCCGGTTGCGTTGATGCTTTTCGTCTTCACCAGCCAGATCCGCGTGGGGAATGAGCTCGTTTGCACTTTGCTTCTGCGCCATCTCTCGGGATGCCCGCCGATCGGCGGTGATCTGCGACTGGCGAGCGGCAACCCAGGCGTTGTCGGGCTCCGAACCGATAGAGGTGCTGGTTCCAACCTTGGTGGGCTCGGATGCGGCGGTGGCGGAGATCGGGGTGATCGCCTCGACCATGAGAGTCTCCTGCTGGCAGGGCGCAGACCCGTTTTTCCCAGGATTAAATAGGGGCGGGCGTCTGGCTAATGAGACTCATATCGAGCGCGAGCGGCAAAACACAAGGTCGATCGTCAAACTATCAATCTGCGGGAGGAAGCCAGCCCGCCCGGTTTGTCGCCATGTCTCTTTCAGAACGGTAATAGCCGCCGATTGGTGCTCGGGCCGATAATCCAAGAAAGGTGAGGCCGGAGACCAGCCTCACCTTTCGCGTTTCTGCGATGACAAGCTCAGTTCGGTCCGCCCTTGCCGGAACCGCCTTTGCCCGAGCCGTCATTGTCGCTCTTGCCGGAGCCGCCATTGTCGCCCTTGTCGGAGCCGCCATTGTCGCTCTTGCCGGAACCGCCATTGTCGCTCTTGTCGGAACCGCCATTGTCGCTCTTGCCGGAACCGCCATTGTCGCCCTTGTCGGAGCCGCCATTGTCGCTCTTGCCGGAGCCGCCATTGTCGCTCTTGTCGGAACTGCCATTGTCGCTCTTGCCGGAACCGCCATTGTCGCTCTTGCCGGAACCGCCATTGTCGCCCTTGTCGGAGCCGCCATTGTCGGTCTTGCCGGAGCCGCCATCGTCGCTCTTGCCGGAGCCGCCATTGTCGCTCTTGCCGGAGCCGCCATTGTCGCTCTTGCCGGAGCCGCCATTGTCGCTCTTGCCGGAACCGCCGTTGTCGCCCTTGTCGGAGCCACCATTGTCGCTCTTGCCGGAACCGCCATTGTCGCCCTTGTCGGAGCCGCCGTTGTCGCTCTTGCCGGAGCCGCCGTTGTCGCCCTTGCCGTGACCTTCCTTGCCGCCGTGGTTATCCTTCCCGTGCCCGTCCTTGCCGTGCCCGTGATCCTTGCCGCCCTTGTCGTCGCTATGATGATCGCGGTCCTTGCCACCATGGTTGTCCTTGCCATGGCCATCTTTGCCATGATCGTGATCCTTGCCGCCGTGATGGTCGTGGCCATGGTCATTGTCGTCACCAGTGTTGTCGCCGGTGTCGTTTCCGCCTTCATCCGCAACCTGATTGCCACTCCCACTATGGTCGCCGGACTCGGCACTGGAACTGGTGCTCGTCGTCTTCTGGCTGCCGCCAATGCTTCGGCTGCTGCGATCGCTGTCGTTCGGATTGAATTTGCTGCCGGTGGGAATTGATCTAGTCGGCATGCACAGCCGGTATTCGAGCGTGCCACGCACGGCGGTATTGCAATTAACGACTGCCGGGGCGGCCATGGTCAAGCTGCTGCTTGCCAGAAGGAAAGCAACGGCGACGCTGAATTTCGATGCTCTGCTGCGCATTTCAATCGTCTCCCAAGGTTAACTGGAGGTTAATGGGGAGAACTTTTATACTAACGATCTATTAACGCAAATAATAAAGGCTATCTAGTCTGTCTCTATTCGATATTACGGTTAAATTCGCAAGTATAAAATTTTAATAAATTATTATCTCGATCATGTTATTCTGAAGGCGGAAATAAGGGGAATCGGCTATGAATCGTCTCTTTTCTCTCGCTGCAATTTTGTCCGTTCTTGTGCCTTTTCAGGCTGTTGCCGGATCCTCCTTACCTGTGACGAGAAGTATCGGCGCGCCCGTGGGATTCGCGGCGGCTTGCTCCAAGTACAAGTGGCTGTGCGGCAGGGTGGCGGCCCAACAGTTGCACGATGCAGCAGGCATAGCGCTGCTTCAAAAGGTCAATCGAGCCGTCAATGGACGCATTATTCCCGCGGAAGACCGTCCGTCTCCCCTCGGGGATGTCTGGACTCTGCCGGTTGCCGGCCGAGGCGACTGTGAGGACTATGCCCTCCAGAAGATGAAGGACCTGATCGACGCTGGTTTTCCGTCAAACAGGCTGGCGCTTTCCGTGGTCATCGGCCCGCATGATCAAAATCATGTCGTTCTTATTGCCCGCACAGACGGTGGCGATTACGTGCTCGACAATCTCTCCAGCGCCGTCAGGCTCTGGCGCACGACGGGCTATACATTTTTGGCCACCCAGGATTTTCAGTCGCGAACCGGCTGGCGGGTGACGCTTGCCGGTCCCCGCGCCGGCGAATTCTCCTAACCAGTCGCGTCGTGCAAACGCCAAGATGCCCGGCGAACCGGTTCGCTCGCCTGCGACCCCATCCGGCAGAGAGTGTCCTGCACCGTCCCCTGTCTCTTCGATGCTCCCGATCGGCGGAGACCGGTGCGGTTTTCGGGCCGTTATCGAGACATATCGAACCTGGGTGGAGAAGCACAATGAACATCACTGCGAGCGCGGGCAAAGCCGAAACGGGTGCAGGTTGCAGTAAATTCGACGAAGAATTGTGCATCCGAAAGGCGACCTAAAACGTGGATGATGTAAGAATCGGAAACACTTTGTGACTAAGTGCCTCCAAAAGCAGCGTTTTTTGACTTGCTGCGCGGGAGGAGTTGAAGGATATTGCACAGACGTTGAGGACGTCGTCATGATCAGAATGATAGAAGACCCTGCCGAACTGGCTGGCGAAGACATCACTGGCAAATATATTCTCCGAAAGCTGAACTATCATTGGTTCGCTTACGGCAAGGCGGCCATTGTGACCGCGTGCAAGGGAACGATCCTCCACCTCGATCGGGAGGAAACGGTCTATTCCGAGCGCTGGGGCCGTCGCGCCTATACGGGGACAGGCAAGCGTTATCCCGGCGGCATTTGTCCGATATCGGCGGTCGCCTGTGTTTGCGATACACCCGATGATGTCAATGCCGTCATACAGCTGGACGTCGAAGCACAGGACGAATTCTATCAGTTGATCGCCAAGACGGAAGCCAGGGTTCGCGCGCTTGCCGCCTCCTCTGGAGCGAGCCAATTCATGGAAGCGGCGGAATAAGGCAGGTTTTGAGCGATATTCGTTGCCGCAACGGCTTCCGACAACGCGGCTGACTGCAGAGGCGTCGCTGCAATTGGTCTCGACCTTCATCTGCTGCATCGCCCACGGGTTGTTGCGCACGTTTAGCCTCCCAAATTCCGCGTAGGGTTGCGGCCGCTGTCGGCAGTCGCGGGTGCCTGGCCCGATGATGCTAGGAGTGGTCATGACGGAAAAGGACAATCCACCCGGCCGCTCATTGGCGGCTGCGCCATCGATTGGATCGCTGGCCGTAACCGTCGCGGTGCTGTTTGCCGCCCTCTTCTGGCCGGCCGGGAGGCTTGATTGGCCGCGTGGCTGGATCTTCCTCGGCGCCTTTCTTGCGCTGACAGCAATTGCCATCGTCTGGATCTGGCGGACGAATCCCGAGCTGTTTGCGGCGCGCAGCCGATATCAGAGGGGCACCAAGCGCTGGGATGCGGTAGTGGCGACGCTGACGATCATTCTCTTTGTCGCCATTCTTCCGGTCGGCGCGTTCGACGACGGGCGTTTCCATTGGGCGCCGCAATCCGACTGGGTTGTGCTCGCCGGCTATGTCCTGCTGATCACCGGCTATTTCGGCCTGACCTGGGCGCAATCGGTCAACCGGCATTTCGAGCCGACGGTGCGCATCCAGACCGACCGCGATCACAAGGTGATCGACACCGGACCCTACGCCGTCATCCGCCATCCCGGATATGCCTTTGCTATCGTGCTCGGCGCCGGCATGGCGCTGTCGCTCGGCTCGCTCTATGCGCTGATCCCGGTGGGGCTGCTCGTCGTTATGCTGTTCGGCCGGACGCTGGGGGAGGAAATGGAGTTGCGCCGTGGGCTTAAGGGCTACGAGGAATATATGGATCGGGTGCGCTGGCGGTGGGTTCCCGGTATCTGGTGAGGAGGCGCCAGCGTGCCGACCCGCGATTGTCCTCGGCAAGGCAAGCGCGGCCTCTCTCCGCCCTCATCCTGAAGTGCCCGTAAGGGGGTCCGAAGCACGATGGCGGCCCCTGCTTCCGCAAATCACCCAATCTGCTTCAGATCCCGCGCAAATCGCTGCCAATTCTTCACGTAATTTTCCGCCGAACGCCGGATGCCTTCTGCCGCCGTCTCATCGAGCACCCGCACCATGCGCGCCGGTGCGCCGACGATCAGCGAGTTGTCAGGAAACGCCTTGCCTTCGGTGACGAGCGCATTGGCGCCGACGAGGCAGTTGTTGCCGATCTTGGCGCCGTTCAGGATGGTCGCGCCCATGCCGACCAGCACATTGTCGCCGAGCGTGCAGCCGTGGAGGATAGCGTGGTGGCCGATGGTGCAGCCCTTTCCCGTCGTCAGCGGGAATCCCATATCGGTATGCGCCATTACGCCTTCCTGAATATTGCTGCCTTCACCGATCGTAATCGACTCATTGTCGCCGCGCAGCACGGCGCAGAACCAGATGCCGACATTCTCGCCAAGTTCGACCTGACCGATGACATGGGCGTCGGGGGCGATCCAATGCAGACCGGCTGGCGGCAGTTTCGGCGTCAATCCGCCAAGAGCGTAAATCGGCATGATTTCCTCCGGTCAGATGACCTCGACCGACAGCGCCGCGACGCCGTCGATGCCGCAAGTGATACGGTCGCCGTGTGCGACTGCGCCGACGCCGGCCGGCGTGCCGGTCATGATGACGTCGCCCGGCGCCAGCACGAAGAGTTTAGAAAGTTCGGCGATGATCTCCGGTACTTTCCAGATCATCTGATTGAGATCGCCGTCCTGGACACGCTTGCCATTCTGTTCCAGCCAGATCCGGCCTGCGCCGGGATGGCCGATGCGGCTCGCCGGCACGATCGCCGAGACGGGCGCGGAATGTTCGAAGGCCTTGGCGAGTTCCCAAGGGCGGCCGAGCTTCTTGGCCTCGCCCTGCAGGTCACGGCGGGTGAAATCGATGCCGACGGCATAGCCGTAGATGCAGTCCAGCGCTTGCGCGGCTTCGATGTTGGCACCGCCCGATTTCAGCGCCAGCACGCATTCGACCTCGTAATGCACGTCGGTCGAGAGCGGCGGATAAGGGAACGCGTTGCCTGCCGGCAGCAGGTTGTCGGCATTCTTCTGGAAGAAGAAGGGCGGCTCGCGGCTGGGATCATGGCCCATCTCGATCGCATGGTCGGCATAATTGCGCCCGACACAATAGACGCGGCGCACCGGAAAGCGTTCGTCGCTGCCTTCAACCGGCAGCAGAACCGGTGCGGGACGCGGAATGACGGTGGCGGGATGGGGCATGGCGGGCCTTCCTGTTGACGAGTCTTTGGCGCATCTTAGACGGAAAAGGGCGGGGCGGGGAAGCGTTCTCGGCAGATTGACGCTATCGCCGCCGAGCGATATCCTCGCCGCCATGAACAGGATATTTGCAATTTCGACGTCTACGACCACCGCCTCGGCGGTGGGTAGCAGACGCGTGAACTGAATTTCCGTTCATTGCTGCCGAGACCCAACCCGCCGGAAACGAGCGGGTTTTTGTTTGCCCGCTCGCCTCCGGCATTCGAGGACGAGATCATGGACGAACTGCAAAAAACCAACCTTGCGGAGCAGGTGCTCGCTGCCGCCCGCCGCTGCGTCGCCAACAGTTACGCCGGGGCGGCTTTCGCTTACGCCACCGGCTCTCTGATGCGCGGCGAAGGGACGGCGTTTTCGGACATCGATCTCGTCGTCGTGTTTCCGTCGCTGGAAAGGGCCTGGCGGGAATCCTTCACGCATGAGGGCTTCCCGGTCGAAGCCTTCATCCACGACGAAGAGACGCTGGCGCACTATCTTCATGTCGATGCCGAGGGCGGCTGCCCCATTATGGTCAACATGGTCGCCACCGGTCGCATCGTTGGAGCGGATACCGGACGCGCAGGCATCATCCAGGCAAAGGCGGCGGCGGTGCTGGCGGCGGGGCCGAAACCGCTTGCCGGGGCGAGCTACGACATGCTGCGCTATCAGGTGACCGATCTTGCCGACGATCTCAGGGGCAAGCGCCCGCCGGAGGAGACTGCCGCCATCGCCGCGCAGCTCTACCAGAAGCTCGCAGATCTCATTCTGCTCGGACGCGGCGCCTGGGCCGGACGGGGAAAATGGGCGCCGCGTCTGATGCGCGAGCTCGATGCGGAGCTCGCAGCCGAATTCGACGTAGCTTTCAGCCTGGCGGCGCAGGGCGATGGCGGCCGCTTCCTGGCGCTGGCCGACCGGGTGCTTGCCTCCCATGGCGGCCGTCACTTCGACGGCTTCAGACTGGAGGCTCCGCTGGAGGCACGGCGTGTGGAATAGTCGCTGATGGAGGGTGCTGTGCCCGATGAAAGGCAAGCCCTGCGAGGAGCATCATTCAGAGGCGCCCCGAGGGGGCTCGAAGGACGAGTGGCGCGCGCAGACTGTCGGTGGATTCAAGGAGCAGGCTCGCGGCGTGTAGCCTCGACGGTGGCCTGACTCTGGCGAACTGATATTTTTCCTAGAAATTGATCCCGGCCACGCTATTCCATGCTAGTCTCAACAGCCAGTAGCGGATGGATGGTGATGGCAATGCTGGAAACGGATAAGGTGTTCGCCGGCTCGGTTCCCGAAAATTACGACCGCTATATGGTGCCGTTGATCTTCGATCCATATGCCGCCGATCTGGCAAAGCGGGCAGCGTCCTTCTCTCCGCAGGCCGTCCTGGAAACCGCGGCGGGCACCGGGGTGGTCACCCGTGCCCTGGCGCCGAGACTGTCGCCTGATGCAAGCTATGTCGTCACCGACCTCAATCAGCCGATGCTCGATTACGCCGCGTCCCGCCAGGCGCCGGATAGCCGCATGGTGTGGCGTCAGGCAGACGCCCTGGCGCTGCCTTTTGACGATGCGTATTTCGATCTCGTCTGCTGTCAGTTCGGCGCAATGTTCTTTCCCGACCGGCTGTCTGCCTACCGCGAAGCAAGGCGGGTGCTGAAGCCGGGCGGTCGTTTTCTGCTCAGCGTATGGGACCGCATCGAAGAGAATATGTTTGCCGGCGATGTGACCAATGCGCTCGCCAGGATGTTTCCGAACGACCCGCCGCGCTTCCTCGCGCGCACGCCGCACGGCTACCACGACAAGCAGTTGATCCGTTCCGATCTGGAGCGCGCAGGCTTCTACGAGGTGGTGATCGAAACGAGAGCCGAAGAGAGCCGCGCATCCTCGCCGCGCATTCCGGCCGTTGCCTATTGCCAAGGAACGCTTCTTCGCAATGAGATTACCGCGAGGGACGCGACGAAATTGGAGGCTGCGACCGACTATGCCGAATCCGTGATCGCAGCTAGGCATGGCAGCGGCCCGGTTGCCGCCAAGATTCAGGCGCATGTGATCGTGGCTGTTGTCTAGCCTAAAGCACTTTGCTCGGCGCAAATCCTGTCGATCAGCGCATCGAGTTCGCTCCTCGGCGGACGGCTTTTGGCCAGGCGCTGCTTGAGATGCATGATCGGCTCGGCCAGGATTTCGTCGAGGCTCTCGGCGCAGGTGAAGTCGCCGGCGACGTGCTTGACCTTCGCATTGTCGAAGATTGCGGTCCAGGCTTTATCGCCGAGCAGCGGGCCGACCCATTCCGGATTGTATTTGATCAGCGTATCCGTCGGCACGTGGACGATCTTCGCCTCGACGCCCAGCAGTCTGGCGATCGTCTTCTGGATATCGTCCCAGATATGGGCGCGGTCGGAAGTGATGTGGAAAATCTCCTTCAGCGCCGCCTGCTTGCCGAACAGGCCGACGAAGGGCACGGCGAAATCGACCGAGCGCGTGAGCGTCCAGGGCGTATGGCCGTCGCCGGCCACGATGATGGGCTCGCCGTCCAGCATGCGCCTTGCCATGACGTCGCTGTCGCCCATCATGATCGGCAGGCCGGTTCGGACCGTGTGGCTAGGGCGGATGATCGTCCAGGCGAGATTGCTGGACTTCTTGAGCAGTTCCTCGCAGGCGATCTTGGCCTGGCTGTAGGGCCAGTAGGGATTAACCGCCGGCGTCTCCTCAGTGATTGCGTAATGACGCGGCGGCTTTTCATAGACGGAAGCCGAGGAAATGAAGATGTACTGGCCGCACTTGCCCGAGAAGACCTCGATGTCGCGGCCGATCTGATCGGGGGTGAAGGCGATGAACTGGCAGACGACATCATGTCCGGCCTTGGCGAGATCGGCGTAAGCGCTCGACCCCAGTTCGCCGACGATCGATGTGACGCCGGCGGGCAGGGCGGCGTCTCTCAAGCCGCGATTGTAGACGCTGACATGGTGGCCCGCGGCGACGGCGCGTTCGACGCAGGGATAGGATATCTGGCCGGTGCCGCCGATGAAGAGAACGTTCAATGCCATGGGCGTGACCTCGGGATCTGTGGGCGGGATCAAGGATGGCTCTTCATAGCGCGAAAGAAGCTGATCGTCTCCCGCAAATCTCGTGCACCGCGATCGTCCGAGCTCGTCGTTTCGACGGCGGCAAATGGGGTCGAACTTGCCGCCGTCATATCATGCAGCGCTTATGCCTGTGCCTTGCGGTAGGCTGCGGCGACAAGCCAGAGCGAGGAAAGCAGAAAATAAAAGGCGCCAAAGCCTGCATAGGGAACGATGTCAAGAACGGTCGGCGACGCGGCGCCGAAAGACCGGCTGATCATGAAGGCGCCGGCGAGCGCCGATTGCGCGCCGCTGAGGATCATCACCCATTGGGCGCCGTAGATGCGCCAGCGCCTGACGCCGGTATGGAGCTGCAAGAGTCCGGAAAGGATCGCCCATGCCCCGAAGACGGCGAGAACGGCATGGCTGCTTTTGCCGAGGGCGATGACGACGGCGAGCGTGGTGATGGTGCTGACAACGACATTCAATGCCTGCGAAGGGTTGGCCTTGAGGCCGCCGTTGACCCTGGCGTCGACCAGATTGGCGGCAGCGTCCCACAGGGGATAGGTCACCAGCAGAAAGGCGGCAAGGCCGGATTGCCCGCCCGAGAGAATGGCGGCGGCAATCCAGATCAGAGAGAATGCGGCGCGGGTAAAATAATAGGATCGCAGCCAGTTAGGCTGGTTGGAAGATTCGGTTTGCATGGGCAGGTTCCTTGTTTGCCTACCTACTAGTAGGAAGACGGCGAGCCGGTGTCAATACGATCGGCGGACACCTTCTTGTGAGGGGATATCCAAGCGCCAAGGCTTGACAAGCTCCCTACCAGAAGGTAGGCGGCGCTATGAAGTCAATAGCTTCGACATCGGATAAGATCCTCGATATCGCCCAGTCGCTGATCGTGGCGGGCGGCTATAACGGCTTCAGCTATGCCGACATCTCGGACGCGATCGGCATCCGCAAGGCCAGCATCCACCATCATTTCCCTGCGAAGGCCGAGCTGGTCGCAGTGCTGGTGGACCGCTACACCAAGCAGGCGCAGGCGGGATTGCAGTCGCTGCGCGAGGAGGCCGCAAGCCCTGCCGATCAGTTGCACTTCTACATCGACTATTGGCGTTCCTGCATCGAGAACGGCTCGCAGCCCTTTTGCGTCTGCGCCATGCTTGCCAGCGAAATGCAGATGCTGCCCGACGAGGTCGCCTCACGCGTGCGCGCCCATTTCCGAATTCTGGCGGCATGGCTGACCTCGGTGCTGCAGGCCGGCGTGGAGCAGGGCCTGTTTCGGCTGGACAAGCGGCCGGAAGAGCAGGCGCAAATGCTGATGGCCTCGGTTCATGGGGCGATGCTCTCGGCGAGGGCTCTCGGCGATTCCGGATTGTTCATCGCGGTGGTTGGACCTGAGATTGCTAGGCTGCGGGCGTCGAATTGCTGAGCGGTGACCACCGCTACATCATTCCTTACCGTCGGCGGTCAAGGCATCCCGCACGATGATGTAATAGGCCGCAAGCTCAGGAATAAAGGCCGTCAGTCTGTCAAAAACGGCATCGGATGGCGCCAGCGTCCCGGCATATTTCGTCTCGATGAAGGCTTGATGGGCGGCAAGCGCTGCGGCGTCGGCCTTATGCACGACGGTAAAGACGGGCGAGGGGACGGTGCGGCCCTTGACGATGATGCGGTCGAGTTCGACGACGGTGTAGTCGGCGGCAACAAGCCTTGCGGTTTCTTCGCCGAGCAGCAAGGCGACGCCATAATTCTTCGAGGCGCCTTCGAGGCGGGAGGCGAGGTTGACGCTGTCGCCGAGGCAGGAATAGTCGAAGCGGCGGGTCGAGCCCATGTTGCCGACGATGCATTCGCCGGTGTTGATGCCGACGCCCATCTTCAGGACGTGCGGCTTGCGGCCGAGTTCCGCCGCCTCCCGTTCCAGCTGGGCATTCAGCCGCGATATGGCCGCCTGCATGGCGAGCGAAGCGCGGACGGCGTGAAGCGCATGGTCAGGATCGTCGAGCGGCGCATTCCAGAAGGCCATGATGCAGTCGCCCATATATTTGTCGATCGTGCCGCCGTGATCCATCACCACGTCGGAGAGTGGCGTCAGCAGCCGGTTGATCAGGCCGGTCAACTGCTCCGGATCGTCCTTCAGCGTCTCGGCGATGGTGGTGAAGCCCCGCACGTCGGAGAACAGCACCGAGAGCGTGCGCCGCTCGCCGCCGAGCTTCAGCTGCGAGGGATCGTTCGACAGCCGCTTGACGAGATCGGGCGAGATATATTGGGCGAAGGCCCGGGTGATCTGGCGCTTGTTGCGTCGCTCCTCGGCAAAATCGAAGGCGGCCTGGCCGAAGACGACGGAGATATAGGCGACCGTCGGGCCGAGCGGCGAGACGAAGACATGGGCAAGCCGGATGCCGGCGGCGCTGACGGCCGCGAAGGCGAGGAGGGCCGCCACACTGTTCACGACTGTCAGCCATCCCGTCGAGCGCCAGACGGTGGCGGCGGCCAGCAGCACCGATATCAGGATACAGGCGGCAACTGTCGGCAGCCGGGCTTCGGCGATCGACAGGCCGCCGCGGATATTGTCGTAGATCGTTGCCTGGATTTCGACGCCGGAGACGAGCTTGCCGGTGTGGACGGTATAAGGTGTGCCGAAAGCATCGACGCCGCCCTTGTCGATGGCGGGTGCATTCTGCAAGCTCAAGCCGACGAGCACCACACGGTCTTTGAAATAATTCGGCGGCAGCAGGTTCGTCGGGTCGAGCGCCTGGTAATAGGAAACCGTGGGATAACTGCGGGCCGGCCCGAAGGATTGGATCAGCCGGCCGGCCGGCAGCGCTTCGGGCGCCACGCCAGAGGCCTTTGCCACCATGGCGGCAAAGCCATCCTCATAGCCTGGAATGCGCCGGAAGATGCCGTCGCCGCTGAGATCGATCGAGGCGATGCCGGTGACGGCGCCTGCTTCCGTCAGCTGCGGCAGCGGTGTCGCGCGGATCAATTGCGAGGCCTGCGGCGTCTCGATCAGCGTCTCGTCGCCGGCCAACACGACATCGGGGCCGACGGCCCTGGTGATCGCCGCGTCATTATCCGGATTCGAGGGCTCGGCCATGATGATGTCGAGGCCGATGACGCGGGCGCCGGCGGCGCGCAACTGGCTGATGAGCTCGGCATGAAGGCTGCGTGGCCAGGGCCATTGCGCATTGATATCGGCGAGCGAGGGTTCGTCGATCGCCACTATGACGGGTCCGCCGGGTGGCGGACGGGGATCGTCGACGGTCGAAAGATAGTCGAAGCTTCTGAACTCCAGCAGTAGCCAGGCGGGCAGGCGCGACAGGAGCGAGATGGCGATCAGCGTGGTCAGCGACAGCACCAGCAGCCTCAGATGACGGCTCCTGATCTGCCTGGCGTGCCGAGCCTTGTCCCGCGCCCGCATCAGAAGCGGACTTTGAGCGTGCCCTTGAAGGCGCGGCCCCAGCCGGGGGTGTCGGGCAGAACCTCAAAATCTTCGTCGAGCAGATTGTAGGCGGCAGCCTCGAGCGCGATTCGCTTGTCGAAGGGCTCCCAGATGAGATGGGCGTCCAGACTCCAGTAATCGTCGAGTTTCGTGCCAACCAGATCGCCGGAGCGCTCGCCGATATAGTTTGCAGCAACAGTGGCTTTGACCTTGGCTTCATTGACCCAGGTCAGCGCGATCTGGCCGGAATTTTGCGGAATGAAAGGCAGATCGCCGTGGTAGTTGAAGGTCGTCGGATCCTTGTTCTCGGAATCCATGTAGGCATAGGTCGCCGAGAGGCCGAAGCCGGACCCCAGAGCAAAGTTGGCCGTAACGGCGGCGCGGTCGATGGTGCCGCGCCCGTAAGTCTGGCTGTCGACGAGCGCGAGGCCGGTGACCGGCAGACCAATCGAGAAATCGTGCAGTTCCTGATGCTGATATTCGACCGACGTGAAGAAGCGGTCCGTCCACTCGGCATCCCATTGCAGGGCAACAGTATCCGCGTAACCCTCTGCTCCGACCGAGAACTGGTTGGCCTGCAGGCCAAGGATGCCGATCGGTGCCAGTGATGGTACGCCCGTGTCGAGGCCCTGGCGCATGAAGGCGGCGCGCAGCCACTGATTTTGCACAGGCTGCCAGGCAATGCCGAAACGGGGTTCAAGCCGGCTGACATCCGTGCCGTCGCCTTCCAGGCGCGTGGCGAACAGTGCGTATTCACCCTTCAGAGCAGGCGTGATCTCATGAAGGAGGTCGATATAGGCGCGGCCGATATTGACGCGGCTGCTCTCGTCGTCCGGGCCAAATGTCCGCTCCCCCACCAAACCCAAAATGTCATCGAGATGAATCGTCGTCTTGTTGCTGCTATCGGTCCATCCGCCTTCGATACCGTATCGCCAGGTCAGCGTGTCATCGCCGATGCTGTGGCTGATCGCGGCTATGTAGGTTTTGGAGGAACTCTCCAGGCTCGTTTCCATGAAGGGAAAAAGATCTGGAGGGGGAACGCCGGTCAGCTCGGAGGCATCAAACGTCTGGTCGAAAACGCTTTTCGCTTTTCCTTCGGAATAGAGGAGGGCGGTATTGAGCACATTCCGATACCCGAAAGTGTGGCTCCAGCCGATGCCGCCAATCGTCGTCTCGCCCTCATCATATCTGTTTTGATAGAGAGGTAGATCCAACGTCGGTATTACACCGCCGAAGAACGGCAGAAAGAATTCTTCATTCAGCCGGTCCGTCAATGCGGTGCTTGTCGTCAGAGCATTCAGCGGCCCGTAGGCTTTGCCATGATTGATGAAACTGACGATACGGTCATCCGGCGTCAGCGTGGCCGTCAGATAAGCGTTGCCCGCGAGCAGTTTTTTGTCCAGCGCGTATCCGCCGAAGTCCCGGTAGTCACCGTCCAGCGCCAGCTCTTCCCAGGTCAGGTTGCCGTAGAAACTGATCGGGATCGTCGCATTCGAATAACCCTGGATTTCGGCCTCGCCAATGCGGCGCGTATGGCCGTCGACGCTGTTGATGCCGCCGCCGAGCGAGCCTTCGATGAAGGGCACGTCGAACAGCGACGCCGAGCGCGAACGGCCGGAGAGCATGTGCGGTGAGAGCAGCAGGCCCTGGATGAAGGAGGAGTAGCTCGACGCGTTGCCGCGGTACTGGATGATATTGTCGTCGCTGAAGCTCGTTGCGTTGACGAAAGGAAAGATGCTGCCCTTGATCGCCTGGTCGATATAACCGGTGCCCTTGAAGGGATCGAAGACGGCATCGCCGTAATAGCGGCCCCAGGCATCCAGGCCTTGCAGGCGGAAGGCGTTGTTGAGTGTCGAGCCGGCGCTCGCATTGGCGCCGAGCGAACTGTAATCACCGCCGCGCGCGCGCGAGCGGCGCAGATATTCCTGGGCGTTGCGGATCGCGCCGTCGGCGTCGTAATCGTCGATATCGACCGCTGTGCGGAAGGCTGAGATTGCCGGATCGTTGTCATCGAGCCGGTCGGCATTGTCGAGCGCCTGCTGGGACGGGATGCGGTCGCCCTTTTCGTAGTGAGCGGCGGCGAGCATCAACTGCGACTGCGAATGCCCGGGATTGGCGGTGCTGGCGGCCAGCAGGTCCTGCAGCGCCTTTTCGCGCTCGCCGGTTTGCAGGTAGTAGCGGCCGCGGGCGAGCAAGGCGATATCGAATGATGGATCGAGGGCGATCGCCGTCTCGATCTCGCGCTTGGCTTCCTTCATCCGCCCTTGGTCGAGATAGAGGATGGCCAGGTTTGCACGCAGCAGCGGGTCCTGCGGATCGAGCTCGATCGCCTTCTTGAAGGCTTTTTCCGCTTCGCCATTGGCATCGCGAGAACTTTGCAGCAGGCCGAGTGAATTCAGCGTGCCCGATGCGCCGGGGGCAAGCGCGATGGCGCGGTTCAGGTCCGCGAGCGCGCCGTTGATATCGCTTTCATAGGTCGCCCGGTAGCCAGCGCGGGCCGACAGCGCCATCGGATGATCGGGGTCGAGCGACAGCGAGCGCTCTATCGCTTCCTTCATCTGCTCGCGGTCATCGGTGAGCTCGGCCAGCTGGGCGCGGATCGCCGGCAGGGTCGGATCGTCGGGATAGCGCTGTTCCGCCTTTTTGATGATCTCGATCGCTGCGCGCGGGTTCTTCAGGAAGCCCGTCGTATAGGCCTCCATGATCGCGCCATAGGGGCCGGTGGTGTTGGCCGGCGGCTGTTCGGCATGGGCGGGGTCGGCGAGCGAACGAGCGAAATAGCCGCCGAATTGCGCCATGTTGCGGCGTGTCGGGTCGAGATGCGGCAGGGCCTTCTGGAAGAGCCTGGCGGCATCGGAATAGCGCTTCTCCGACCCGGCGATCGTGGCGTCGATTAGATCGACGCGCGCCTGCTGGGCCACCGTCAGCTTGCGGCCGCGAATATTCTGCAAGGCTGCGGCCGCGGCCTGGCGGCCGTCGAAGGCGCTCTGCACTTCGGCAAGCTCCAGCCAGTCTTCGGTCGTGCGCCGCTCCGGCGGCAGCGCCAGAAGGCGGCGGCGCTCCGCGGCCATGCGGTCGGCCCGCAGCGGCGATGTCGGCATCAGGTCGAAGCCGTCGCGCAGGTCCAGATAGAACAGCATCTGTTCGCGGTCGTCGGGATTGACGCTGATGATCTTGGTCGGCGCCTGGCCGATGGTGGCGACGGCCCCTTCGCCTTCGCTCACCTCGACGCTGCCCTGCGGATTGGAGAGCGCCACGCGGCCTTCCAGCACGATCATCGAGGTCTTGGCGCCCTCGACGGTCATCGTCCAGTCCGTGCCGCGGATGGCGGCTGCGGCCGCAGGCGTCTCGACCGTCAGGCCCTGGCCGCCGCGCTCGGCGCGCGCCCAGATGGTGCCGGACTGCAGGCTAAGGACGGTATCGCCGCTCGCCGCCATCTTCTTGACCTGCAGCGAGGAATTGCGGCCGAGGCGGACCTGGGTGTGATCGGAAAAGACGATGGCTAGCTGGCCGTTGGCATTGGTGCGCAGCACGTCGCCGGTCAGAAGATCCTGGTTGATATCGACGACGCGCCAGTCCGACACGTCGATGAAGCGGACCTCCTCGCCGGTCTTGCGGGCGATGACGGAGCCGGCGACCGGCGTTGCGCGCGGCACGGGATCGGCCATCGCCGGCAGCCCGAAGCCGGGCACTGCAAACGCCAGCGCCACCCCGACGCGACAGATGTTATTGGAATAACCGCGCATGACTCCGCCCCATACCCGCTTCCCCTTTGTCCGTGTAGAGTGGAAAAGTCAAGCATGTTGCACACGTGTTCTTGCTTTCGTTCCAAAGTGTACTATCAGGGAAACACTTTGAGGGTGGAGTATTCAGGTGAGCGAATTCGAAAGTGCCACGGAGGTTATGCTGAGCAGGCCGTCGAGCGGAGACGTCAGCGCCGAGTATTTCGACCACATCAAGAAAATCAACGACATATTTTATGATCAGATCAAGATTTCCGATCAGAAGGCCGCCTATATCTTTACTTTTATGCTCGCCTTTTTGGTCAGCTCCAGCGAGGTGAGGGCGGTCTTCAGCCTAGCGCGCTATACCGGCGGCACCTCGGGCAGCGTGCTCTTCTCCGGCCTGCTTGCCGCAGCCTCGGTCTTTTCGATCCTGTCGGCGATTCTCGTCGTGCTGCCGCGGCATCTCGGCACGTCCACCTCGCTGTTCTGGGGCGCCTGGCCGAAGCATCGCGACATGTTTTTCGACGCGGCTCTTCGCCGCGACGAGCGCTATCTGTTCGACCAGTATCTCGAAAACGCCAACATCCTCTCCGCCATAGCCCGCAACAAATACCGCTGCGTCACCTTCGCCTTTCGCGGGCTGATGGTGAGTGTCATTGCCTATGTGCTCTTGTTGGCGGCAGGCTGAGCGCAGGCGAGGGCAAGAATGCAGGGCGCGCCGAGAGGCGCGCCCTGACCATTCAATCCGCGACTTCGATCACGAGTTCGATCTCGACCGGCATGCCGAGGGGCAGGCTGGCGACGCCGAGGACGACGCGGCCGGATAGCTTTTCGTCGCCGAAAACCGCAAGCAGCAGTTCGGACGCGCCGTCGGCGACCCTGGGATGATCGCGGAAATCGCCTTCGGTGGCGATGTAGACGCCGAGCTTGACGACCCTCACGACCCTGTCCAGCGAACCGAGGCAATCCCGGGCAGCGGAAAGCGCGCTCAGCGTCGCCGTCTCGGCTGCGCTGCGGCCGTCATCCGATGTCAGCGCGCCGCCGACACGACCGATATAGCGGGGCTCGTGGCCGACAACCGGCAGCATGCCGCTGAAGAAGACCAGATTGCCGGTTCTCATCGCCTCGACATAGGTCCCGAAGGGTGTCGGCGGCGGGGGAAGGGTGATGCCGAGTTCCTGCAGCCGATGTTCCGCGCCGGCTGCCTGCGCATTCTCACGGTTTACCATTTGCCCAGATGTGCGCCGCCATCGACGTGCAGCACCTCCCCGGTGACGCGCGGAGCTTCAGTGAGGAAGACCACTGCGTCGACGATTTCATCGACATTCGAAATGCCTGCCATCGGCGACAGCGTCCTCAGGAAATCTTTTGGATTATCCTTGTGCAGGGGCGTGTCGACGACGCCGGGGGCGACAGTGTTGACGCGGATTCCCTCACTTGCATATTCCATCGCAAGGTTCTTGGAGATCGCGTCGATACCGCCTTTCGTCATCATCGAAACGGAGGCGGAGAAGCCGGCGATCGGATGGTCGATCAGCGGTGTGGTGATGCTGACGACGCTGCCGCCCGTCTTCTGGGCCAGCATCTGACGGATGACATGCTGGGTCAGGTGAATGAAGCCTTCGAGGTTGGTCGAGGAGAGCTTGCGGAAATCCGTCATCGTGTAATCGATGAAGGGTTTAGTGAGGAAGATGCCGGCGTTGTTGACGAGCGCGTCGATCGAGCCGAAACGATCGATCGCGGTTTTAGCAACGCGCGCCGCGGTACAGGGATCACCGATGTCGCCGTCGACAAGCGCCAGCCTGTCTGAAGCCTGAAAGGCATCCGAGGCGCTGACCTGACGCGAGGTGGCGACGACATTATAGCCGCGCTCGACGAAGGCATTGACGAGGCCTGCACCAATACCCTGCGAGGCGCCCGTGACGATGACAGTCTTTTGCCTGGTCATGTTGAACTCCATAATCTGGTCGGGCAACGCAGGCCTGGCAAGGCGGGTTGCTCGCGATGGGGCCGCCGCGATCGCGCCGCCATCGGGTTGCTGGTTGTTTTCGCAAGGTGAATATGGCGAAAACCTGATTGCCCGATTAGATGGAAATATCTGGATTCTCTTTTGCATCAGTGCAAAAATAGCGGCATGGCCGATCTCAACGACATCGTCGTTTTCGTCAAGGTGGCGCAGTATGGCAGCTTCAGCCGCGCTGCCCATTCGCTCGGGATGCCTGTCTCGACCGTCAGCCGCAAGGTGACATCGCTCGAAGAGCAGCTCGGCGTGACGCTGATCCAGCGCACGACCCGCAAGCTCAGCCTCACCGCGCAGGGGCGGGCCTATTACGACAGGTGCAGCGAGCCACTCGCCCATCTCATCGACGCCGAGCAGGCGCTCACCGAAACGCAGAGAAAGCCGGAAGGTCTGTTGAAGATCTCGGTGCCGGTCATTTTCGGCCAGGAGGTCTTCTACGAACTCATCTCCGATTTCCTGAAGGCCTATCCGGAGATCCAGGTCGATCTCTTCGTCACCAACCTCTTCCTCGATCTGGTCGCGGAGAATATCGATCTCGGCATCCGCTTCGGCGAACTCAAGGATTCCACCATCGTCGCGCAGCGGCTCGGCAAGAGCGTGCGCTATCTGGTCGCCGCGCCCGACTATCTCAGGGGCAGGGCGCTTCCCACGAAGCCCGAAGACCTCAAGGACCATCGATGCGTGCTCCTGAACGGGCGCAACGGAGAAGCGGAATGGCATCTCATCAGCGGCCGCAAATCGGTTGACGTGCGCGTGTCGGGGCCGGCATCGAGCCGTGATTTCGCCGCGGTCAGCGCCTTCACCTATCGTGGCCACGGCATTGGTCTCCTGCCTTCGACTTATTGCGACGAGCAGATCCGAAGCGGCGCGCTCATCCGCGTGCTGCCGGACTGGTCGTCCCCGGAAATCTTCGTGCATGCCGTTTACCCCACGCGCCGCTTCCTGCCCCTGCGCCTGCGGGTTTTTCTCGATGCGCTGAAGGCATGGAAAAATCCGTTGTGGCTGCCGCTGCATTGAGCGACTTCATCACCGAAAATTGAAGCCCTGCGCGTGGCGGCGCATCCTGCCCCGATCAAGCTGTGGTAAAGTCTGCCGGCTTGGAACGGCGCGGGGATATTGCCGATGCTGACGTCACTTGCCGTGCTCATGGGTCTTTCCGGTGTCGTGCCGACGGCGCAGGCTGCGGCAAACGAGGTCGACGTGACGCTGGTGCTTGCCGTCGACACGTCGCGGTCGATGGATTTCGAGGAGCTCGGCATTCAGCGCCAGGGTTATGTCGAGGCGCTCAAGCACAAGGAATTCATCGACGCGGTGAAGGGCGGGCTCACCGGCCGCATTGCCATCAGCTATTTTGAATGGGCGGGCTATGTCGTCCAAGATTCGGTGATCGACTGGCAGGTGATCGCGACGCAGCAGGATGCGATCGCCTTTGCCGACAAGCTCGACGCCCGGCCGATCGCCACGCAACGGCGCACCTCGATCTCCACCGCGATTGCCCAGGGCGTCAGCATGATCATCGCCAGCCCCTTCCGGGGCAGGCGGGAGGTGATCGATGTTTCCGGCGACGGCCCGAATAATTCCGGCAATCCCGTCACGCCCGTCCGCGACCAGGCGGTGGCATCCGGCATGGTCATCAACGGCCTCGCCCTCATGCTGCGGCCTTCCGATGCGCCTGACGGGCTCGACAAATATTATGCCGACTGCGTCATCGGCGGCCCCGGCGCCTTCGTGCTGCCGGTCCGCAAGATCGAGGACTTCGCCGTCGCCGTGCGCCGCAAGCTGGTGATGGAGATCAGCGGCCTGGCTGCGCCGGCGACAGTGCAGCCGATCGCCGGCACGGAGCCGGCAACGGACTGCCTGATCGGCGAAAAACAGTGGCGGGATCTGTTTGAGCGATGATGGAGGGTGATCTGCGCGGGATGGCGCTGACGGACAAGCCGGCATCCGCCGTCAAGCGGCGGCGTCCAGCAGAGCCTCATCCCGGGACGCGGTCCATAGGATCGCCGCGAAGGACGAGGGGGCACCGGCGGAATGAATGCAAGCACCAGCGTTGGAGCGGCGTCCTTTGGGGCTCCGGCCTTTGGCCTCCGCGCCTCAGGATGGGGGACGTTGGAGGATGCCGCTCCCTCGACAGGGGCGTTGGAGAATGCGCAAGCGTTTGTTGAAACTGCCTATAGCGGCAGTTCCCTGCCGGCCTGTTCGTTGACCATATATTCGGCGTACCAGTCCGGCCAGTTCTCGTCGTGCTTGCCGCCGTTGCGTTTCTCGTGTTCGCCGTGGGCGGCGGCGGCGCGGCGCAGGGCCGACGCCAGGTCGCTCGACGTTGAGAAGGCCGTCTCGTCGGCGTCGATGCGTCCCGGCAATCGCGTGGTGACTTCCTGGAACAGCCAGCCGTTGCCGTCGGGATCCTTGAAGGAGGCGAAGGAGCGGTAGCTGCGATGCTCGGGATCACGGCCTGCGATCCTCAGCCGTCCAAAGAGATAGGGTTCGTCCTTGCCGGCATAGACGCCTGATGCGTCATGAAACACGTCGCTGACTTCGACGCCGCGGGCGATGAGATCGCGGCGGGCGGCGTCGATGTCGGAGACGATAAGATAGAGGCCCTGGGCGGAGCCCGGCGCCGCAGCGGTGACATTCCTGCCGAAGATGATCGCGCAGCCGGAGCCGGGTGGCGTAAACTGGATCACCCGGAAATCGGCATCGTTGGTGAAGTCGGCGTCGAGCCGCCAGCCCAAGCCGTCATAGAAACGTTTGGCGCGGTTGACATCGGAAACGGGGATGACGACCACCTCGAGCTTGGTGTCGACAGGCCGCGTTTTCGGATTTTCGATGGGGGGTTCACTGCGCATTGCATTGCTCATCTTCAGCTCCTTGAGGTTTGGACGCATTAAGAATGGCGATACATGTCGGGGTCGAGTGGATCACAGCGCGGCAAGGGCGTCGAATCAATTCTTCCGTCTTGGTGGCGGGCATCGGCGGTTTCGCAGCAAGGCGGCGGGCGCTGTTCCCGCCGCCTTCTGTTCGCCGCGGTTTATGCAGCGAGAGCGGCGCGCGTTTTGCCGATCATCAGGGCGGCCCGCGCCGCCTCGCGGCCCTTCTCGACGAAGTGCGCGCGGTAGATCTGGGTGTGGTGTTCCGTCTCCTGATACTGATGGGGCGTCAGCGAAACGGACAGCACCGGCACGCCGGTGTCCATGCCGGCGCGCATCAGCCCGTCGACGACGGCCTGGGCGACGAATTCGTGGCGGTAAATGCCGCCGTCGACGACGAAGGCGGCGGCGATGACGGCGCCATAGCGGCCGCTGGCCGCGAGATCACGCGACAGCAGCGGCATTTCGAAGGCGCCCGGTACATCGAACACGTCGATCTGCTCAGCTGGAATAAGCTGCTGGAAACCTTCGAGGGCACGGTCGACGATATCGGCATGCCAGCCGGCTTTGACGAAGGCATAACGGGTGGGTGTCATGGTAATCTCCTTTGGCGTACAGACACTTCACCCAAGGCGATCACGAACGTTTACCGGCCGCCGGCGAGGGCAGCAGGAACGCACGTTCTCTTTCATCCGGACTATGACCGTCGGCTCAGGCATCTCACCTGATCTGCTGACCCCTCCTTACGGAAGGCGCTCGCGGGCTCGCAATCGAAACTGCATACCGCCGGTAGGGACTTCCACCCCGCCCTGAGAACGGCGCGGACAATAGGGGCAGGGCGAGAGGCTGGCAATAGGGGAATTGGTTTTGGTGGCGGTGCGGTTTCGAGGCTTGGCCCTCTCGGCATAGGAGACGGTTCGAGGATGCCGCACCGAAGTCCGAGGGAGTGGCGCTTGGGCGATAACGCTTCTCCGACCTCTCGCATCCCTGTGGCCCGGGCTTTGCCCGAGTGAGGATGCTGCTTGGCGCCTGATCTCGATGGGCGGCGCCAAGGGCGAGGCTGGCGCCAGTACTAGATTAAATGCAACGGAGTGCAGACGCGCCGGCCGCAGGCGAAGGCCTTGCTGCGCATTTGTTTGCGCCTACCTTCCATGAGGAATGACGCCAAACCAGCAGGAAGCGCCCTCTCCACAGAGACGGGCAGGCCATAACAATCACGGGAGGGAGACATGCCAGAAGCCTTCGTCGTTCACCGCGAAGCGCATATCGCAGCGCCGCCGGCCGCAGTGTTCGCGCTGATGACCGATCCGGAAAAGATTCTGCGCTGGATGGGGACGGAGGCTCAGGTCGAGCCGCAGCCGGGCGGTCTCTATCTCGTTAACGTCACCGGCGCCCGCTTTGCGCGCGGCTCGTTTCGCGAGGTCGTGCCGGTTCACCGCCTTGCCTATAGTTTCGGCTGGGATGGCAGCGAGGTGGTGCCGCCGGGCTCGAGCCTGGTCGAGATCGACCTGATCGAGCAGCCCGATGGGACGCTGCTGCGGCTGACCCATAGCGGTCTGCCGAGCGCCGAGCAGTGCGCCAGCCATGCGGAAGGTTGGGCGCATTATCTCGAGCGGCTGACCGAAGTCGCCGCCGGGCGCGATCCCGGCCCCGATCCGTTTTACGGCAGGACATGAACGTGTTTTTGCGGGCATCGGAACGTCCAACTGCTTGTCGTCGCTGAAGGGACGGCCTCCGCGACCGCGGTTGGCGCGCCCGCAAAGATGAACGTCCAATTCATCGCAGGTTCAATCTGGCGGCCCTAGAGTCGGTGCGGCTGGATTGAATTGGAGTTCTCGATGAAGGTACTTTTGATCGCGGCTGCCGTGCTCGCTGGCAGCCTCTCGATTGGCACAGCTGAGGCGATGCCGACCGGGACATTCAAAGTTCAGAGCAATGTCACACAGGTCGACTATGCCTGTGGTCGCGGTTGGCATCTGACGCGCTGGGGTGAATGCCGGCGCAACTGGGGAGGCCCGCCACCGGTCGCCTTCTATGGTGGTCCGCCGCGCTGGGGCTGGGAACGGCGGCATCACCACCATTGGGATGGTCCGCGCTGGCGCGAGGAGCGGCGTTGGGACCGTGACCGTCGCTGGGACGATTAAGGGCCTCGATCAGGGGCATGTCGATGGAGGCCGGCGCGATTTCGCCCGGCCTCTTTTCACGACATTTCGAGCGTTTCCCGTTCAGATCCGGCTGACGAGCCAATGCTTGCCGTCGATCAGTTCTTCGAGTTCTGCCGGGTCCTTGACGCCGAACTCAAACCATTCGACGAGTTCCTTCGCCTTCAGACGGCTTTCGTCCGCCGTAAACTCGATTCCATAGCGCGCGCACCAGCGCCGCAGGATCGACGTCAGCAACGTCATGTCGTTTCCGTCCAGCGGATCTTTCGGCCAGAATGTCGTGCCCATCGCAACCCCTCAATGGCGGATGACAGGACATTACAATGGAATCGAGGCCGTGCAAGTTTAAAGTGTTATTTCTCTGATTTCCACCAAACTGGCGGATTTTTTGACGGTGTTGTTGCCTGTAAGCCGAGGGAGGGCGGGCGTGGAAGCGTCGGCTTGCGGAGGTTTGCCGGCGATGTCATCCTAAGTCATGGATCTGCCTTCCTCCCTTGCCTGGCTGGTTGACGAGGCCGCTGACTCGCCCGGTCCCGAACGGTTCCTCGCCGAGCTTGGGCGCCGGCTGCTTTCAGACGGTCTGCCGCTTGCCGGCGGCGCGCTGACGCTCTCGGTGCCGCATCCGATCATCGCGCGGCGCACCTGGCTGTGGCGGGCGGAGACTGGGGCCGTTATCGAGGCGCTGGCCTTCGCTGCGGCCCCGCCGGTCGAGGCCGGGCGCGAGTGGCTGGCCGTGCTCGGTCCGGTCTGGGAGGAAAGGATAGAAGCCTCGCCGGAGAGCCCGCTGCTTGGCTGGGCGGGTATCGGCAATGGGGCTAGGACGGGCGCTTTCGGCCCGGCCGAGGCGGATCGTCTGCGCGAGGTGGCGCGCTTTGCCGCCGCCCCGCTTTCCGCCCTTGCTGCGCGGGAGGCGCGGGCCGCCCTGCTCGAAGCCTATCTCGGCCGGCGCAGTGCCGCGCGGGTGCAGGCCGGGGCTCTTGCCCGCGGCACCGGGGAGACCATCCGCGCAGCCGTTCTCTGCGCCGACCTGCGCGACTTTACCGCGCTCTCCGAGGTGACGGAGCCGCACGCGATGATCGCGACGCTCGATGCCTGGTTCGACCGCGTCGCCGGCGCCGTGCACGCCTTCGGCGGCGAGGTGCTGAAATTCATCGGCGACGGGGTGCTGGCGATCTTCCCGGTCGCGGCTGAGTCAGGCAAGGCTCAGGGGGACCGTGACGCCTGCGAGGCGGCGCTGCGGGCCATCGCCGCCAGCCGCGCCGGCATGGCCCATCTCGACCAGGTGCGCCGGGCGCAAGGGCTGGCGCCGCTGCCCTTCGGCGCCGCGCTGCATTTCGGCGAGATCCTGTGGGGCAACATCGGCGCCGCCGACCGGCTGGATTTCACTGCCATCGGCCCTGTCGTCAATCTCGTCAGCCGCCTCGAAGGGCTCTGCAAGCCGCTCGGCCGCAGCGTGCTGATCTCGGGGGCAGTGGCGGC
This sequence comes from Rhizobium binae, assembly GCF_017357225.1. Lineage (NCBI taxonomy): Bacteria > Pseudomonadati > Pseudomonadota > Alphaproteobacteria > Hyphomicrobiales > Rhizobiaceae > Rhizobium > Rhizobium binae. The sequence goes on along the minus strand of NZ_CP071604.1, from coordinate 2,875,424 downwards.
GAACACATCGGCGCCGCTCGTGCCGCTCGGAGAACACGCCTTGCGCGGGATCGCCGATCCTTGTGCGGTCTTCACCCTGCCCGAGGGTTGAGTCCGAGGAGCACTCCGTTATTTTCTGCAAAGTAAATTTTGCAAAGATATGTTTGCGATGCTAGTTTGAGGATATGAAAAGCCCGCGCCCTCAGCCTTCCACAGATGCTGCTGCTTCCCGGTCCGTCAGCCGGGTCGTGCCCGAACCGGCTGCGCTGAAGGCGCTGGCGCATCCTGTCCGGCTGCGCATGCTCGGCATGCTCCGGATCGACGGTCCTGCCACGGCGACGCAGCTCGCTGCACGGCTCGGCTTGAACAGCGGTGCGACGAGCTATCATCTGCGCCAGCTCGCCCAATACGGCTTCATCGAGGAAGCGCCGCATGCCTCGCGGCGTGACCGCTGGTGGCGCGCGAGCCACGAGCTGACCTCGGTGCCGCCGCGCGAAGCCGAGGGTGAAGGGCTCGATCTCGATCTTGCCTTCAACCAGGCCGCTCTCTCCGTGCAGGTCGGCCAGATGCAGCAGGCGCTGGAGGAATATGCCGAGCTGCCGGCCGAATGGCGCAAGGCTACGGCTGCCGACGACATCATTATTCCGATGACGGCGGCACAGGCCGAAGCCCTGACGAAACGGCTGACCGATATCATCCTGGAGGCGATGCGGGCGGCGCCGCCGCTGGGCGAGGCGGCGTCTCAGCAACCCGACATGGTTCCTTTCTATGTCATGCTGCACGCCTTCCCCTATCCGGGCCGGATTCCGCATCGCGATGGGGATGGTGGGCCATGAGAAGGGAGAGGCCCTTCCTGGCGCTCGCCGCGGCCGAGACGCTTTCACTTTCCGGTACGCGGCTTTCCACCATCGCCATTCCCTGGCTGGTGCTGAGCACGACCGGCAGTCCGGTGTTGACGGGCCTGACGGCGATGATGGAAATGCTGCCATATGTCGTTGCCAAGGCCCTCGGCGGACCGCTGATCGATCGAGTCGGGCCGAAGCGCATCGCCGTTTGCTGCGACTTCGCCTCGGTCGCTGTCGTGGCGCTGGTGCCGCTCCTTGATTTCTTCGGCCTGCTCGGCATGCCGGCGCTGCTGCCTGTCGTCTTTGCCATGGGCATGCTGCGCGGGCCGTCCGATGCCGCCAAACAGGCGATGGTTCCCGATATCGCCGCGCTCGCGGAGGTGCCGCTGGAGCGCGTGACCGGTGTTGTCAGCGCGATCGAGCGTCTGGCATCGACGGCCGGTGCTGCCGGGGCCGGCGCCCTGATCGGCCTGATCGGTCCGGGCCAGGCGCTGCTCGCCAACGCCGCCACCTTCGCCGCCGCCGCCCTGATCGTGGCAGCGAGCATACCGAGCCCGCGACGCATGCCCAGAATACCGGGTCCGCCCGGCGCCCGATGGGGCGCAGCAGCGTCCTATCGCGACGATCTCAGCGAAGGCTGGCGTTTTCTGCGCGGTGACGCCGTACTCGTTAGCATCATCGCCATGGTGGCGACCACCAATCTGCTCGACCAGGCCTATCATGCCGTCCTGCTGCCGGTCTGGACGCGGGATTCCGGCAATGGACCGGAAATGCTGGGTGCGATGTTCGCAGCCTTCACCGGCGCCTCCATCGCCGGTGCGGCAATTGCGGCTGTTATCGGCGAACGGCTGCCGCGTCTCACGGTCTACACCGTCGCCTTTCTTCTGACCGGATTTCCGCGCTTTCTGGTGCCCGCGTTGGATGTCCCACTCCCCTTGGTCTTTGCGACCTTGGCCATCGCGGGATTTGCCTCGGGCTTCCTCAATCCGATCCTTTCGGCAGTCATCTTCGAGCGCATCCCCAAGCCGCTGACCGGCCGCGTCAGTGCGCTGAATGCGGCCCTGTGTTTCGCCCTCATCCCCTTCGGCGGCCTCGTCGGCGGTGCCCTGATCAGCACCATCGGTCTTGCTGCAGCGCTGTTGCTTACCGGCCTTCTCTATTTTGCAGCCACGCTCGCTCCCTTGGCGCTGAAGAGCTTCCGCGGTTTCGACGGGGAAACCGCTGCGGTCACCGATGCCCCAGCTCCTCGACCATCAGGTCGATGAAGCGGCGCACCCGCGATTCCTGCTGGCGCTTGTCGGGATAGAGGGCCACGATCTTGGCCTCGTCGGTTTCGAGCTTCGGCAGGACATGGCGGAGATGGCCGGCGGCGAGATCGCCGGCGACGACAAAGTCGGGCAGGAGAGCGATGCCGAGGCCCGCGACGGCGGCGTCGCGGATCGCCTCGCCGCTGTCGAGCCTCAGGCGGCTGCGCCCCCGCGCCTTGACCCAGGCTCCGCCTTCGCCGCGAAAGCGCCAGCCTTGCCGTTGATCGCCGCTGGAAAAAAACAGGCACTCATGGGCGGCAAGATCGTCAATGTGGTGCGGTTCGCCACGGTCGGCGAGGTAGGACGGCGAGGCGCAGAGCCGCGCCTTGTCGGCGGCGATGACGCGTGAGACCAGCCGGGTGTCGGATGTCGACGGAATCGCGCCGATCCGGATCGCCAGATCGTAACCTTCTTCGACGATGTCGGCCTTGCGATCGGTGAAGCTCACCTCGACCTGGATGTCGGGCCAGGCCAGAAGATATTTTTCGACAATGGGCAGCACGACGAGCCGCCCGAAGGCATCGGGAACGGTGAGCCTGAGAACGCCCCGTGGCGCGCCGCTCTGACCCACCACGCTCGCTTCCGCCACGTCGACCGACGCGAGAACTTCCAGCCCGTGTTCATAGAATACCCGGCCTTCGTCGGTCAGGCTCAGCCTTCTCGTGGTGCGGTTGAGCAGGCGCGCGCCGAGGCGATCTTCCAGGCGGATGACGGCCTTTCCCGCTGCCGATCGGGACAGGCCCATGGCCTGGCCGCCGGCGATGAAGCTTCCGGCATCGACGACGGCCATGAAGATCAGGATATCGTTGAGGTTCGTACGCGGCATCAGGCAGCTCGAGCGGTTTGACTACAGCCATAAGTCGGTCGTCACGCGATCGATTCAAGGCTCGGAGCATCAACGCCCGACGCGGCAGTAAGGTCCCGACGCCGCCTCAGCGCCAGCCGAGCGCCGGGGCGACGTGGGTGAGGATCGCTTCGATCACATGGGCGTTGTAGGCAACGCCCAGCTGGTTGGGCACGGTGAGCAGCAGCGTGTCGGCCTCGGCGATCGCCTCGTCTTCGGCGAGCTGCCGGATCAGCACGTCCGGCTCGGCGGCGTAGCTGCGGCCGAAGATCGCCCGGGTCTTCTCGTCGATGAAGCCGATCTTGTCGCCTTCATCGCCGCCATAGCCGAAATAGGCGCGGTCGCGCTCATCAACCAGCGCAAAAATGCTGCGGCTGACCGAGACGCGCGGCTGGCGGGTATGGCCGGCTTCCTTCCAGGCCTCGCGATAAGCGCGGATCTGGGCGGCCTGCTGGACGTGGAAGGGTTCGCCCGTCTCGTCGTCCTTCAGCGTCGAACTCTGCAGGTTCATGCCGAGTTTTGCCGCCCAGACGGCGGTGGCGTTGGAGCTGGCGCCCCACCAGATCCGCTCGCGCAGGCCCTCTGAATGCGGTTCGAGACGCAGGAGGCCAGGCGGATTGGGAAACATCGGCCGCGGGTTCGGCTTGGCAAAACCTTCGCCGCCCAGCACTTGAAGGAAGACTTCCGCGTGGCGCCGCGCCATGTCGGCATCGCTCTGGCCTTCTGGCGGGCCATAGCCGAAATGACGCCAGCCGTCGATTACCTGCTCGGGCGAGCCGCGGCTGATGCCGAGCTGCAACCGCTCGCCGGCGATCAGGTCGGCGGCACCGGCATCCTCGGCCATATAGAGCGGGTTCTCGTAGCGCATGTCGATGACGGCGGTGCCGATCTCGATCCGGCTGGTTCTCGCGCCGACAGCGGCCAGCAGCGGGAAGGGGGCGGCCAGCTGGCGGGCGAAATGATGTACACGGAAATAGGCTCCATCGGCGCCGAGTTCCTCGGCTGCGACGGCAAGGTCGATCGACTGCAGCAGCGCGTCGCCCGCCGAGCGCGTCTGCGATTGCGGCGAGGGCGTCCAATGCCCGAACGAAAGGAATCCGATCTTTTTCATGCTGATACCGCACCTTGATCCGTTGTGTCTGAGGTCGACAGGTCATGGCACAGTTTCGGGTTGCATGACAATCGGAACCGAGGTGCGGCGCATCGGCGCTGTCGTGTGCCTGGTGCCGAGCCTCCCCTCGGTCTCGTCGTGCCCGGTGGGCGCTCTACAGCTAGCAGACATCGACCAGAATACTCGAAAGGGTTATCGCGTCCGCTCATGCCCGCCCTAAGTTAAAGGGGCGCAGCGGAGCGAGGTCCGCCACCTGGCTTTCACGCCGGAGGCGCGAATCGGTCCGCTCGCAAACACCCGGTCGCGGGCCAGGCGTGAGACCTGCGACCGGGGCAGATGCAGGTCAAGCGGGTTTGACAGCCTGATGTCGCCGATGCCGGGCAAAGTTTTTTGCGCCATCTCGAAGAATCGGTCGATCTGAGCGATTAAGACCGTGATCATGCCGTGTTGGCGCGCGAAAACCTTCAGAGTGCCGACCTGGGCCGCGAGTTCCGGATTTTCCCGCTTCTGGTCGAGCATGGGCCAAGTGGCCCCTCTGCCCTGCCGGAATCGCCCCACAAGGGGGAGATGCCGGCAGGAGGGCGGATGATCGGTTATCTGCGGCTCACGGCCTGCCAACTTGCGACAAGCCGCAGCCATGGCGCGAGATGAAAGCCGCTCATCAGCAGATACATCGGCACCATTCCGCTGATCGGAAAGGCATCCGGTGCCGTCATGCATATCATTTCGGTGCTGCCGGTGGCGGCCGTCAGCAGTGCCATGATCGCGAAGGTCGGCGCGGCGGCGAGCGACAGCCATTCGGCGGCCGGCCAGCTCCGGGCGGATTTGGCCGGCTTGGCGGCCGCCCCGTCAGCGGTCGCGGACATCGACAGCCATTCGGCCGTATTGAAGGCCGCGCTGCGGCCGGTTTCGCTGCCGCTTTTCGAGCCGTGGCTAGAGAGCAGCATCGGTCTCACCCCTTGCCGTAGCGGTCGTGGTGGCGCCACCAGATGCCGGTTTCGTTGCGGCCCTTGGGCGCGCGGTCGAGCCATTGGTACATGCCCCAGAGCCCATCCAGTCCGCGTGCGTAGCTGGAATAGCTGTGGTAGACGGCGCCGTCGATCAGCTCGAAGGCGCTGACACCCGGCCGGTCGCGGACATAGGTGGGCACGTCGGTGCCGGTCATGGCGGCAATCTGCCCGATCGGGCTTTCGCCATCCGGCTGCTCCCACTCGGCAACGGGCCTGGCTGCGCGCGGTTCAGGGGCGGGCGGTTCGCGGCGGTAGTTGTATTCGATCTCGCCGCGCAGCTGCTGCTCGGCGCTGAACCAGACGCTGAAATCGCTGTTGAAATCGCTGCCGGCGGAGGAAGCCCAGGGAAAGCTCCAGTCCATGCGCTGCTTTGAAGGCCTGAAGCTTTGCAAGCGGTGCGCGCGAGACCGCCCAGAAGGCGACGTCGTGGTTTTCGAGGTGGACGAAGAAACCGTTGAAGCCGTCGGCGATCGAGGAGCAGGAGGGGCATCCGGCGCTGTAATCCGGGCCGAACATGAAGTGATAGACGAGCAGCTGCGAGCGCCCGCCGAAGAGATCCTGCAGCGAGGCATTGCCGTTCTCGGTGTCGAAGCGGTATCGCTTATTTATCCTCACCCGCGGCAATTGCTGGCGCTTGAGGACCAGCGCATCGCTTCGCCGCGTCAGTTCCTTCTCCTCTTCGAGCAGGTCGAGTCTTGCCGCCAGCCAGCGCTCGCGCGTTGCGTTCAGTTCACCGGTCATGGGTCTTCTCCTTTGCTTGCCAATTGTCGTAGCATCCGGCGGCTTATCCGGCCGGTTGCGAGAAGATTACCGACGGGCAGGAAATGGCGGGAGTGACAAGTATGACGGGATTTGAATGGACTCGCTGATCACCGCCGCCGCGCGGGCACTGGCATCTGGGGACGCGCTCGGCGCGCTGAAGCGGGTGGCGCTGCGCGACGATGCGCCGGCGCTGGCGCTGCGCGGCATCGCCATGGCACAACTCGGCGATCTCGTCCGCGCCAAGGCGCTGTTGAAGGGTGCGGCGCGCGCCTTCGGCCCGCGCGAGGCGGTCGCCCGCGCCCGCTGCGTCGTCGCCGAGGCCGAGATCGCGCTCGCCTCTCGCGACCTCATCTGGCCGGTCAAGGCGCTGGAGGCGGCGCGGGCAACGCTTCAGGCCCGCGGCGACAGGGTCAATGCCGCCCATGCCGGCAATATCGCCATCCGCCGGCTGGTGCTGATCGGTCGGCTCGATGAGGCCGAGCGAGCGCTCGGCGCGCTCGACCCGACGCCGTTGCCGCCGGCCTTGCGGACCGCCCATGAGCTCGTGGCATCCGGCATCGCGGTTCGTCGACTCCGGACCGAGGCGGCGCGCGCGTCGCTCGAGCGCGCAAGGCTTTCGGCGCAGCAAGCAGATATCCCGGCGCTGACGGCGGAGGTCGAAGCCGCCGCTCGTGTGCTCGACATGCCGGCGGCGCGGCTGATTTCACCTGACGGCGAGCGCCCGCTGCTGCTTCACGAGGTGGAGGCGCTGTTTTCCGGGGAGACGCTGGTCGTCGATGCTTGCCGCCATGTCGTGCGCAAGGGGGATACCGTCGTGCCGCTGGCGACGCGGCCGGTGCTTTTCGCCCTTGCCCGCGCGCTTGCCGAGGCATGGCCTGGCGATGTCGTGCGCGGTGCGCTGATCGCGCGTGCCTTCCGCGGGAAGCATGCCGATGAATCGCATCGCGCCCGGCTGCGCGTCGAGATCGGCCGGCTGCGCGCCGCCCTGCAGGGCCTTGCGGAGGTTTCGGCGACGAAGCGCGGCTTTCACCTCACGCCGCGCGGCGCCGGCGAGATCGCGGTGCTGGCACCGCTCGTCGAAGGACCACATGCGGCGGTGCTCGCCTTTCTGGCCGATGGCGAGGCGTGGTCGACTTCGGCGCTGTCGATCGCGCTCGGCGCGAGCCCGCGCACCGTGCAGCGGGCGCTGGATGTGCTGGCCGGGGAGGGCAAGGCGCAATCGCTCGGGCGCGGGCGGGCGCGCCGCTGGCTGAGCCCGCCACTCGCAACTTTCCCGACGATCTTGTTACTCCCCGGTCCGCTGCCGAGCGACTAAGATGGGGCAAATCCATGAGGAGGAAGAGATGAAGAAATCGGCTGCAACGATCCTGCGTGAATACGGGCCTTTTCCCGGCGCTGACCGCGTCAACGGCGTCACCTTCGACGGCCGGCACGTCTGGTTCGCCTCGGGTGACAGGCTGAACGCGCTCGATCCGGAAAGCGGCGAGGTGGTGCGTTCGATCGAGGTCGCCTCCCATGCCGGAACGGCCTTCGACGGTGAATTCCTCTATCAGATCGCCGAGGATGTCATCCACAAGATCGACCCGAAGACCGGCCGCATCCTTTCCACCATCCCCGCGCCCGGCAATGGCGGCGATTCCGGCCTTGCCTGGGCCGAGGGCACGCTCTGGGTCGGCCAGCATCGCGGCCGCAGGATCCACCAGATCGATCCAGAGACCGGCAAGATCCTGCGCACCATCGAATCCAACCGCGTCGTGACCGGCGTCACCTGGGTCGACGGCCAGCTCTGGCACGGCACTTGGGAAGGCGACGACAGCGACGTCAGGCGCATCGATCCCGATAGCGGAGACGTGCTGGAACGGCTGGATATGCCGGAAGGCGCCGGCGTCTCCGGCCTCGAATCCGACGGCGCCGACCGCTTCTTCTGCGGCGGAGGGGGCAGCGGTAGAATACGGGCGGTGCGCCGGCCGGGGTAACGGCGCCTGCCGATTTATGCCGACCGATCCTTATCGAACAAAAGCGACATGCCGATCGCATCGATGAACCGGCCGTCGATGCGCGCCGCGCGCCGGATTATGCCCTTGCGCACGAACCCCATTCTTTCGTAGAGAGCGATCGCGCGGCTGTTGTCTTCGTAAACATCGAGTTCAACCCTGATAAAACCGATCTCTTGCGCGGCTCTCAATGTCGTTTCGATGAGCATTCGTCCCAGACCTCTGCCGATAGGCGGGAAGGATGCCCATTCCGAGATTTCCGCGATGGGCGTGCGATGGGAAGTAATGCCGGCTGATGTCGCACCAGCCAACGACCTCGTCTGCAATCAAGGCAACGAACTGCGGGTTGCCTTTGGCAGTCATGCCGATCACGAACTCGCGGGTCTGCGGCAAGGGAGTTGCTTCCAACATCGAAAGGTATTTCTTCTCCCGTGCGACGGTGTCGAGCGCGCGATGAAAGCTATCGATATGGGCGGGAGCGATCGGTTCGATCCTGACGCTCGACATATCCAACGCTCCTGCGCCCATGCTCTCTTCTCCTTCAAGGGCAGATGATGGTGCCAATCTGCGGCTGAGCGGCAAGGCAGGCAAGGGCATTAGTCATGGGCCATGCCTAACCGTGCGCCGAGCGCAATTCATGGTCCGTCAACCTTTGCGTGTCAATTTTCAGGTAAAGGGGCGCCATCAAAGGGCTGCGGGGATTGAAGGTCAGGCTCACATCGCACATTACCCTGGTCCTGGTGACACTCACCTGCGCGGCGGCCATGTTGCTGTGCGGATTTGCGTGGCTTGCCGCGGTGAAGGTCGATGATTTCTACCTGCGCCGACAGGCGGACTTCGTGGCCCAGGGATTAGAAGAGCAGATCAACGCGCTTCCCCGGGAGCAGGAAAGCGTCACCAAATGGGACGACGCCTTCCTTTATGCCAAGCAGCGGAACCACGAATGGCTGCTCGACAATGTCGGCCGCTGGACCAGCCGGTATTTCGGGCACGACAGAACCTACATCTTCGACGATAGCAACCGCCTGATGTTTGCGTTTCGCGACGGAGCCGACGCCATGCCGCCGCGCCTCGGTAGCGATGACGGCGAGGAAATGACGGCATTGGCCGGCGAGATGCGGGCTGCTCTCCTCGAGCCCAAAAAGCCCGGCGGCGAACCGCTTGGCCAGATGGCCAGGGTTCGCACGCTGATGATCGGCAGCAGGCCGGCGATTACGAGCGCGCGTCCCATTCTGCCGAGCTCGACAAGGATGCAAATCGAGGCGGGCCAGGAGTTCATCGCCATCTCGGTCAAGTTCATCGACGCAACGGCCGTCGAAAGGATCGCCCACTATGCGCGGCTCGAAGGGATGCATCTTGCCGCGTCGAAGAGCGGCGCGCGAGCGCAGGTGCCTGTATCCTCTCATGGCGGCGGTACGGTCGGCCATCTTGTCTGGAAGCCGATCCGGCCGGGCCTCATGTTGCTTCAGCAGATCGCGCCGGCCGGGCTCGGCTGCCTTGCGCTGCTGATCGCCGCGGTGTTCTGGCTTGGGCGGGGACTGCATCGCACGTCGCTGACTCTGATCGACAGCCAGGCTGAGCTCACCCACCACCGTAATCACCTGGAAGAGATAGTGGCCGATCGGACGGCCGAAATCGAAAGGCAAAGGGCGGAGCTGGACCGCCTGCTGGCACACGAACGACAGGTGAACGCGCTCCAGCGCCAGTTCGTCGCCATGGCGTCGCACGAATTTCGAACCCCGCTTGCCATCATCGATGCCGCTGCCCAGCGGCTCTGCCGCTCGACAACCAATGTCAGCGGCGACTACGTTCGCGAAAAAGCCGGGGTGATCCGAAGCGCGGTGGTGCGCATGGTCGATCTGATGGAGAGCATTCTCGCCAGCGGTCGGCTGGAAACCGGACAGATCATCCTGAAGCGGAGCGAAGGCGATCTGAAGGCCCTGCTCGCCGGCTGCTGTGACAGACAGCGCGAGCTCAGCCGCTCGCACGTCTTCCATCTCGATCTCGAGCTGATGCCTGACGTAATGACTTTCGATCGCAGCGCGATGGAACAGGTCTTCAGCAACCTGATTTCTAATGCGGTCAAATATTCGCCCAATGCGCCTGACATTTATGTTCGCGCTCGGGTTGACGAAAAGATGGTGGAAATCGCCATTGCCGACAGTGGCATCGGCATGGATGCGGATGATCTGCCCAAGCTGTTCCAACCCTACTACCGGGCTCGCAGCGCCACGGGCATTGCCGGAACCGGCATCGGCCTCAACCTCGTCAAGCAGGTCGTCGAGTTGCATGGCGGCAGCGTCGAAGTGACGAGCGAGCTTGGCAAGGGCACAACATTCACCATTTCTCTGCCAATAGAGATTCTATTGTCGGATCAACAAGTCGCAGCTTAAGGAAGAGCTCATGGTCACCGTCCTGTGCATAGAAGACGAAATCGAGATCCGGAATCTCCTCGTCGAAGAGTTGAGCGAAGCCGGCTACAAGACGCTTGAGGCCTCGAACGGCGCCGAAGGCCTGGAAATGATCCTGTCAAAATGGCCCGACATCATCATCAGCGATATTTCCATGCCTGTCATGGACGGGCACCAGCTGCTGGCGGAAATCCAGATCAATCACCCGGAACTCTCCAACATTCCCTTTATCATGCTGACGGCGCTGACCGACCGGGAAAACACGCTCGCCGGCCTGCGCGCCGGAGCTGCCGACTATCTGACCAAACCGCTCGACTTTGACCTGCTGCTCGCCAAGCTGGAGGGCTGCGTGACGCGCCTGGAGAACGACAAGGCGCTCAATCGGTCGTTTTGAGGTGTGGGGGTGTTAAGCGGGGTGATGATGATGAAGGGCGTGCCGTGCCGCCCCCTCATCCGACCCTGCGGGCCACCTTCTCCCCCGGTGGGGCGAAGAGGGGAGCGTGCGGCCACTTCCTTGTTTACCAACCACGCTTCTTTAGGAAGGGCGAGACGCTGCCGCACACCCCTTCTCCCCAGCGGGGAGAAGATGCCGGCAGGCAGATGAGGGGGTGAGCGACGATAGGAGCGAATGCCCGGAGCGCGAGCGACGGGCATCGGCGAGTGCGTTCGCTCACCCCTTCATCTGCCTCCCCAGCACATCCCCCAGCACCTCGAATACCCCCGTATCCAGTGTCTGCGACACATTAAACCGCATGAAATTCGTCGCCGACTGCGACAGGCTGAAAGCATTGCCGGGGGCAAGCACGATCTTTCTCTCCAGCGCGGCCCGCGCCACGTCGGCCGCATCGACGCCATCGGGCAGCCGGCACCAGAGGAACATCCCGGCAGACGGCTCCAGCCAAGGCGTTATGCCCAGGTCTTTCAGCCGGGCCGAGACCTCGCCCATCGCCCGGGAAAGCCTGTTTCTCAGCGTCTCCATATATTTGCGATAGCTGCCGTCGCTCAAGACGTTCAGCACCAGTTCCGCTGCCATCCGGCCGCCGCCGAAGGAGGTGGCGATCTTGAGGTCGGTCAGGCCGTCGACCCATTCCGCCTTGGCGGCGACGAAGCCGCAGCGGGCGGAAGCAGACAAGGTCTTCGAAAAGCTGCCGATATGGATGACCCGCTCGAGCCCGTCGAAGGCGGCCAGGCGAGGCGCCGGCGAATATTCGAAATCGGCGAAGATATCGTCCTCGATGATAGTGAGATCGAACTGTTCGGCGAGTTTCAGGAGCCGGTGGGCGGTTACGGGGGACAGAACCGCGCCGGTAGGGTTGTGAATGGCGGAGTTGGTGATGTAGAGCCGCGGCCGGTGTTCGGCGACCACCTGGGCAAACAGCTCGATATCGGGGCCGGACGGGGTGTAGGGGACGCCGACGATCTTGGCCCGATGGGCGCGCAGCAGCGCATGGAAGTTGAAGTAGCAAGGGTCGTCGACCAGCACCGTATCGCCCGCTTCCAGCAGGAAACGGCAGAGCAGATCGATCGCCTGGGTGCCGGATTCGGCCAGCATGATCTGATCGGGCGAGGCTTCGATGCCGCGTTCGCCCATGCGCCGCGAAATCAGCTGGCGCAGCGGCGGCAGGCCAAGCGGCTGGCCGTAGTCGGCAAGCGCCCGCCCATCGGCACGCGAAAGCGTCCGGAGCCCACGGCGCACGGCTTCCTCGGGCAGCCAGGCAGGCGGCAGCCAGCCGCAGCCGGGCTTCAGATCACTCTCGCCTGCCTCCAGCGATTGCCGCGATATCCAGAGCGGATCGATGGCACGGTCGAGTTTCGGTCCGGCCTCGGCAAGCGCAAAGGGCGCCGCCTGGTTGGCGACATAGAAGCCGGAACCCGGCCTTGCCAGGATCGCGCCTTCGGCGACCAGGCGCTCATAGGCATCGACGACGGTCGACGTCGACAGCTTCAACGTCGCCGCCAGCCCCCGCACCGAGGGCAGCTTGGCGCCCGGCGTCAGGCTGCGCCCGGCGATGCGCTGGCGGATCGTCGCGACGACCATGTCGATGCGGGTGCGCGCCGCTGTGCCCTCATCCATCCGTACTGCTTCCTGCACCATAACAGTTTTGCCGAACCGTATCAGACTGTCCCTGTCATAACCAGCCATACCGGCCGATAAGGGGGCGACAAGACAAGGAGTGCATCATGGACCGCATGGCATCGGGATGGATCAATGGTTTTATCGGCGTGCTGATCTTCAGCGGATCGCTGCCGGCGACGCGCGTGGCGGTGATGCAGTTCGATCCGGTCTTCCTCACCGTCGCGCGGGCGGCGATCGCCGGAATTTTGGCGCTTGGCCTGCTGATCGCCTTCCGCGAAAAGCGGCCGAGCCGGCGCGATCTCATCTCCCTCGTCGTCGTCGCACTCGGCGTCGTGGTCGGCTTCCCGCTGCTGACGGCGCTGGCGCTGCAGCATGTCACGTCGGCCCATTCCATCGTCTTCATCGGTCTGCTGCCGCTGTCGACAGCGATCTTCGGGGTGATCCGCGGCGGAGAACGGCCGAAGCCGGCATTCTGGCTCTTCTCCGGCCTCGGCAGCGCGTTGGTGGCGGGTTTTGCCTTGACGCAGGGCCTGACGGCCTCGCCGGTCGGCGATCTCTTGATGCTGGCGGCGATCGTCGCCTGTGGCCTCGGCTATGCCGAAGGCGGCAGGCTTTCACGCACGCTCGGCGGCTGGCAGGTGATTTCCTGGGCGCTGGTGCTGTCGCTGCCGGTGATGGTGGCGGTCGCTTTCTTGCATCGGCCGGCGAGTTTTGCCGGCATCGAAACGCCCGCACTCATCGGTCTTGCCTATGTCTCGCTGTTTTCGATGCTGATCGGCTTCATCTTCTGGTATCGCGGCCTGTCGCTAGGCGGTATTGCCGCCGTGGGCCAGCTGCAGCTGCTGCAGCCGTTTTTCGGCCTGGCGCTCGCCGCAACCCTGCTGCACGAACCGGTCACGTGGATCATGCTCGCCGTGACGGTCGCCGTCATTCTCTGCGTCGCCGGGGCGCGCCGGTTTGCGCGGTAGCGGTTGAGTCCGGGCCACAAAGCCGCCGCTCAATGGTCAGAAAATGGCCCCGTTACCGCCGCACCGAGCCCTTTTCCGGCTTCATCGTCGCGACCTCGCCAGCCTTTTTGAGCGCTGAGCGATCGACCGAAGCGGCTTTGCTGCCGTCCAAATCACCGGAAAAGGAATGAAAATGATCACTCGTTACACATCCCTCGCAACGATGACCGCCGCGGTGTTCAGCCTGCTTGCATTCAGCCCGGCATCTGCGACCGAGCTTGCCCAGGCGCAACAGCAACCGCCGGCACAGGGCCAGGCGCCGATGCAGGGGCAGGGCGGGGGCACTGGTACGGCGACGCCCGTCAGCGATCAGAAGCTGGAAGCCTTTGCCGTTGCCTATCTGCAGGTCGACAAGGTCCGGCAGCAATATTCGGCCAAGATCGACGCGACCAAGGACCAGGCTGCCAAGCAGAAGCTGCAGGAAGAAGCCAAGCAGCAGATGGTCGACACCGTGCAAGCCTCCAACGACATCTCGGTCGAGGAATATTCGTCGATCCTGACGGCCGCGCAGAGCGACCCGGCGCTCGCCAAGAAGGTTCTGGAAAAGATCGGCACCCCGCCGCCGGCGCAGCCGCAGCAATAGGCTTAAACTGAGCCAAGGGGCGGGGGCCACGCGGAGAGTGCTGCCCGCGCCCGCCCCAATGCCGGCATGGCTTCACTTGGCGGGCACGACCAGCGCTTCGCCCTTGCGGACGACGTAGGTCGCCAGCTCCGAAGCCTTGCCGCTGCCGACATTCCTGGCCGAATGCACCAGGCCGGAGGGAATGAACAGCGACTGGCCAGCCTTCAGCGTCACCGACTCCCGACCGTCGAGCCGGTACTCCAGCGTGCCCTCGAGAACGAAGGCGATTTCTTCGCCCGGATGCGCGTGCTTGGGCGCAAGAACGCCCGGGGCGAAATCGACCCGCACCTGAACGGCCTCGTGGCCGGGTGCATCGATATCGCTTCTGACGAGGTCGGTGCGCTGCAGCGGCTGTTCCGCATGCGCCGTCGCCGCGCCGCCGAGGAGAAGGGCGAGCGCTATCGCCTGGGTCATTTTCATCGTGTCATCCTTCCTGAATTGACATTGCGGCGCATCGGCCGCATCGCCATTTCAGTCGATGATTGAACCAGGCATGTGTCGGGAAAGCGGTATTTCTGTAAGCAAATGTATCCGCAACCCGGCTGGGGTTTCCGGTAAGAACGGGACTCTTCTTACGCGGACCGCGTCGCGGATTTTGCACGCGCCTTCGCCGCGACTTCCTCGAGATCCCTACGCGCCCTCTCACCTCAAGCCACAGACGTAGAAGAACCTCTCACATTAAGCGTCGCAATATCCGTCACCCCGCCCGATGACTCGAAATCAAATATCTTCTGCGTCACTTGGTGGCGGGGAGGCTGGAGCTTGAGGGGTATGGGTGTGCGATTGTTGAGTTGGAGGAGTGAGTGTGAGGCGCGCTGAAGGGCGATGAAGAAATGGTGCTGCGTGCGCTGGTCCGGAGCGCGGGCTTGGCTTATTGCACCTGATGTCCGCACACCCGCCTCGTCCTTCGAGGCCCCTGTGGGGCACCTCAGGATCAGGCTCTCTTTGAGAGCGTGCTATCCATCTGCGCCTGCGATTACCAGCGCGGTATACTTCAACGCCGCTCATGCTGAGGTGCGCAGCCCGAGAGGACGGAGCCTCGAAGCACGCTGCGTCGCTTCTTGCATCATGCAGACGTTGCTGCTGTGCATTTACGGTGTAGTCCGGCCGAGCCGTCCGCCGGCTTCCGCCCCGATCGAACCCGACGTCGAACGCTGGTTGATGCGCTTAGTTCGTCCGGCTCGACCGTATAGCTACCGACAAAATTCGGATCACGATCGACTCGCGACGAGAGAGCCTTAGGCAGGGACGGAGCGCCCAGCGGGCTTTCTGAGATGATAGAGGGGACGTCCCCCTAGTTGCCCCAGCCAATTTGGAACCGATCAAATCGAACCTCGCTCAGTGGCTGGTTGGCGGTGCTCAGCCTTACCGAACGAAGAACGAGATGAAGCTCGGGGGAATAGTATTGTTCGAAAATGATCGGAGGCAATTCCGTCAGTTTCAGACGGCTGTTGATGGCCCAGACTTTGTAGGAACAAGATGCAATCGTTTCCTCTCCCCAGCCGTCGAACCTCATAGAAGTCGTGCCCGAATCGGATTCTTTGCCATTGATGAAAAGCGTGGTGTCGGATTGCCAGTTCTTCTTCTCAGGTAGATCGTCCAACGCAATCGCATTCGCGTATTTCAGCTCATGCGTCCCGCTGGCGCTCACTCTCTTTTCGACGAGCAAGGGGTGCACATAGACAGCCGACACCGGCTGCAGCGAGCCGTCGCGCTCCATCAGCCGTTGTTCGGTGAGGACCGGGCCGTCCGGCTTGTAGAAGACGGAATAGAAAGGCGCTTCTCTGGTCAGCAGCACGCCCTGTTTGGTCTCATTGGCGGTTAAGCAATTGCCAAAGGCTGGCACCGCCAACGTTATTCCAACCAGTAACGACAGATTTCTTAGCAAGATCGGCATCCCGGATTCCCTCATCCACGTCCGCTACCACAGTGCTTGGGTGAAATTGGGGAGATCGAAGTCGCCGGCCCGGAGCTCCCCACAGCCTGACCGAACTTGGCCTGATCGACGCGTATCGGATCTGCCTGCACCCTGTCGCGGTGGGGCAGGCGAAGTCCCATTTCGCCGAACCTCGCCCTCCGCATCAGTCGAAAATCCATTCACCATACCAAGACACCCGCGATAAACCCTAATCTTACAACCCCACGCCCAACCCTCCCAAACACCGGCATTTCCGCACTCGCCGCCCGCTTCATTTCAACCTTCCTTAAGCGCCCGCCCCATAGCGTGTGACCCGCAAATCGAGGGTCCTCTTCCATGTTCACCGTTCTGACATGCATCACCGAGCAGCATGATCTCACGCTTGTCGGGCTTGCGGGTTTGATCTGCTTTCTCGCCAGCCATTGCGCGATGGTTCTGCTCGATCGGGCGACATCGTGCGCGGGTGCTGCGCGGTGGGTGTGGCTGCTGACGGCGGGGGCGGCGGGTGGTTTCGGGATCTGGGCGACGCATTTCGTTGCCATGCTGGCCTATGATCCCGGTGTCGTCGTCGGCTATCATGCCGGGCTGACGCTGGTCTCGCTGCTGGTCGCGATCGTGGCGACGGCCGGCGCGGTTGCGGCGAAGATCGGCTATGACAGGTGGGTGGCGAATATTCTGGCGGGCGTGCTCTTCGGCGCCGGCATTGCGTCGATGCATTTTACCGGCATGCTGGCCATCGAATTCCCCGGAACGATTTCCTGGGACAAGCAGTTCGTGACGGCGTCGATCGGTCTCGGAATCGCCTTTTCGATCGCCGCCTTTCGGTTTGCGGGCAGGGGCGAGCGGCCGATCTTGCGCGGGCTTGCGCCCACACTTCTGTTGACGTCAGGGGTCGTCGCGCTGCATTTCACCGCGATGGCGGGCGTGACGGTCACGCCGGGCGTGGTATCGCTCGATCCCGCGACGCTGATTTCGCCCGCGATCATGGTGGTGACGATCGCCGCCGTCACCTTTTCACTGCTGGCGGCGGGTTTTGCGGCGGCCATCTTCGCCGTGCGCTCGGAGACCAAGGCGGCGAGGGCGGAGCGCAATTTCAAGCTGCTCGTGCAGGGCGTCACCGATTATGCCATCTACATGCTCGATCCCGACGGCAAGGTGAGCAACTGGAATGCCGGCGCCGAGCGCACCAAGGGCTACAGCGCCGAAGAGGTCGTCGGCAAGGATTTCTCGCTGTTCTATTCGGAAGAAGACCGCCGGAAGGGCCTGCCGTTGCGGGCGATCGAGACCGCCCGCAGCGAGGGCAAGTTCGAAGCCCAGGGGTGGCGCTATCGCAAGGACGGTTCGTCCTTCTGGGCCCATGTCGTCATCGACGCGATCCATGACGAGGCCGGCGAGCTGGTCGGCTTTGCAAAGATCACCAAGGACAACAGCAAGCAGAAGGCGGATGCCGACCGGATCGCCGAGGTTACCCGCAATCTCGATGTCGCGCTCGAAAACATGGGGCAGGGCATCTGCATGTTCGACAAAAACGAGCGGCTGGTGCTCTGCAACAAGCGCTATCTCGAAATCTTCCGCTTTCCCGAGGGTTCGGTGCGGCCCGGCATGACCTATCGTGAGATCGTCGACGTCGGCTATGCCGCCAATATCGACGGTGCGGCGGAAGCGGCGGCACTCGCCGAGGCGCATTATATCAGGAACATGGCGCTGATCCGCTCCGGCGTCGGCAGCGCCGTCCATAAATATGCCAGCGGCAATTCGATCCAGCAGCATGTCAAAATGCTTGCCAATGGCGGCTGGGTCGTCACCTTCGAAGACATCACCGATCGGCTGAAATCCGAGGAGCAGGTCGCCTTCCTCGCCAAGCATGACGGGCTGACGGGCCTGCCGAACCGGCTGCAATTCGGCGAGAGCGTTGCGGAAGAGATGATGATCGCCGACCGGGTGAGGGGCAATGTCGCCGTCATCGGCATCGATCTCGACAAGTTCAAGGAGGTCAACGACCAGCACGGCCACGCCACCGGCGACAAGGTGCTGGTCGAGCTTGCCCGGCGCCTCGATGCTGCGCGGCAGGAGGGCGAGTTCATCGCGCGGTTCGGGGGAGATGAGTTCGCGGCCACCAAGCGCTTCGATGAGCTGAGTGCGCTCCACGATTTCATCGGGCGCCTGGAAGGCGCGCTCACCGGCACCGTTGCCATCGACGGCTTCGAGATCAAGACCGGCGCCAGCCTCGGCGTTGCGATCTATCCGAGCGATGCCGATAGCGTCGACGGCCTCCTGGCCAACGCCGATCTTGCCATGTACCGCGCCAAACAATCGCTGCTGCAGAGGGTCTGCTTCTACGAGGCGGCCATGGACGAGAATGCGCGCCGCCGCCGCGCGCTTGCTAACGACCTCTGGGCCTCGATCGACCGCAACGAGCTGCATCTGCATTATCAGGTGCAGAAATCGGTGCGCACCGGCGAGATCACCGGCTACGAGGTTCTGTTGCGCTGGCGGCATCACCAACGCGGTAACATTCCGCCCATGGATTTCATCGGGCTTGCCGAGGAATGCGGCGCGATCCTGCCGATCGGCGAGTGGGTGCTCAGGGAAGCCTGCCGGGAGGCGGCGAGCTGGAACAACGGCTACAAGATCGCCGTCAACCTGTCGCCGGTCCAGCTCGGCCATGCCGACATGGCTGCCGTCATCTCAGCCATCCTCGCTGAGACCGGCTTGAACCCGCACCGTCTTGAAATCGAGATCACCGAAAGCTCGATCATCGTCGACAAGGAGAAGGCGCTGCGCACGATGCGGGAGATCAAGGCGCTCGGCGTCTCGATCGCCATCGACGATTTCGGCACCGGTTACTCCTCGCTGGAAACGCTGCGCTCCTTCCCCTTCGACAAGATCAAGCTCGACAAGAGCTTCATGGCCGAGGTCGAGACCAGCCCCCAATCCAAGGCCATCGTCCGCGCCATCCTGGCGCTTGGCCGCAGCCTTGAAGTGCCGGTGCTGGCCGAAGGCGTGGAGACGCAGGCGCAGCTCGATACGCTGCTCGAAGAACAGTGCGACGAGGCGCAGGGCTATCTGCTCGGCAAGCCGCAGGCGATGGGCGAGGCGGTGGTTGGGAAGGCGG
Source organism: Rhizobium binae (assembly GCF_017357225.1). NCBI lineage: Bacteria > Pseudomonadati > Pseudomonadota > Alphaproteobacteria > Hyphomicrobiales > Rhizobiaceae > Rhizobium > Rhizobium binae. The sequence goes on along the minus strand of NZ_CP071604.1, from coordinate 2,856,422 downwards.
CTTGAGAGTGAGAGGGTTCGGAAAGCAGGCCAGCACCGAAACGCCTCACGAGCTTGACGCATTGTCATGACTGGGGTTCGATAAAGCTTTCGCATAAATATGGTGGCTGAATGAAGCGATTGCTGCTGTCAACGTTGCTAGTCATCAGCACCGCCCCGGTGAGCGCGCATGCGTGCGCCGTGCCTCGTCCAATGTTCTCCGGTCTGTTCGAGGCCGATCTGATCATTCGCGGAACGCTGATCAGCTATGACCTCTTGGAAATGCGCTCCAAGGTGCGGGTGACGTTCGAGGTGACCGAGATTTTGAAAGGCAGTGCCGGATCTGGGCAGCTGTCCGCTATCTGGGAGCGTTCGAAACTTCCTGATCGCTGGAAAGGACCCCAGGATGCGATTGTGGCCTTGCGACGATCGAACGCATCTGCCGAAGCGACCTACGCGATCGTCCAGCCAACTTGCGGCTCTGCGGAGATATATGGAGCGAAGGATCGGAGTTCCGTCATGCATTCGTACCGATAACTGCCCCTAGCCCAACCGGGATCGAGCCACGGGTCTCGACCCGGTTGATTGCGGCAGCCGAATGAGAGGCACCTTAAGGACGGATATCTTCAGTGTCGGTGCGGAGATCGCGGCCTTTTTGGGCCTGCCGGTGAGTTGGCAAAAAAATAGAGCATTTCCGAACTCAAACAAAATCGGAAATGCTCCTATAGTTCGGTGCGAAGCTATTCCGGTGGCTTCGCACCGCTCGCAACTCACTCGTGGCTATTCATCTGACGTCGCCGACGCGGCGTTCTCGAGCGAGGTACGGATCTGATCAATCTTGCCGTCGGCGTCGCCAACCCCGAGAATGGTCTTGGCTTCGTCCAGAACCGCCGGGCTGACCTCGCCGGTCTTGGTTGCTGAAGCCAAGGCATCCTCCAGCGCCTGATCGCCCAGCAGGGGATCGTCGGCAGAAGGCTCGATTCCGTTATCGATTTCATATTGGGCATAAGCCACGGCATAGGCCGAGATGGCGGCCATGCGCGGGTCGGATGTGTTCATCAGAGCCCGGTAATTCCGCTTCAAGGAATTCAGGCCGGCCATCTGCGCCGAAAGATTCTTCTCTTTCTTGCTGGTGGTTGCGATGTCCGTCTTGCCGGATTGGGATTTACCCGGCGCCTCTGATGATTTGCCTCTCACGGATTGCGATTTGGAGTTGCCATGATCGGAACCGCTGCTCCGCCCGCCACCGTTTCCGTTGCCGCCGCCATGACCGCCGCCGTTGCCGCCGCCATGTCCGCCGCCGCTGCCGCCCCCGCCACCATTGCCGCCGTCCTTTGCAAGTGCAGCCATGTCGAGCCCGACAATTGTTGCCGGGCTTGCTGCAACTGCCAGCGAAAGCACAGCCAGGGACGCTAAGGTTGCTATCCGCATCGCTCTCCTCCGAATGGAACCATCAGATGCCGTGCGCCGCACGACGTGAACTAATTTGAAGGATAGATTGCTATCGCGCCTTGCACATCGGACTGAGGTCCGGTTCAGGGTACCGTCTATGGTCCTAGGCGACGCAGCCGCTCCTGATCGCCGGAGTGGTTGCGCCGATCGTCTCGGCCGATCTCTGCGGCTCAAAAGGATAGGACCTGCAGAGGCGCCGCCTCTGCGATGAGCGTTGGCTGTCTGCGGATCCGGACTCACGTGACCGGATGACGATTTGGCCAATTCCGAGCCGCGTAGGTAATGTCAGAAATGTTGGGTCAGACCCTAAGTCAAGTTGATCTCAATGCAAGACTAGTTCCGCGGACGGATTAGTAAATTCAGGTAAATTGAAGATTTTTCGGACTATGTCATTCTTAAATTGCCGCGCCCCTCCGTGCGGTATCGCTAAGGCGGCATCATGTAATACGAAATGCTCCGTCCTGGCGGGGCATTTCGCTTGTAGAACTCCGGTCCTGCAGGAAGATTCGCGCGACCTTACCAAAGGAATCAGTGGTGCGAGTAGCGACCCTCAGTCCGGAACCCTAAGGGAACTTCGCAGGCGCCCTTTCGTTAATACAGTAGGATCGCACGGTGTTCCTCCGTGTGGTTCGTTGCCAGACTTGCCCCGTCTCGGCGGGGCATTTTTTGAGTCCGGCGCTCACCGCGCTCGCGGAACGGGACAGCCCCTAGCAAGTGGGCCGGAACGCTTACGTGGAGTAGAATCCTGTCTGATTTGTATAGGGCGCGAAGACTATCGCGAGGTTTCTGGTCGGCGATCGCCGCGCAGCAGGTTCAGCCAGGCCAGCGAGACCTTCTCCGCGCCGGTGCCCCCGATATGGCAATCGTCGTAGCGGTCGTCTCCGTCGAGTAGCGCGTCAGAATTTACGCCCTCTCGGATACCGTGCCCGCTTTTTGGCAGGGACAGTTGCGCCCGTACGATCGGATTGTCTGCAAAATGCTCCTTGAAGCCGCCGTTGCTCGGTTCGAGGCATTTCGATGCGATCGAAATGTAAACCGGTGCCTCGACGCCGTGCTGACGCAATGTGTCGACCATCGACAGGAAATATTCCCGATAGGCCTCCGCAGTGGTTCCCATAACGAGGTCTTTTTCTCCTTGCACCCAGAGAACGCTCGTTACCCGGTAGCCGGAAGCCTGAAGCTGTTTCGTTGTTTCGATCAGCACAGCATTGAGGTCACCGCCTGCCGCCCATCGGGCGACCTCAGATCCGGAATAGGCGAGAGGTGCGAGGATGACGCTGTCATTTTGTCCCGATTCGATTAATTCGTTGGCGAGAAGCGTCCAGTACTCTCCCTTGGCATCGGTCGATCCGAGAAGCGGCGATGCCGCGATGAAGCACCGTTTGTCAAAGGCGTTTACCACGCGAGCCCCATAATGTGACCGGTACCGTTGTCCGCCCTCGTTGGCGGCGTTCGATTGACCAAGAAGCAGCAAGACAGCAGTTCGATCAGTTTGCGTCGGGCAGGTCACGGACGCTTTTGATTCATCCCCGATGAGTCGTTCCTTGTCGTCGAAAGTATAACGGCTTGACGCCGCCGCCTTCTCTGCGCCAACCATTTTCCTCAACGCGGAAAGCTGCGGCCAAGGAAAGATTCCATGTCTCGCGCTGAAGCCGCCGACAAGATACAGGGCGATCAAGGCCGTTAGGCCGATTGCTTTTGTTTTGCGCATGTTGTTGCCTTTGGGCATCGTCCGATGGGCCTACGGACCGTTCATGGCTGCTCCATCCATGAAGGCTCCTTTACACCAGCCACATCTGCTTGCTCGGGCATGCTCCTTAAATAAAAAGTGCGTCGCGAAGATCGAGCCCGATCACCGACATCTCGCGTCGAGTCGTCGGAAGGTTTTAGGCTATAGTCCGGACCAGTAATTCCAATCATCCGATTGGGTGAGAGATTGTGCCGGCTACAGCATACACTTTCACGGAGGTAGTTGCTCGTTCATGGAGTTGCGGCCGCAGATCAGGGCGGCGGGACGACTGGGAGCGGAGCACCGGTTACCATCAGAGATGCGGCATGCTTTTTGAGGCGGCCAAGTTTGACCAGGGCTTGACCCGAGGACCCATGCCGCTGGCCTAGTGAACCGTATGGATGCTCGGCTCGAGGCAGCTCAAGGCCGAGCATGGCGGAGATCGGGGTGGTCATCACCCCTCAAACTCCGGCCGAAACGGGTTCGCTCCAACTCAGGCCAGGCGCAAATCGAGAAGCGGGTGCAACTTCTTCAGATTCGGCAGTGATTTCGCCTGCCAGGGATGTTGGTTGGTGCCTTTCACAATAAGCAGAAGGTCGCCCATTTTCCTTGCTTCGATCGTCAGTTTCGCCAGGAGATTGATGCCCGAGGAATTGAGGAATTCGAGACCGGTCAGGTCGAAGGTCACCTGCTTGTGCCCATCGTGAAGGAGGGTTGTTATCAATGAATAAATCGGCGCATAGGCATCAGGCCCCGCCAGGCGGAACACGCCGTCGAAAAAGACTTCATTCTTCTCCGCCCATACGCGGAAGTTTTCGTCGCTGATTTCCATTCTTGGCTCACAAATTGGAGGAGGGTGGCATCGCCACGGCTGCCGTCGTCGTCAGTATGATGTGCTGGTCGTTATTTTCTTCGAATGTCCATGCCATTCTTGCATCGTAATCGCTCAGAAGGGTCAGCAAACCCAGGCCGGAACCGCCTGCTGACGATATGGCGTTGGTTTCGATTTGCTCAAGAAGCAGAACGCTCGGTTCCTTGGATTGCAGGCGTTGCAGGAGCTGTTGAAAGCGAGACGATGTCTCACTGTCGATGGCGTTCCGCACCCTGATCAAAAAGCTTCCCTCGACCATGCCGGCTTCGATCAAGATCTCGCCGGGCTGTCGAAATTTGACTGCGTTTTCGATCAGCTCGTTACTGAGATATCCGATGTCATGATGCGCCTGCAGGTAATCCTTCCGCGAACGGGAATAGGGCATAGCCATGATCTCGGCGATGAAGTCCGACGTCATTCCCGAATGCCGCCATCCAAGCTGAAGCGGCCCATCGCTCAGCGTGAGGCGAGCGCCTGAATCCAAGCTGATGTCCACTAGAGATTCGAGACCGTATGTTTTGGCCGTCATGTCTCACCTATGCCGCACTGCGAGAAGCGTGATGTCGTCGTAGATCTTCTGTGATCCGATAAAGAGCATTAAAGTCGCGACAATTTCCGAAACGACTTTCTCAGCGCTCTGATCCTTCAAGCGGAGCGCTTCTCGGCACAGGCGTTCGATGCCGAACAATTCTCCCGCATCGTTTTCGGCTTCTGTCACGCCGTCGGTGTGCAGGAGTATCAGGTCGCCTTTCTCGAACGCGATTTCGCGGGTTTTGATGAAAGCGGAAATATCGGCTTCCAACCCGATCGGGATGCCGAGATCCATGGTGTCGATGCGTTGAATCTCGCCGTTCGCCCGCACGATCACGACTTCCTCGTGCTGTCCTGACAGGATCATGTCTTTGCCGTCATAGTCGAGAAAGGCGAGGGTCAGATGCTTGTCGATCCTGGTCCGCTCGATGTTTTTGAACAGGGCGCTGTTCAGATTGGCCAGAAATTCGACAGCGTCGGTGTTTCCTGCTTCCTGCAGGGCGCGGGCGACGGATTGGACCATCAGCATCAGCACGCCGCTTTCGAGCCCATGGCCGGTGACGTCGCCGATGCCGATCTTCAACCGCCTGCCGTTCTTCAGGACGTCGTAATAATCACCGCCGACTTCTTCCGCGGGTCGCATATAGGCTGCGATCTCGATGTCCTGAAAGTCTTCCAGTTCCTGTTGCAGCGGCAGAACCATGAGCTGGATTCGCTCAGCAACGGCGAGTTCCGTTCCAAGCCGGCGGTTTTCCCGCTGAAGCTGTGCGTTCAGCGCCGAGATCTCTTCCTTGGCATCTTCGATCTGGGCCGTTCGTTCCTCGACCAGCTGTTCGAGATTTTCGGTGTGATAGCTGATCTGTTCGGCCATCCTATTGAAGGCTTCACCGGCGGCACCGACCTCATCCTTGCTCGTTATCGCCACTCTGACGGAATAGTCCTGCGCCTGGATCCGCTTGGCGGCGCCGGCAAGGGCGCTGATCCCGCTCGTGATGCGCTTCGAAGCCGCAAACACAGCGATCGTCACGATCAGCAGCGACATCAGGATTGCCAGGATTTGGTAGATCACGATCCGGTTGGTGGCCTCGGAAATCTTGGCCTGGGCGGCATAGAGGGAGGCGTCGATTTCCCGTTCCGGCACAACCACTCCAAGCAGCATCGCCTCTTGCCGAACCGGGCCGCTAGACCAGAGATTGGTCGCAGGGAGTTTCTTGACGATGACGATATAGGGAACTTCTTTGCCGTCTCGCTGCAACAGCAGGTGCTGAATGCCCTGTTCGCGGTCGAGCGCCAGTTTCGCGATGGCCGGCTGTGAGCTTCCTTTCAGGGAGCGCTCCAGCCCGGTCACGCCGGTTCCGCTGGCATCGCTCGCAGAAACCAGGCCGAGCGTCTTTTCGCCCGTGGCGTTGATTGCCACAACGTTTCCGTCGGACATTGCCAGGAATCCGAAGCCGGACTGTGCCACTTTGACGTTTTCCACGGTCTGGGCGAGTTGATCGAGCGTAATATCGGCGCCGGCCGTCCCGGCGACATCCTTCCTGTCGGCTGTCCAGAGCGGATGAAAGAAACTGACGATCAGCTTGCCGGTAATGGCATCCGTATAAGGCGCCGTCTGGGTGATGTCTTCGGCGACCGGCCGGCTTTCCCCATTCTTGGCCCAGCTCTGCCAGGACTCATAAAGCCCGGGGAAAAAGAAGTCCCAGAAATTCGCGTCGTTGTGGCCGGGATAGAGCCGGTCGAAGGTCTGGGCCTGGTCGGTGTAGGGCGCGGTCCTGAAGATCGGCCGTTCTTTCGATCCGATGTAATACATCTGCAGTTTTGAGGCGCCATGCTGCAGCAGGCTGGGCGCAACGAGGTCGAGCACCGCGCTTGTCTCTATATCGCGCGCAATGTCGGGCCTCGGCTGGTGGTCCTCGCCGAGCAGGTAACCCCAGACGCTGACGACCGAAGCGGAGCCGGGCGCGTTCTGAGACCATTTTCCCCTTTCGTCGTAAATCAGGCTGACGCTGCCGGGAGATGTGCGGGCGATCGCCGTGCCGACATCGGAATTGCGAGCGGGATTGTCGATCTGCGACTGCAGCACGCCTGCAAGAGTGTCGACGTCATTGTGAACCTGCCGCAGCAGCAAATTCACCTGGGCCGCAGTGGAGTCGGCATAGGTGCGGATATATTCCTGACTTGCGGCTTCAAGGCCCTGGCCAACCTCGAGCGTTGCATCGCGCGACAGCCTCTGAACGTTCCAGAGTGCCAGGCCACCGCTGACCAGCAGGTCAAAGAGGACGGCGCCGCCGACGACCAGGATGAACTTTGCTCGAAACGAGCCAAGTCCCACCGGTCTCTTCGATACGTGCTCGTCCATCATAGCGGCTTTCGACCAGAGGCTGCCCAGATCGGCCAGCCGGCATAACCCTTGGGGTGAAGGGCGGCAAAGACGTGATCCTTGAATCCCTGCCGGAAACGGCGAATGAAATCCGCCGAGTCGCCGCGGCGCACCGCCATCTCGCCTGCATAGACATTTTCCCAGGCTTCGATGATGTCTGCGAAGTCCTGGGGATCGCCGTCGAGATTCGTCACCATGAAGCAGTCGACCTTGATGTCATCGAAGCCGGCGTTGAGGAGAAGATGGCGGCTTTTCGGTCCCATCTCGACATCCATGGCGAAGTGGCTGAACAGCTTGGCGACTTCCTCGTAAGTCCATTTTATCGATTCGGCGTGCGGCTCGCCCAGGCAGTGCGAATTCTTTTCGTTCGTGATGTAAACACGGCCGCCGGGCTTGCAGATGCGATAAAGCTCCCGCAGCAGCATCTCGGGGCGGTCGAAAATCTGCAGCGAGTGCCGGCAGGTGACAAAGTCGAACTGATCGTCTTTGAGAAGCATCTGGGAGGCGTCGCCATAGGTATATTCGATGCCTTGCAGATCGAAGTCGGCTGCGACCCTGCGGGCATAGTCGAGACTGCGCACGGAATGATCCAGTGCGACAAGGCGCGCCGGTTTGAATTCCCGCTGAACCAGGGCCGCGAAATCACCGATGCCGCAGCAGATATCCGCCATAGCAAGTCCGCTGCGCAGACCGTGGCGCGGCAAGAGTTCGCGCTCATGCCTCCAGGTCATTTTCGTCTGCGTGCGCAGGATGGGAATGAAGGACTCGTCCTCGACAAAACTCTGGCCGGGATAAAACGCCGAATCGTAAACCTCGACCGACAGGTTCGGCAGCGATGTCGCCAGCATTTCGAACAGCGAGGCAGACCATGCCATCACGCTCGAGGTAACGATCTTGATGTTCCGTTCCGGCCTCGTTCGGCAGCCGGCCGCGAGGATGTCGCACAGAGCGGTGAAGGCCGTCATGTTGATATGCGTCAGACGTTTGACGTTGAGGTAGACGATGCCGCTGTATTTTTCCAAACTCTGCCGGACCAGTTCGAGCGCATCGGCAATCTCGGCAGCACTTTCGGGCCGCATCTTGCCGGACAGAACGACCTCCTGATTTGTCGGATCAAACCGCACGGTGAAGGGCAGCAGGGTCATTGAAAATCCTCGGCCGAGGGGAAATCGGCGATGATACCGATCCTGTCCGCGCCGTCCTTCTCGATATGGATGGCGGCGCCGAATATAGTCGCCAAATTGCTGAGCAAAGCACCATCGGATGTCGTGACCAGGTGACCGGACCCGTCGTCGAGGCGAGGCTGGATTTCGCCGGATCCTGCCTCCACGTGCTTGCGGCGAAACTCCTCATCGCAAGGGAACGCAATTCGCAGCCGATTGTAGGTGGCGCTGCGAGCGAGGTTGAAACTTATCTTGCCGCGTCCGTTTGTCGCACGGAAAGCGAGTTCGATGAGTTCATTTGCCGCGACTGAAAGAAAGTTGCCGTAGCGCGCGGGATCGCTGTGACCTTGGCCGAGAATGTCGGAGAGATATTCGGTGATCTCGTCGCAAAACTGCCATTGAGATTTGAACATCGCAACGTTCATTTCCAGCGATACCATCGGCACAAATGCGTGGTCGTCGAAGCGGGATGCTTCCTCTTCCAATACACCCTCCTTTCGTCTGTCTGGAGCGTCAGATTTGCATGCGATCTATAAGCATGGCGAAAAGCCGGTAAAGCACTATCGTCGAGCGTGGATCTTGGATGCGTCCGCGCGGGTAATGAATTCGTCAATTGCCTCCACGGCAAGCGGCCTGCTCAACAAATAGCCCTGCAGCCTGTCGCAGCCGACGCTGTGCAACCATTCCGCCTGACCCGGCGTCTCGACCCCCTCGGCCGTCACCTGCATGCCGAGGTCATGCGCAAGGTTGACGATGCAGCGGACGATAGCCTGGCTTTTGAGGTCGGTTTCGAGATCGGTGATAAAATATTTGTCGATTTTGATCGTATCGAAAGGGAATGTTTTCAGATAGCTCAGGGACGAATATTCCGTCCCGAAATCATCAAGAGAAATCCGGATGCCCAGCACATTGAGAGTGTTCAGGGTGTCGATGTTGTTGACGGTCCGCTCGAGCAGCACGCTTTCGGTTATTTCGAGCTCGAGGCGTTCGGGCGGAAGTCCGACAAGGTCCAGCGTCTGGGAAATTCGGTCGGTGAGGCCGCTTGTCAGGAACTCCGCCGCTGACAGATTGACGGCGACGATGCAGCTCTCGGGCCACTTCATCGCCTCATGGCATGCCTGCTCCAAAACCCACGCGCCGATCTCGGGCATCATTCCATCCGCCTCGGCCATCGGAATGAACGACGCCGGCGGGATCTTTCCGAGCAGGGGATGGTGCCATCTCAGCAATGCTTCGAAGCCGACGATGCACCCGCCCTCTGCGATGGGCTGGTATTCGACATAGAATTGCTGTTGCACCAGGGCCATGCGCAGGCTGCGGCGCAGCAGTTCCCGCTGCTCCAGCAGTTCAAGCATTGCCGGGTCGAAGGCTTTTGCCCGACCGCGCCCCTCTTTCTTGGCAGTATAGAGCGCAAGGTCGGACGCCTTCATGAGCTCCTCCGGAGTTGTCCCGTCCGGTGGAGCCGTGGATATGCCGATGCTGGTGCCGACAAAGACGGCGATGCCATCGAGCATGAAGGGCTTTTTGAACGCGGCAACCAGATCGTCCGCCAAACGGTGCGCTTTGGCGGGATGTCCCGAGCCCACCGATATCACCGTGAATTCATCACCGGCCAGCCGATAGGCTCTGTCATCGCTGGAAAGGCAGGCAAGAATACGCCTTGCCGCCGATTGAAGAAGCTTATCGCCGACGGCATGCCCGAGCGTGTCGTTGACGGGTTTGAAATCGTCAAGGTCGAGCTGCATCAGCGACAGAGTCTCGCTCGCGCCTTGGGTTTCCTGCAACAGGGCGGTCAGATCTTCGCTGAACTGGCGCCGGTTCGGCAGTCCGGTCAGCGGATCATGGGTCGCCAGATGCAAAAGCGTTGCGCGTTCGTCGTCAATTCGTTCCTCGGATCGGACGACGGCAAACAGGTCGCCGATCCGGTATATCGTCAAGCCGTTTGCGCCGGGGGCGCCGAGATCGCCCGATATGCGCAAAGGCTGGGAATTATCATCCAGCGAACGGAGAGCGAGCGTAATTGCTGATTTGTCCAGCTCCGGAAAATGCTCCCAGAAGGACGCGGCTGGCTTGACGGATGAGGGCAGCACATTGCCGTGCAGATCCTCGATGGGATTGAAATCGCGGTCAAAGAACAACAGCCGGTCGATCAAGCTCTCTGCCTCCGGCTTTCCGAGGGCTAAACGGGCAGCAGGAACTTTCCGCATGCAGGAGGTTCTCCCTAATCGAATATCCTACCAGATAATATAGCAACTCCGTTCCCACACAACTTATGCTCGGTAAGATTTACATTAGGCATTTCCGATTAACAATCCTTAACCTCCGCGCGGTTTTGATCGCGGTGGGTTCCAGTCGAGGGCTGAGGCTTGTGTCGCGCGGGCGGCCGATCTATGATTTCGGCATTCAGCATGAGATTGCAGGCAGTATGTCACCGTTGAACGGACGCGGACGGCTTTGTCCGCGGGTCGGGCCGAAGGAGCTGGGCAATGAAAGTTCTCATGGTTCTCACATCGCATGATCGGCTGGGAAATACCGGCCTGAAAACAGGCTTCTGGCTCGAGGAACTCGCCGCTCCTTATTTCGTCTTCCGTGACGCCGGGGCCGAGGTGGCGCTCGCTTCGCCGGCGGGAGGCCAGCCTCCGCTCGATCCGAAGAGCAACGAGCCGGCCTTTCAGACGGAAGACACGCGACGGTTTGAACGCGACCCGGAAGCCACAGCCGCCCTCGCGAACACGTTGAAGCTGTCTGACGTCGACCAGGCCGATTATGACACGGTGTTCTTTCCCGGCGGCCATGGCCCGCTCTGGGATCTGACCAACGACGGCAACGCCCACGCCCTCATCGAGGAGACGCTTGCGGCCGGAAAACCGCTGGCGCTCGTCTGTCACGCACCGGGGATACTGACGAAGGTGAAGGCGCCCGATGGCGGGCCGATCGCCAAGGGGCGGACGGTCACCGGATTCACCAATTCCGAGGAGGCCGCCGTGCATCTCGTCGAGGTCGTGCCCTATCTGCTCGAAGACGTGCTGAGAGCGCAGGGGGCGAAGTTTTCGGCGACGGAAGACTGGGCCGTGCATGTCGTCCAGGATGATCGGTTGATCACCGGACAGAACCCGGCTTCTTCGAAGCAGGCCGCTCGCCTGCTGCTCAATGCGCTGGGCGAGCAGGCTGCGGCCTGAGGCCAATGGGTCGGCATTCCAACACCAGAGGAAAGGCGCTTGGCATGAGCAAGAAGTATACTGGGAAATGCGCCTGCGGCGCGGTGCAGTTTACCTTCGATACCGATCCGACCTTTGTCGCCGACTGCCATTGTCTGGATTGCAAGAAGGCCTCGGGCGGCGAGGCCGCCACCTTCTTTGCCGTGCCGCAGGATGATTTCACCCTGGTGGCCGGCAACCCGAAAGCATTTCACTACATCGCCGATTCCGGCAAAGGGCTGGATCGCAACTTTTGCCCCGATTGCGGGGCGAGGCTGTTCAGCAGCAACCTCGAAAGTTTCCCCGGCCTGGTCTTTATCACCCTCGGCAGTCTGGACCGGCCAGAACTGATACAGCCGGGAGTCGAGATGTTCACCAAACGGCGGTTGGCCTGGGCAACGCCGCTGCACCTTCCGCAGTTCGAGGGCATGCCGAGCTGATACCCGCACGGCTCCGAGCGATTTTCCTCGAAGAAAAGATCGATCCCATGTCGGATCGGCAGAGGCTTGTCCGTCCTTAGCTCGTTCATTCCGTCCATCAGAGGATCACGACCATGCCGAACACCATACGCCTGCACCGCGTTCTCGCGACCAGCCCGGAAAAGGTCTATCGCGCCTTCATCGAGGCAGACGCACTCGCCAAATGGCTTCCGCCGAACGGTTTTCTCTGCACCGTGCATCATCTGGAACCGGCAGTCGGCGGCACCTTCAGAATGTCCTTCCGCAATTTCACCACCGGCAACAGCCACGCCTTCGGCGGCGAATTCCTCGAGCTCGTCCCGGGCGAAAAGGTTCGCTATACCGACAAGTTCGAAGACCCCAACCTGCCGGGCGAAATGGACGTGACCGTGACGCTGAAAAAAGTCTCGGTCGGCACAGAAGTGAACATCACCCAGGCCGGCGTGCCCGACGTCATCCCGCCCGAGGCCTGCTACCTCGGCTGGCAGGAATCGCTGCGCAACCTCGCCAAGGTCGTCGAGCCGGATATCAAGGGATAAACCGCCTGCGCTGGGCTTGAAAAGCGGCCACCCGGCTGCGCCTGCTCCTGGCGCCGGCGCTTTGCCTCTCCGGCCCTCATCCGGAAATATGCCTGGAATGAGGGCGGAAAGGCGACGTTCCATAGAGCTCTGGAGTGATGGCCGGCGATCGATCGCTTTGCTAAACCATGCGTTGACCGATCGGATCCATCGTTTCGGCCGCAGGAGGCAGCGAGGACAGCCAGAGGGAATAGGCTAAGAATTGGCCCGTCGACCAGAAGACCATTGGCAGTGTCCATAGATCAGAGATCAGCTTGGCCATTTCCTGCGGATCGAGGTGCCAGGAAAATCGCGCCGCTGCCGGCGCCGGCGCCGGCGCGGCCTGAAGGGGTTCGAGGCTTGCCTTTTGCATGTCTTCAAGCGCCGCCGCGGTGGCGGCTTGCTCGGCTAATGACGCGCTCTGAACCGGAACGATGGCGGTTTTAGCGTTGTTTTCGGCTTCGCCGGACATTTGGAGCTCCTTGTTTCGCCTCGTTGTAGAAAGTCGATCGGGGACAAGAAGTTTCACGACATCTCGACGAAATGGTCGACGCCGTTCAATGACAGGCGCTGAAGATGGTAGACGTTGGAGGAAAGCCGGCCGCGCTCACGTCTGTTCCAAGAATCACTCACCGCGCAGCCCCGCGGTGAGTGATCGATGAGCTGGTCGGATATCTTGTCCTTGAGGCCGTGCCTGCTCAATTGCTGCCGTCGTTCGGCCGGGCCTTGGCGCTGTCGTTGGTCGTATCCGAGGCGGTTTTTCCGTCGGGTTGCTGGCCGAAATAGGTGCCACCGAGGTGGCCGCCGGCGCTGGTATTTCTGACCTGCTGTTCGGCGCGTTTCTGAAGTTCGCGGACGTTCGTCTTGCTCATGTCGGGCTCCATGTCTCGGGTTGGGGACTTCAGGGGAACCGTTCGGGCAGGAGTGAGTTCCATATTTTCGGGGAAGCTCGCCTGCCGGCGCCGGTTCCGCCCTCATCAGATTCCTTGCCGTCATCATTACCTGCCTGGCGCTCATCGCGCCGGCGCCGACTGGCGGATCGTCGGCCTGCTGCTGGCGCTCGCCTTCCTCGCCAATATCGGCAATGCCATCGTGCTCAAGGCCGATGCGCCGGCCTAGACGCTCTCGGACGCTGCCGCTGTGCCGATCGTGCTCAACCTCGTCATCTTCATGCTTTTCACCCAGCCGGCGAACGCAGCGACCTTGCAGCCGGATGATTGGGAGACGCTGCGTCGCCAGTGGGAATATTCGCATGCGGTCAATGCCGCCGTCGCGCTGCTTGCCTTTGGCTGCACGAGGCTCGCCTCGCTTCGATAAGCCGGGAACAGTTGCCGCACTTTGCGGTTTTCCCTGTTCAACCAAGGAGAAACGACAATGGGCATGACGACCCCCAGAGACGGTGCGCCCGGCACCACCGATCAATCCCCACGCTGGGAAGGCCCGAAGGGCAATACCCCGCGCGGCTACCTGAAACCCAAAGACGATCCCGATAAGAACCGCGACGCGAAAGGCGAAAACAACCGCGACCCCGAGATGAAGGATCTGGGCGACGCGATGAAGCAGAAAGGCGAATGAGATGACCCACCCCGAAAAAGACGCCGCCGGCCAGTTCGCCAAATCCCGCGCCGACCGCAAAGCCAGCGGCGTCGCCAGCGCCAAGCCGACCGTCATCACCGGCTCGGAGGACGCTACGGTGAACAGGGATCCGCCGGGGACGAAGAAGCCGAAGAAGGATTGGGATGTCAATTACGATCCGGCCGACATGAATGAAGGGCGGATGCGGTAGCAGGCTTGCGGCGCGCCGGCTCGTGCTTCGCGGCTGTCATATTGGAAGGTGTGCCGCGTGGCCCCTTCATCGCCTGCCGGCATCTTCTCCCCCGAGGGAGAAGCGGAATCGTGGCAACGTCTCGCCTGCTTCCGCGTTCCATCACCGGTAGCCTATCCGCCGAAATACGCCGGATGATCGATGTCTGCGAGCAGCCCGGGCTGTTCCGGCTCCCAGCCCAACAATGCGCGGGTGTTCGCGCTCGACGTCGGCACGTCGAGGCCGGCGAACATTCCGAACCAGCCGAAGTGCTGCGCTGCTTCGTCCGGCGAGAGCGAGATGGCCGGCACGTTCAATCGACGGCCGATCAGCTCGGCGATCTCCTTGAAGACGACGCCCTGTTCGGCGACGGCGAGGAACGGCCCGCCAGCAGCTCCGCGCTCGATTGCCAGGCGATAGACCCGGGCGGCATCGCGCCTGTGCACCGCCGGCCAGCGGTTCTGGCCTTCACCGATATAGGCGGACATGCCCGTGCGCCGGGCGGTCTCGATCAGGATCGGCACGAAGCCATGGTCGCCATGGCCGTGCACGGAGGGCGGCAGCCGGACGGTGGAGGCGCGCAGCCCACGCGCCGCAAGCGATACGGCGGTGATTTCCGAGGCGCGGGGATAGGTCTCGGTGGTCGGCATCGGCGGGTCGTTCTCGGTGGCGATACGGCCGGATGCATGGCCGAGGCCTGCGGTCACCAGCAGCGGCCGGTCGGAGCCCTGGAGGGCTTCGCCGATCGCCTCGATGGCGTGCCGGTCGAGCGCGCAGTTTTCGGCAAAGTTCGAGAAATCGTGGTTGAAGCCGGTGTGGATCACGCCGTCGGTTTCGGCCGCGCCGCACTTCAGGCTTTCCAGATCTTCCAGCGTGCCACGATGGATCGCAGCGCCGGCGGCCGCCAGTTCTTTGGCGCCTTTTTCCGAGCGGGTGAGGCCGAGTACCTGATGGCCGGCGGCGATCAGTTCGTTGACGACGGCCGAGCCGACCCAGCCTGTGGCTCCGGTGACGAATATGCGCATGTCGATATCTCCTGGTAGGCTGGAGACAGGTATCGGCGAGAGCGCTATCATGGTAAAGTAGTGACCTTATCATGGTATAATGGCTAACAGGATGAGCGAATTCGTTACCTCCGAAAACCGGCTGGGTTCCTATCTCAGGGGCCTTCGCGCCAAGCTCGATCCGGCCGCCTTCGGTTTCGCGGGGGAGAGACGGCGCACGCCGGGCCTGCGCCGTGAAGAGGTGGCGAGCCGCGCCAATATCAGCCCCACCTGGTATACCTGGCTGGAGCAGGGCCGCGGCGGCGCGCCCTCCGCCGACGTGCTCGACCGGATTTCGCGCGCCTTGATGCTGACCGATGTCGAGCGTGAGCATCTCTTCCTCATCGGCCTTGGTCGGCCGCCGGAGGTACGCTATCGCAGGCAGGAAGGCGTGACGCCGCGCCTGCAGGGCGTGCTCGATGCGCTGGACCCGAGCCCGGCGCTGATCCGCAACGCCATCTGGGACGTTGTCGCCTGGAACCGCGCGGCGACCGTGCTGCTCACCGATTACGGCGCGCTGCCGCCGGAAGAGCGCAACGTGCTGCGCTTTATCTTCCTCGACCCGCGCGTGCGCGCCGCCCAATATGATTGGGAAAGTGTGGCCCGCCTCGTCGTCGCCGCCTTCCGGGTGGATGCGGCGCGTGCGGGGGCTGCGGAGCAAGTCGAGCCGCTGGTCGACGAACTCTGCCGCAAGAGCCCGGAATTCTTGGCCATGTGGCGCGACAACGACGTGCGCACCCACGGCGAGGGCGCCAAGCACATCAAACACCCGGTGCTGGGGCTGCTTTCCTTCGAATATTCGGCGTTTCAAGTCGACGGCCGGCCCGACCTCAGCATGGTGGTGTATAATCCCGCGACGGCGGAGGATGCAGAGAAGATCAGGCAGGTGCTGGGGTGACATGCGTCAGGATCATACCTACGCTTCGAATAAGCACAGAGCGTGCCATGCCGAGAGCGCCCGTTGAAGACGATGAGCGCATGAGCCTGCGGATTGCCGCATCAGCCAATGCCAAGCTGCTGCTGGCGGCGAAAACCCTGAAGTTGACCGATCTCCGCTTGGTTCGCGACGACGGATATGGTGAAGATCAGGGGTCTGGTGGAGGAAGTGAGGCGAGGGGACGCGTGAAAGAATCCCCGCCTGCCTTATCGCTTCGTCGCCAAACTCGCCTCCTGGCCCTCCGCTTCCCATGCCGAGATGCATAACACAATAAAGCTGTGAAAGCCTAAAATACTACTTTCACTAGAAAATCATTTGACCCACGCCGCGTAGGCTGCTTTCCTTCCGGCTGACCGGCGAAATGGATCTTGAAGGAGATATCCATGACAGTGTCTGCACCCACAGCGATCGACGATTACCTCAGCGTCTCCGAAAGCGACGCAATCTCAGGCAATCTGCTGGCTAATGACGTGGCCGGCGCCAGCGGCCACATGGCGCTCAGCTTCTTCGACGGCGAGCGGATTGTCGCCAAGCAGAGCGGGCAGGTCACCGATATCGCCGGCGAGTACGGCATGTTTCACGTCAAGGCCGACGGTTCCTATACCTATACGCTGAACGAGGCGGCCAAGCTGGATTTCCGGGACGGGATGACGCTGCGCGAGACGATCGGCTACAAGATGTCCGATGGCGCCGGCAATACCGATGTCGGCCATTTCACGCTCGACATTCATGGCGTGACCAGCCCGCCGGTCGCGGTCGACGATGGCTTCACCTTCCGCGAAGGCAGCGCGATGGAAGGCAACGTGCTTGCCAACGACCTCGACGGGGAGGCGGGCCATCTCTTTCTGCGCTCGGTCGACGGCGCCAGCGTCAGCACCGATCGCAGCACCGAGGTCTCCGGCGAGTTCGGTACCTTCCACTTCGCAGCCGACGGAAGCTTCACCTATGATCTCGACCCGGCCGTGAAAGCAGGGCTCAACGACGGCGCGCATGTCACGGAGACGCTTGAATATTACAAGGTCTCCGACGGCACCGGACACACGGATGCCGGCGTGATCTCACTGACGGTGAACGGCGTCACGGATGGCAAGTCGGTCAAGACGGATCATGTCGAGGCGCAGGCGGAGGCGGTGCGGCCTTTCCTCGACCATTACGAACTCCAAGGGGTTGCGATCGATCCGCTGACGGGCAGGTATTACGTCAGCTCCGGCCATGGTTTCCCCGACGATTCCATGGTTTACATCTACGACAACGCCTCCGCATTCGAGGCCGACAACGCCAGCGGCGCCATCTCTCTTGGCGACTATGACCTTGGCCAATATGATATCGGCGGAACCTATTTTACGGTCCGCGGCGGCGCAATCATCGGAAGAACCAACGAGGCGAGGGGGGAAGAGGATCCTTTCCCGGATCAGACCTATCTCGCAAAGTGGGATGCCGCAGACGGATCGCTCGATCAGAAGGGCGACCCGATCCCTGGCCTTATCGGCAAGAATGGAGCGGGTACGTTCGACTGGGACGGCTTCACTGCGGTCAACACGATGCAGGATTCGACCGGCATTTACGTCGTCGGCCGGATCGATGATTCCACCTGGCAGGTCTCCAAGATCGACCCCGACACGCTGAACCCGATCGAATCCAAGACCTTCGCGGCGGGCGCACTCGGCTACGGCTTTGCCGTCGACGGCACGTTCTTCTTCGGCGATTCGTCCGGCAGCGAGCACATGAGCACGGCATTCGATTTCAAGACCGGCATCAAGACGGCAATCGATGTCAACATCGCCATACCAGGAGACGACTCCACCACCAACGTGTCCTATGACGCGGCGGCGGATGCCATCTACATCACCAACTCCATGACCGACGAAATCTCCGTGGTGCACAACATCTCGGAGATATTGTTCGCCCGATAGCCTTGGCCCCCGAACGGTGACGTCGCCCTATCGCGTACTTTATGCGATGGAGCGACGTTTGTCCGGCCGGAGCCGCGAGCAAGCCAGGATACTGCGGGCGTGTTATTGCAACGTGCGCGTCTGGACTTGTTCGGCCGTGTGATTGGGCGCCGATAGCGGGGGAGCGCTAGCTTCCAGGCCGGTCGCCACGACGGAAACGCGGAACCTGCCGTCCAGGCTGCGGTCGAAGATCGCGCCGACGACGATATCGGCGTCGTCCTGCACTTCGTCGCGAATACGGCTTGCCGCCTCGTCGACTTCGAACAGCGTCATATCCGAACCGCCGGAGATCGAGATCAGCACGCCCCTGGCTCCCTTCATGGAAATATCGTCGAGCAGCGGGTTGGCGATTGCCGCTTCCGCCGCCTTCATCGCCCGGCTTTCGCCGGCGGCTTCGCCGGTGCCCATCATAGCGCGGCCCATGCCTTGCATGACCGACTTCACATCGGCGAAATCGAGGTTGATCAGGCCTTCCTTGACGATGAGATCGGTGATGCAGCCGACGCCGGCAAAGAGCACGCGGTCGGCTGTCATGAAGGCATCGGCGAAGGTGGTTTTCGCGTCCGCGATGCGGAAGAGGTTCTGATTGGGAATGACGATGACAGTATCGGCGGCCTGACGAAGCGCCTCGATGCCGACTTCGGCCGTCCGCATGCGGCGATTGCCCTCGAACGTGAAGGGCTTGGTGACGACGCCAACCGTCAGGATGCCAGCCGCGCGTGCGGCGCGCGCGATGACCGGGGCCGCGCCGGTGCCCGTACCGCCGCCCATGCCGGCGGTGACGAAACACATATGCGAGCCAGCCAGGTGATCCATGATCTCGTCGATCGACTCCTCGGCGGCTGCGTGACCGACCTCAGGCAGCGAACCGGCACCCAAGCCTTCCGTCACATTCGCCCCGAGCTGAATCCGGCGCGACGCCTTTGAGGTGGCGAGAACCTGGGCGTCCGTGTTTGCGGCGACGAATTCGACACCCGCCAGCTTTTCCGCAATCATGTTATTGATGGCGTTGCCGCCGCCCCCGCCGACGCCGATAACCGTAATATGCGGCCGTAATCCCGAAATGCCGCTCTTGGCGTCCGTCATCGCACTCTCCTTTGATGCAATCTTGCGCCCGCGCCTCGTCGCGGACAGCGAATCGACGATGAGGATAAACGCGCAACAAGGCGGAGGCGAGGCGAAAGAAGTCCGGGGCGGCGACACACCTGTGATTGTTGCCGTCGGGATCGCTGCCACATCCTCTGCGGATTTCGCTCACAGCGGAAGAGTGTGTGAACCAAAGGCCAGCCGCGGTGTTTATAGGCATGCCCACGGCTCCGAAAGGATCGATCCCATGCAAAGACTTTTGCTATCAAGCCTTGCTCTTGCCGCACTCGCCGGCACCGCCTTCGCACAACAACCGCCAGCCCCGTCATCTGCTGGAACTCCGCCGGCAGCGGCTGAGCCCAGCGCGCCGCCGCCACCGCCTCCGGCTGCTCCCGGCGACGACGAGCGGATGATGGGCGAACCGGATGGACGGTCGAGAGATCGCCCCGATTACCGATGGCATGGTTCGAGGGGCGACATGGGTTTCCGTGGTTTCCGGGGGCATCGAATGCCGCCACCGTCCAAGGCTGCGCATTTCCAGATCGAGGACGGAAACACCCGGATTGATCTGAGATGCGCAGAGGACGAGCCGATGAAAGCTTGTGCCGACCTGCTGCTGGAGGTCATGGACCGCTTGCAGGGCCAGAACTAGTCTTTTTATGACGCGGTTGCGACCGGCGAGGGCCGCCGATCGGCGACGCTCGAACCGGAGGCAGCGAACTTTGAGCCGCGGTTCAAATAGATTGACCGCGCACGGTTCACGTCAGTTTTGATTGGCGGTGCTTTTTTGCTGTCGGGTGGGCAGCCGCCGTGCCGTCATTCGGCGACGTGCTAGCCGACATCAAGCGGGTCCTGCGGCACTGTCGTTTTGAGGCGGGAGCCGAGCCCGGGCCTAGCCGGCGCCATGCGACGGATAACTCTTCTTGCGCTCGGCAATACACTCGTGAGATCGTGCTAATATACATGTGATCTGATTGATGCGGACGGGGCGGGGCTTCGATGACAGCCGTGAAGGTCAATGAGCTCATATCGGTGGCAGGTCAGCCGGAGCCCGCGGATTTTGCCGATTTCGCGGCGCGTGGCTTTGCCGGCGTCATCAATGCCCGGCCGGATGGCGAAGATCCCGGCCAGCCGGGCAATGCGGCGGAAAAGGCGGCCGCGGCGGCCGCCGGCCTTTCCTACAGCTTCGTGCCGGTGAAGGGCGCCGAGATCACCGAGGCCGATATTATCGCCTTCCGGGCGGCGATGGCGGATGCCAAGGGGCCTGTGCTTGCGCATTGCAAGAGCGGTGCGCGGGCGCTGACCCTTTATGCGCTCGCCGAGGCGCTCGACGGGCGGATGAGTGCGGGGGAAATTGAAGCGTTGGGCAAGGAGTACGGCTTCGATCTTTCCAATGCGCTCCGCTTTCTGAAGATGTGGGCAGGGCAGGCGCCTCAGGTGAAGGCCTTCTTCCATGCTGGCACATCAAGCGTGCAATATGTCGTGACCGATCCGGCGACGAAGCGCTGCGTTATCATCGACCCGGTGCTCGATTTCGACGAGACTTCGGGGGCAACGGGTACGGCAAGCGCCGATGCCATTCTCGCTTATATCGCGGCCGAGCACCTGGCGCTCGAATGGATCCTCGACACCCATCCGCATGCCGATCATTTTTCCGCCGCCCATTACCTGAAGGGCAGGACCGGCGCGCCGACGGCGATCGGCGCCCATGTCACCGAGGTGCAGGCTCTCTGGAAGGAGATCTACAACTGGCAAGCCCTTGCCGCCGATGGCTCGCAATGGGACCGGCTGTTTGCCGACGGTGACACGTTTGCGATCGGCGCGCTGGAGGCCCGGGTGATGTTTTCGCCCGGCCATACGCTTGCTTCCGTGACCTATCTGATCGGCGACGCCGCCTTCGTGCACGACACGGTGTTCACGCCTGATTCCGGCACGGCGCGCACGGATTTTCCGGGCGGCAGCGCGGCTGCTCTGTGGCGTTCGATCCAGGCGATCCTGTCGCTGCCCGGCGATACCCGCCTCTTTTCCGGCCACGACTACCAGCCGAACGGCCGCCACCCGCGCTGGGAGAGCACGGTCGCTGCCCAGAAACGCGACAATCCCCACATATCAGGCAAGGACGAGGCGGGCTACGTCGCACTCAGGCAGGCGCGCGACCGCACACTGCCGAAGCCGAAGCTGATGCTGCATGCGCTGCAGGTGAATATTCGGGCGGGCAGGTTGCCGGAGCCGGAGGAGAACGGCAGACGGTATTTGAAGATCCCGTTGGATGCGTTGTAGGAACGCAAGGAGCGCGTTGTGCGTGTCCTTCGAGGCTCCGCCTCCGGACTGCGCACTTCAGCATGACCCTTCGAGACCCCTGCGGGTCATCTCATCAGCATCAGGGACGTTGGTGGATCCCGCGCCCAAGATGATCTTGGTGGACACGACGGCTTCGCTGGTTTTTTTCAGCAATTTCGCTATCATTTTTATCAGGCGCTTGCGCGCATCCGAAGGGAGTTCTGCGATGCTCGAACGAAATCAGCTTCCCCTGCGCCCTGCCGCACCGGGTTTTGCCGCCGCCTGGGTCGCTGTCATTGCCGGAGCCAGCGTCGCTCTTAGCCTCGTTTTTGCCTGCGTCACGCCGTTCGTGGCGCTGACGGCGGTCTCGGCAGTCGTTCTTCCCCGGCGAATGGCGCTGATGGCGGTGCTGCTGGCCTGGCTTGCCAACCAGACGGTGGGATATCTCGTCCTCGGCTATCCCGAGACCTTCGGCAGTTTTGCCTGGGGACTGGCGATCGGTGTTGCTGCATTTGCATCGCTTGCGGCAGCGCTCGGGGTGCTTCGCCTTGCGGCGGGCCTTGCCGTCACCATGACCGGCGCCTTCCTCGCAGGCTTCGTTGCCTATGAGGGCATGCTTTTTGCCGCGACGGCGGTGCTTCCGTCAGGCGACGCGGCGTTTTCGGCAGCCGTTGTCGCCGAGGTTCTGTTGATCAATACTCTGGCCGCGATCGGACTCATCTGCCTTCATGCCGGCGCGGCGGCCAGCCGCGCGTTTGTCGCGGCACAGCCGGCACCGGTGCTGCGTTAGGTTTTCCTCTCCACACTTGTCGTCGATCCAAGACTACCACGCGCCTTCCGGCAACGGGCCGGCGTCCTTCGGAATGCGCAAAGACGGGTTGAGATCGTGGCCGGCAACGGCTATCTGGTTCGGACCCGCAAGCGGACCTGCCGCGAACGACAAGGCGCACAATTTCCATGATCCCCGATTTCCTCGTCACCCATTCCGGTGGCTTCCATGCCGACGAACTGCTGTCGAGCGTTATCCTGACGCGGCTTTTCCCGCAGGCGCGCCTGATCCGCAGCCGGGCGCCCGAGTGGATCACGCCAGGGCAGGACCGGATCATCTATGATGTCGGCGGCGTTTATGACGCTGATGCCGGCATATTCGATCATCACCAGCGCGGCGCGCCGCTGCGCGACGATGGCCAACCCTACAGCTCCTTCGGCCTGATCTGGAAACATTACGGCCGCGAGTATCTCGCCGCTTGCGGCCTTCCCGCAGACCATCTCGAAGCCATGCATAGCTCTTTCGATGCGAGCTTCGTGCTGCCGATCGATCTGACCGACAATGGTGCGCTCAGCCCCTCCGGGCCGTTGGCGAACTTGACGCTGCCGGCGCTGCTCGAGACCCTGAAACCGGTTTTCGACGAAGCGGAGCCCGAGGCTGACGATCGCGCTTTCGGCGCGGCTCTTGCCATCGCCCGCAGTTTCGTCGAGGCGAGGATCGCCCAGAGTGGTGCAAAATTGCGGGCCGAGGCGATCGTGCGTCAGGCAATCGACACTGCCGGGCAAGGGCGTGTTCTGGAACTGCCGAGGGGGATGCCCTTCCGTCCGGCCATCATCAAGGCCGGTGCCGATCACCTGCTGTTCGTCGTCCATCCGCGCGAAAAGGATTGGTGCGTAACCGGCATCCGCCGCGCCGACGAGGGATTCGCGCTGAGGGCCGACCTGCCTAAGGCCTGGGCCGGTCTTGCCAATGGAGAGCTGGAGGAGGTTTGCGGCGTAGAGGGCGCGAGCTTCTGCCACAACGGCCGCTTCATCGCCGCCGCCGCGACCCGGGAAGCGGCCCTTGCCATGGCCGAATTGGCGGTGCAGGAGGCGGTTTCGATCGGCGTATAGGCCAATAGGCTTGGGATCGACGCGATATCAGACTGCGCTCAGATGCTTCGAATTGTGAGACCGATTGACTTGCTCCGGCGAAGGACTAATCTTTAAGGCATGACAACCACCACTCAAACGCGAATGATGCGGAGGGTGCGAGTGGCTGGCGACCTTGAGGAGGATAAGGTTTGCCGTGGACTTATCGTGTTGTTCTGCTGATCGCCACATCCGTCACTGCCCTTTCCCCTGGTCCCGCCGGGGCGCAGGAGGGGGACGCGACGGCTGGCGCCACCGTTTTCAAGAAATGCGCGACCTGTCACGTCGCCGATTCCGATACGAACAAAGTCGGTCCGTCGTTGAACAAGCTGTTCGGCCGTAAAGCCGGAACGCATCCCAACTTTGCCTATTCCAGCGCGATGAAGGAAGCCGGCGAGGGCGGTCTCGTGTGGGACGAGGCAACGTTGCGGGACTATCTGCACAATCCGAAAGCCAAGGTGAAGGGCACGAAGATGGCCTTCGTCGGGGTGAAGGACGATCAGGAGATCACCGATCTCATTGCCTATCTCAAGCAATATTCGCAGTGACGGGCAATACCCCAAATGACGGGTCGCGGCCGGTGGCGGATGGCTAAATTGCCGTAATTGCAGATATTTTCTATCTGTGCGATAATAAACGCGGACTTTTTATGGAATGCGGTTTCACGGTCAACCTGCTCGGGGAGGAGCGGAAATGGCTGTCGTGCTGATCCTCGTCCTGATTGTCGTCGGCTCCGTGTTGTTTCATGTGCTGAGCCCGTGGTGGTGGACGCCGATCGCGTCCAACTGGACCTATATCGACAGCACCCTCGTCATCACATTCTGGATCACCGGCATCGTCTTCGTGGCGGTGATTTTGTTCATGGCCTATTGCGTCTACCGCTTCCGCCACAAGCCCGGCAACACCGCGCATTACGAGCCTGAAAACCGCAGGTTGGAGGTGCTGCTCGCCTCGGGAACGGCGGTCGGCGTCGCCGCCATGCTGGCGCCCGGCCTTATCGTCTGGAACCAGTTCATATCGGTGCCGGCCGATGCTGCATCGGTCGAGGTCGTCAGCCAGCAATGGCTGTGGAGCTTCCGCCTGCCGGGGGCGGACGGAAAACTCGGCCGCGCCGAGACGCGCGACGTCACGCCCGAGAACCCGCTCGGCCTCGACAAGAACGACGCAAGCGGCCTCGACGACGTGATCGTCGAGGGCGGCGAGCTGCATCTCCCAATCGGGAAGCCGGTGCATATCCTCCTGCGTTCGATCGATGTTCTTCACGATTTCTACGTGCCGGAATTCCGCGCCAAGATGGACATGATCCCTGGCATGGTCACCTATTTCTGGTTGACACCGACGCGGACTGGCACCTTCGAGATCCTCTGCGCCGAACTCTGCGGCGTCGGGCATCCGCAAATGCGCGGCACCGTCGTGGTCGACAACGACGCGGACTACCAGACCTGGCTCGGGCAGCAGCAGACATTCACCCAGCTGACGGCGTCATCGGGAGCGCCGCCGCCGGCAAACTGACGCGGCGACGTGGTTGCAGGGCCGGTTCAGGGAACCGGGGGAAGACGGCCGGAGGCCGCATCGGGAAAGGGAAGAGAGATCATGGTCGAGATTCCATCCGGCAGCATCCCCTCCGCCGAAGTCGAGGATGTCGAGCTTTATCATCCCCACAGCTGGTGGACAAAATATGTATTCAGCCAGGACGCCAAGATCATCGCCGTGCAATATTCGATCACCGCGATCTCGATCGGCCTGGTGGCGCTGGTGCTTTCCTGGCTGATGCGGATCCAACTGGCGTTTCCAGGTTATTTCGCCTTCATCGATGCCGATCACTATTACCAGTTCATCACCATGCACGGCATGATCATGGTGATCTATCTCCTGACGGCGCTCTTCCTCGGCGGCTTCGGCAATTACCTCATTCCGCTGATGGTCGGCGCGCGCGACATGGTATTTCCCTACGCCAACATGCTGAGCTACTGGATCTATCTGCTCGCGGTGCTGATCCTCGCCGCAGGCTTTTTCGCCCCGGGCGGACCGACGGGAGCCGGCTGGACGCTTTATCCGCCGCAATCCGTTCTTTCGGGCACGCCGGGCGGCAAGGATTGGGGCATCCTGCTGATGCTTATCTCGCTGATCGTCTTCATCATCGGCTTTACCATGGGCGGGCTGAATTATGTGGTGACGGTGCTGCAGGGGCGAGCACGCGGCATGACGCTGATGCGGATGCCGCTCACCGTCTGGGGCATCTTCACCGCGACGGTGATGGCGCTGCTTGCCTTTCCGGCACTCTTCGTCGCCTGCGTCATGATGCTCTTCGACCGCGTGCTCGGCACCAGCTTCTTCATGCCCGCCATCGTCGAGATGGGTACGCAACTGCAGCACGGCGGCGGCAGTCCGATCCTGTTCCAGCACCTGTTCTGGTTCTTCGGGCATCCGGAAGTCTATATTGTCGCGCTGCCGGCTTTCGGCATAGTCTCGGATCTGATCAGCACGCATGCGCGCAAGAACATCTTCGGCTACCGGATGATGGTCTGGGCGATCGTCATCATCGGGGGCTTGAGCTTCGTCGTCTGGGCGCACCACATGTATGTCAGCGGCATGCACCCGGCCTTCGGCTTCTTCTTTGCCACCACGACGCTGATCATTGCCATTCCGACGGCGATCAAGGTCTACAACTGGGTGCTGACGCTCTGGCGCGGCGACATCCACCTGACGCTGCCGATGCTGTTTGCGCTCGCCTTCATCGTCACCTTCGTCAACGGCGGGCTGACGGGCCTCTTCCTCGGCAATGTCGTCGTCGACGTGCCGCTGTCGGATACGATGTTCGTCGTCGCGCATTTTCACATGGTCATGGGGGTTGCGCCGATCCTCGTCATCTTCGGGGCGATCTATCACTGGTATCCGAAGGTGACCGGGCGCATGCTGGACGAGACGCTGGGCCAGATCCACTTCTGGATCACCTTCCTCGGCACCTATGCGATCTTCTTTCCAATGCATTATCTCGGTCTGCTCGGCGTGCCGCGCCGTTACTTCGAGATGGGAGAGACCGCCTTCGTTCCGCCTTCGGCCCATACGCTGAACGTCTTCATCACTCTCATGGCGCTCGTCGTCGGCGCCGGCCAGATGGTTTTTCTGTTCAATCTGGTCTGGAGCCTTTTCCGGGGCAGGGAGGCGGGCGGCAATCCATGGCGGGCGACCACGCTCGAATGGCAGACGCCGCAGACGCCGCCCGCGCATGGCAACTGGGGCAGGGATCTGCCGGTTGTCTACCGCTGGGCCTATGATTACAGCGTGCCGGGGGCGGCCGAGGATTTCATTCCGCAGAATGTTCCGGCAAGCGATGGCGCCACCCGGGAGGTTCCGGCATGAGCATCACGCTGATTTTCCTGGCAGCCATCGCCGCCATCATCGTCTGGTGGCTGGCCGGGCAGCGGCTGGCCTCCAAGCCGTGGCTCGAAACGGGATCGGTTCAGCTGCCGGCCCATGACGGGGCCGACCGGCCGCCGGTACCGGCAGTGAAGATCGGCCTCTTCGTGTTTCTCGGCGTTGTCGGCGCGCTCTTCAGCCTTGCCGTCAGCGCCTACTTCATGCGTGCAGCGTCGACGGACTGGTGGGGGATGCCGGTTCCGCGCCTCCTCTGGGTGAATACCGCGGCGCTTGCGCTCAGCAGTGCTTCGCTGCAATGGGCGAAACGTGAGGCGGGGCATGGCCGCATGGAGGCCCTGCGGCCGGCGCTTGTCGCCGCGCTTGCTCTTGCAGTCTTCTTTCTCGCGGGGCAGATCCAGGCCTGGCGGGAGCTGACGGCGGCCGGCTACGTGCTGGCCGACAATCCCGCCAACAGCTTCTTCTATATGCTCACCGGCCTGCATGGCCTGCATATTCTCGGCGGCCTTGCCGTCCTCGCGCACACGACGGTCAGGGCATTCTCAACGGAGGTCGCATCGGACAGGCTGCGCCTCAGCGTCGATCTTTCCGCCATCTATTCGCATTTCATGCTCGCCGTCTGGCTCCTGCTCTTCGCGCTCTTCGCCGGCTGGGCGAACGACTTCGTCGATCTCTGCCGCACACTACTGAACTAAGGGGTTTGCAGATGGCACAGACTATCGAGACACATGGCGGGGCAGACGTCAGGCCGGCGGGCCTTCGCGGCGTCGCCGCCGATTTCAGCTCGGATCAGCGCGCCTTCAAGACCGCCTCCTGGGGCAAGGCGATGATGTGGATCTTTCTCCTGAGCGACACTTTCGTCTTCGGCTGTTTCCTTATCGCCTATATGACCGCCCGGATGTCGACGCCCGTTCCATGGCCCAATCCGAGCGAAGTTTTCGCGCTGCATATCGGCGGTGAGGACGTGCCGCTGATCCTGATCGCGATCATGACCTTCGTGCTGATCTCGAGCAGCGGCACCATGGCGATGGCGGTCAATTTCGGCTATCGTCGCGATCGCCGCGTGACCGCGATACTGATGCTTCTGACGGCCGCTCTCGGCGCAACCTTCGTCAGCATGCAGGCCTTCGAATGGACCAAGCTGATCACCGAAGGCGTACGGCCCTGGGAGAACCCATGGGGGGCAGCACAATTCGGATCGACCTTCTTCATGATCACCGGCTTTCATGGCACCCACGTCACGATCGGCGTCATCTTCCTGCTGATCATTGCCCGCAAGGTCTGGCGAGGCGATTTCGACGTCGAGCGGCGCGGTTTTTTCACCAGCCGGAAAGGCCGCTACGAGGCGGTCGAGATCATGGGGCTCTACTGGCACTTCGTCGATCTGGTCTGGGTCTTCATCTTCGCATTCTTCTATCTGTGGTGAGGTCGTCATGAGCGAGACAACGGCGCATGGGCAAAGCCCGCAGGCCGAAGCCCTGCATACACAAGTCCAGGGACAGCAGCACCCGATCCGGCTCTATCTCGTTGTCTGGGGCCTGCTCTTCGTCCTCAGCGCCTTTTCCTACATGGTCGATTATCTCGGTATCCAGGGCTATCTCCGGTGGTTTCTGATTCTTCTGTTCATGATGCTGAAGGCCGGACTGATCGTCGCCGTGTTCATGCACATGGCATGGGAACGGCTGGCGCTCGTCTACGCCATCCTGCTGCCGCCGGTGCTGGTGCTGGTCTTCGTCGCGCTGATGGTATCGGAATCGAACTATACCATCTTCACCCGGCTCGCCTTCTTCGGCGCGACGCCATAGAACCGGTCATCGCGGCAGAGGTACGACATCGGAGACGACCGCCGCGAGCCAAAATCCGGACTGCTCAGAACCTATCAGATGTGCCGATCTCGGCCGGAGGCGCCTATGGCTGAAATCTTGTTGTTCCATCACGCGCAGGGACTGACGCCTGGAGTGCACGCCTTCGCCAACGATATCAGAGCGGCCGGCCATGTCGTGCACACGCCTGACCTGTTCGGCGGACGCACGTTCAGGAGTATCGAAGAGGGGCTTACCTATATTGGCGAGATCGGATTCGACGCCATCCGGGAGCGCGGCGTCCGGGTCGCTGACGAATTGCCTGCCGAACTTGTCTATGCCGGTTTCTCATTCGGCGTGCTGCCGGCGCAGAAGCTGGCACAAACGCGGCCCGGGGCCTGTGGAGCTCTGCTTTTCTATTCCTGCTTGCCGATCAGCGGCGAATGGGCCTTCGGACCCTGGCCGGACGGAGTCGCGGTCCAGATCCACGGCATGGACAACGATCCGATCTTCGTCGGGGAGGGTGATATCGATGCCGCCCGCGAGATCGTCGCGACGGTCGAGGACGCCGAGCTTTTCCTTTACCCTGGCGACCAGCATTATTTCGCCGACAGCTCGCTGCCGTCCTATGACGCGGATGCGACCGCGCTCCTCACCGCGCGCGTCATTGAATTCCTGGATCGCCGTTGATCCGGCGTTCCCGGCTTGCTCACTCGGTGGACTCCGATCCAAAAATGCGCGCAAAAAATCGGGTCCTAAAACATGATGGAGGTCGCGCCGGACGACGATGTCGGCGATGATGGCCATCCATTCGCCCTTCCGATCCCGCAGGTCCATGCTGTTCATTCCGCTCCCCTTCGTCGTTGCCGTTCTGCTGCTTATCCTTTTCGTCATCGTCTTCAAACGAGACGAGGAGGGGGAGCCCAACCGACCGTTTCTGGCGCTCATCCTGCTCTCCGTGCTGCAATCCGTCCTTTCCGGTCTGCGCTGGGGCTATGGGGTGCAGGCGGTCGGCGTGATCGCACCGGTCATTGCGGCGATGGTGCCGCCGCTTGCCTATGCCGGCGTTTCCAGGCTGGTAAGGACGAGCCGGCGGTCATTGCCGGCGCGCATTGTGCTGCATGCCGTGTCCGCCGCCGTCATCCTGCTGCTGATGGTATTCTGGCGGGAAGCGATCGACATCACGCTGGTGCTCATCTTCGTCGGTTACGCCCTGGCGATCCTGCTGCTGATGCGGTCGGGTGCGGATGCGCTCCGGCTTGCGCCTTTCGAGGGAGCGGTGCCGGCCTATCGAGCGATCATTTTCGCGGCGGCGGCGCTGTGCCTGTCGGCCGCCGTCGATGCTTTCGTCTTCTTCGACTTCACCTGGGCGTATGGCGAGCACGCGCTGACGCTAATCAGCATCGGCAATCTTGTCGCCCTCGTCATTCTCGGTATTGCCGCGGCTGCGGCCAGCCGCAGCCGGGCGCCGGCTGAAACGGTGGATACGGCGCCGAGGCCCGAAACGACCGAGGACAGGGAGACGATCGCAACTGTCGATGCGCTGATGGAGGCAAAGAAGCTCTATCGCGACGCCAATCTCAATCTCGACCGGCTGGCCCGCAAGGCCGGCATACCCGCGCGCCAGATCTCGGCGGCGATCAATCGGGCGATGGACAAGAACGTCTCGCAATATGTCAATGATTACAGGGTCGGCGAGGCCTGCCGCCTGCTTGCCGGAACCGAAAAACCGGTGACCGAGGTGATGTTCGAGGTCGGCTTCCAGACCAAGTCCAATTTCAACCGTGAATTCCGCCGGGTGACGGATATGACGCCAGTGGCCTGGCGGCAGAGGAAGGCGGAGGGGTAGGGGCCACCGCTGTTTCATCGAGAATGGCCGGGCTGTGGTGCGCAGCCACCCGCCGCCGTCCTTCGAGGCTTCGGCCTCTGACCCCCGCACATCAGGATGAGGGCTGATCGTGGTGCCGCGTCGCTGGTGTGATCGGTGTGCCGTGTTTCACAGTCTGGGCCGCTGGCATGCTGTTCTTCCCTCCGACGAGGCAAGCCGCCCTCTCTCCGCCCTCATCCTGAGCTGCCCCGCAGGGCCTCGAAGGACGGGGGCACTGCCGGGTACTCAATCGCGATCAAGGACGTCCCGGATCGTGTTCGAGGTCGCGATTTCGGCCGCGTCGGCGATGTTTGTCGGCATGAACACGACATCAGAACATGACCGAGACCTTGCCGCCAAGCTGAGATCGCTTTCGACCGAGCCGGCGGCCTTCAAGACCGAGCCGCCGGAGCCTCTTGCCCGGCGGCGCATCATCCCTTGGACAATGCTCCTCCTTGCTGCGGCATCGCTGGCCCTGGTTCCTCTCTCTGGACCTCAGACGCTGGAATGTGTCGAAGCCGCGATTGCGGCATTTTCGGGCGGCCAGCTTGCGACATCCGCTCATGAAGGCGAGGCGCCGGCCGGAGGCGGTGCCGCTGTCGAGGGCAGGCCGGCTCCAGTTAATGATGGGGCGAACCGCATGACGTTGCCGACCCGTGAAGTTACCGGCTCCGGCACCGTCGTGGCCCCCGACACCGCCATCGTCTTTTCCAAATATGAGGGCCGGATCGTCGCCGTCGAGGTCGAGACGGGCGACAAGGTCGCGGTGGGGCAGGTGCTGGTGCGGCTGGACGATGTGGGCGCTCGGTTTGCGCTTCGGGGCGCGGAGATATCGGAGCGGGCGGCGGAGCTGGCGCTTGAGGCGAGGAAGATCACGCTTGCGCAGGCGGGGTCTTCTCTCACGCGCATCGAGCGGCTTGCCGGGCGCGATGCGATGTCGGCGCAGGCGCTGGAGGAGGCGAAAACGGCTTTCGACACCGCCGAGAATGGCGCGGAGCAGGCCCGGCAGGATCTCGTTAAGGCCATGCTGGCTATCGACAGGGCGCGCGAGCAGGTCGAGGCGCTTGTCGTGACCGCGCCGATTTCAGGCACCGTGACGCGGCTCGGTGCCCATGTCGGCGATACCGTGCTGTCGCGCGAGGACAGCGTGCGGGAGAATGAAAGCCTACTCGCGATTACCGATACGGCAAGCCTGGTCATCGATGCGGATGTGGCCGAGGCCAATATAGCGCTGATGCGGCCGGGGCTCGCAGGTGAGGCGGTGCTCGACGGTTTTCCCGATCGGCCATTCGCGGTTGAAGTGGCGAAGATCGCGCCCGTCATTTCCCGGGAGAAGGGGACGGTGACGCTGCGGCTGTCGCTTACGGCGCCGCCTTCCGGCATACGGCCCGCGATGGCGGCGCGCATCCGGCTTGTGGTTGGTGAGGGCAGCGCGGGCGATCATCACCCGCCGCCGTCTTTCGAGGCTCCGGCCGTTGGGCTCGGCGTCTCAGGATGAGGGCTGACCGGAGTGCCGTATGGCTGGCCCTCTCTCCGGCCGCATCCTGAGGTGCCCCGCAGGGGCCTCGAAGGTCGAGGACGCCCTCTACGATAGCGATATTCCATCACCAAGGAGCAATGCGATTACCGACACGAAAGACCACTTTATCGCCCTTGCCGGCGTCAGAAAGGCGTTCAGGATCGGGACGGAGACCATCCCGATCTTTTCCGGCCTCGACCTTTCCATTCCGCGCGGCGACTTCGTCGCGGTGATGGGGCCGTCCGGCTCGGGGAAATCGACGCTGCTCAACATGCTCGGCGGCATCGACATCCCCGATGCCGGAGAGATCCGGATCGGACGCAGCCATCTCGAGCAGATGGGCGAGGGCGCCAGGGCGGCCTGGCGGGCGCACAGCATGGGCATCGTCTTCCAGTTCTACAATCTGCTGCCGATGCTGAATGCGGCGGAGAATATCGAGCTGCCCCTGCTTCTGAAGCCGATGGGGCGACGGGAGCGGCGGGCCCGCGTCGATACGGTCATGGAGCTCGTCGGGCTTGCCGGGCGACAACGGCAGTTTCCCACGAGCATGTCCGGCGGGCAGCAGCAGCGTGTCGGCATCGCGCGCGCCATCGTCGGCGATCCAGAACTTCTTCTGTGCGACGAACCGACCGGCGATCTCGATCGAAAATCGGCCAATGATATCTTGGAGATGCTGCGCTTTCTCAATCGCGACCTCCAGAAGACCATCATCATGGTCACGCATGATCCCGAGGCCGCCGCCTTCGCCCGGCGCACGCTGCATCTCAACAAGGGTGAATTCGTCAGCGACGAAAGGGCGGGCCGATGACCTTCTTCCAGCTCATGCGGCGTAATGCCTGGCGCAAGCGGCTGCGCGCCATCTTGCTGATGTTTTCGGTCGGCACGGCCTTCCTGATCTATGGGCTGACGGCGAGCTTCGTTGCCGGCAGCCAGGGGGCGGCCGCCGCCAGCGACAATCTGCTCGGCGTCTTCAACAAATCCGGCCGCGGGCTGCCGCTGCCGCTTGCCTATCTCAGCCGGATCGCCGCGGAGGGCGATGTCGCCGCCGTCGCCTACACGGCGCGGATGCGGGGTTTCGTCGAGGTCGAAAAGAACGTGGTTGCCGTCAGCGCCGTCGATCCGCAAGCGATCGCCGCGGCCAATGGGAGGGAACTTGGACTTACGCCTGATTTGATCGCGGCGCTCGCAGAAGGCGGCGACAGGGTGCTGGTCGGCCGGGCTCTCGCAGAGGCGCAGGGCTGGTCTGTCGGCCAGCGCATCGGCATCACCAGCCAGCTGATCAGGGCCGACGGCAGCCGCAACTGGAGCTTTACGATCACGGGCATCTTCGAGGGCGCCGATGCCACCACCGATACCTATTTCATCATCGCCCGCAATGATGCGCTCAATGAGGCCCGCGCCCGCGACCGGGACACGGTCGATGCCTTCGTGGTGCGTCCGCGCCAGGGCGTTTCGCCGGCCGTGCTCGCGGCGCGCATCGATGCGCTCTTCGCCAATTCGACTGCTGAGACCAGGACACAATCGGAAAAGCAGTTCCTCGAAGCGTTCCTCCGGCAATTCGCCGATATCGGCCGGATCGTTGGCCTCGTCGTCGGCGCCGCTTTTGTGACGATCCTGATGATTGCGGTGAACACCATGATGTTTGCGGTGAGAGAACGTCGCTTCGAAATCGGCGTCATGAAGGTGCTCGGCTTTTCCCGCGAGCGGATCATGGCGCTTGTCGCTGGCGAGACGCTGTTCATCTTCGTTGTCGGCGGCGCAGGCGGGCTCATCCTCGCCAAGCTCGCGACATTTCTGATCGGGCCGGAATTCGGCCTCGTCTTCAGTGCGGCGGTGCTGCTGAACTCCGCCGCCATCATCGCTGGGCTCGGCCTGCTGACCGGACTGTTGCCCGCTTTCAGCGCCATGCGGCTGCCCATCATCAACGCCTTCAGAACGAGATAATCCAATGTCATCAACGCTCAAGCAGATCTTTCTCATGATCAGAGTCAATCTCGGCAGCCTGCCGAGGCGGCGCGCGATATCGCTGTCGATGGTGCTGTCGGTAGTGCTCGTCGTGGCGGTGCTCGCCGGATTTCTGGCGATGGCGCGCGGCTTCGAGGCAGCGCTTGCCGGGGCGGGCTCCCCTGACATCGCCGTCATCCTAGCCGGCGGCACCAACCAGGAGGCTGGCTCGGACGTGCCCGCCGAGGCGATCCGCAGCCTCGCGGCGGCGAGTGGCGACACCGGGATTACCCGTGCCGATCCCGGCGATTGGGCGAGCGGATCGGCGATGTCGCGCGAGGTGGTCGTGGCCGTCGATATTAAGGGCGCCGACGGCGTCGAGCAGACGCTGTCACTGAGGGGTATGGATCCGGGCGGACCTGCCATGCGCGAACGCGCCCGGCTTTCAGAGGGGCGGCTGTTTGCGCCGGGCGGGCGTGAGATCGTCGTCGGCGCGGCCCTCGCGGATGCCTTTCCGGGCCTTGCCGTCGGCGACACGGTGCGGCTCGGCGCGGTCGACTGGCGGGTCGCTGGCCATTTCACATCTGGCGGCAGCGCATTCGAATCCGAGATCTGGGCGGATATGGAGGCGGTGCAATCGGCCTTCGACCGGCAGGGGCAGGTGCAGAGTCTGCGGGTGCGGCTTGCCGGCGGCGATCCGGAAAGGGCGCTGGCGGCGCTGCGGAAACGGCTGTCCACCTTGCCGGGTCCGCCGCTCGCTGCCGTCTCCGAGGCCGATCTCTATGCGGGCCAGGCCGAACGCACGGAAAGCCTGATCCGCCTCTTCGGCTGGCCGATCGCGCTTCTGATGGCGGTGGGCGCGACCGCCGGCGCCCTGAACACGATGATGAGCTCGGTTTCCGACCGCGCCATCGAGACCGCGACGTTGCGCCTCCTCGGTTTTGCCCGCCTTCCGGCCTTTGCCGCCACCTGGGCGGAGGCGGTGCTGCTCTCGGCTGTCGGAGCGGCAATCGGTGCCATCGCCTCCCGGCTCGCCTTTGACGGCTGGCAGGCGAGCACGATGGGCGCCAACAACACCAAGATGGCGTTTCAGCTGGTCGTGACGCCGGATGTGCTCTTGGTGGCGGGTTTGCTCGGGCTGGCAGTCGGGGTGATCGGCGGCGCGCTGCCGGCGCTGGCGGCCGCGCGGCTGCCGCTCGGCGCCGCGTTGCGGGCCAATGCCTGACACGCTCCGGATCGGCTCCGCCTCATGGAAGCAGCGCGGCCGGCGATGGCCCGGGCGGCGCCGAACGCGGCGTCACCCGGCTCTGAGCGCAGGATTGCGGTCCCATCGGAATTGTCTTACGTCAAGAATGGACGACCTGTGTTTCCGAAAGGTCGGGCTGCCCGGGAAACCACATTTCCTCTGTGACAATTCCTTGAACGCAACTGCTTGAAAGCGGGCTAAAAACGGCGCGTAACCTACCGTAAAATACGTTGGCGCTGCGGCGCGCCCCGCTTATGCTGCACCTGCTAAGAGCGCATATGGCCGGCAATGCTGCCACGCATTTCATGCGGACGAAAACGAAAATACCGGCTTTCAGCAATGAGGTCTTTGAGCTCCCGGTCGAGATCGGTGAGTCAGGAGGTTTGACATGTTTGGCATGTGGTATCCTTCCAATCTCGCAAAGTTCGACCTTGCGACGCAGTTCGGTCCGGCTGGCATGGCCCTGGATTATGTCCGGGACGCCACCCAGCGCAGTGTCCTCTTCTGGGACGTGATGCGAAAACGCGGCAATCAATACCGGCTTCATGCCAAAGCGGCGGCACCCCATGTGCTGAGCTTCACGCCGGAGGTGCTGCTCGACGGGCGCACGCTGGAGCGGCCGGTCAACTATGCCCTGGTGCGCATCGTCCCGCCCGCAGGCATCCAGATCGACGAGACGCGCCGGCCCTTCGTCGTGGTCGATCCGCGCGCCGGTCACGGGCCGGGGATCGGCGGCTTCAAGGCCGATAGCGAAATCGGCGTGGCCCTCGCGGCCGGCCACCCCTGCTATTTCATCGGGTTCCTTCCGGAGCCGGTTCCGGGCCAGACGATCGAGGACATTGCGCGGTCGGAAGCGATCTTCCTGGAAAAGGTCATTTCGCTGCATCCAGATGCCGATGCCAAACCCTGCGTCATCGGCAACTGCCAGGCGGGCTGGGCCGTCATGATGCTGGCTGCCATGCGCCCCGAGCTTTTTGGCTCGATCATCATTGCCGGCGCGCCGCTTTCCTACTGGGCGGGCGAACGCGGCAAATATCCGATGCGTTATACCGGCGGCCTGCTCGGCGGCTCCTGGCTGACGGCGCTTGCCGGCGATCTCGGCCAAGGCAAGTTCGATGGCGCCTGGCTGGTGCAGAATTTCGAGAACCAGAACCCCGCCAATACGCTCTGGACCAAGCAATATAATCTCTATTCGAAGATCGACACCGAGGCGCCGCGCTATCTCGGCTTCGAGCAATGGTGGGGCAACCACGTCAACCTCAATGCAGAGGAAATCCAGTTCATCGTCGATGAGCTCTTCGTCGGCAACAATCTCGCCGCCGGCCGCATCGAAACCTCGAAAGGCGAGGCGGTCGATCTGAGGAACATTCGCGCGCCGATCGTCGTCTTCTGCTCGAAGGGCGACAATATCACGCCGCCGGCCCAGGCGCTCGGCTGGATTACCGATCTCTATGACAGCGTCAACGAAATCCGCTCGCACGGACAGACGATCGTCTACACAGTGCATGAGACTGTCGGCCATCTCGGCATCTTCGTGTCGGCCGGCGTCGCCCGCAAGGAACATGGGGAATTTTCGAGCAATATCGACCTGATCGATGCGCTGCCGCCCGGCCTCTACGAGGCGATCTTCGAAGCCAAGACCGATGCGACCGTGGGTGGCGATCTCGTCGAGGGCGACTGGATCATGCGCTGCGAGCAGAGAACGCTCGACGATATCCGCGCACTCGGCTGCAACAATGCCGCCGACGACAGGCGTTTCGCGACAGCGGCAAAGGTGTCTGAAATCAACCTGTCGCTCTACCGTACTTTCGTTCAGCCCTGGGTTCGCGCGATGGTGACGGAGCAGACGGCCGAACGGCTGCGCGAGATGCATCCGCTCAGGCTGCAATATGAGCTGCTCTCCGACCTCAATCCTGTGACGGCGACGATCGCCGATCTTGCTGTCCATGTCGAGGAAGAGCGCCGCCCCGCGGCTAAGGACAATCCCTTCCTGGCTCTGGAGCAGATCGTTTCGCGCCAGATCGTCGCCGGGCTCGACGCATGGCGCGAGGGGATCGAGGCGATGAGCGAGGCGACTTTCCTCGCCGTCTACGGATCTCCCTTCCTGCAGGCAGCCGTCGGCATCGATCCTGCGAGCGAGAAGCTGCATCGGCGCGCAAGCAAGACGGCATTGCATGCGCAGGTGCTGAAAACCAGGATCGAAGAACTGAGAGCCCGGATCGACAAGGGCGGATTGCGGGAGGGCATGGCGCGCAGCCTGCTCTATGTCGCTATGGCCAATGGCGCAGCCGACGAACGCGGCTTTGCCGCCATCCGCCGGATGCGCCGCGCCGAGGATGCTATGCCGGCGATGACGCTTGCCGACTTCAAGGCGCTGATCCGCGATCAGTTCCTCATGCTCGTCATCGATGAACAGGCGGCTGTGGCTGCGATCCCGCGTCTCCTGCCGGCCGATGAGGATGCCCGCCGCCGCGCGCTGTCAATGCTTCATTCTGTCGTGAGCGTGCGCGGCGCACTTGCCGGTCAGGCGGAGGAACGCTGGCGGAGGATCGTCAACCTCTTCGATGTGCCCGAGGCGCCGGTCGCAGAGCCGGCAGCACCGGAAAGGCCAAGCGCCGGCCCCAACCCGAGCGCCACGCCGCTCAAGATTGTCAGGCGCACGAAATAGCCGGATGATAACGGCTGGATGCTTCTTTGGAACAGGGGGGACAGCAGATGCCGGATTGGGAAAACCCCGACGAAACCAGGCGCCACGAGAAATATGAACGGCTGATCGCCAGGGCCAAGCTTGCGCCCGAGATGACGACCGCCGTCGCCCATCCCTGCGACGAGTCGTCGTTGCGCGGCGCCGTCGAGGCGGCAGAGACGGGGCTAATGCGCCCGGTCCTCGTCGGCCCGGTGCAGAAGATACGCGCGGTCGCGACGGCGCACAGCATCGACATCTCGCCATTCGAGCTCATAGATGCCTCCCACAGCGATGCCTCGGCGGCCAAAGCCGTCGAAATCATCCGCGCGGGCGGCGCCGAACTCCTGATGAAGGGCAGCCTGCACACGGACGAGCTTATGCGGGCCGTGACCTCCTCGGCGACGGGGCTGCGGACGGCGCGGCGGATCAGCCACGTCTTCGTCATGGACGTGCCGCACCATGCCGAAACGCTGTTCATCACCGACGCCGCCATAAACATCGCCCCCGATCTCGACGCCAAGCGCGACATTATCCAGAACGCCATCGACCTCTTCACGGCCATCGGTCTCGGCACGCCACGCGTGGCGATCCTTTCGGCGGTCGAGACGGTGACGTCGAAGATCCCCTCGACCATCGAGGCGGCTGCGCTCTGCAAGATGGCCGAACGTGGCCAGATAACCGGTGGCATTCTCGACGGGCCGCTCGCCTTCGACAATGCGATCGATCCGGAAGCCGCGCGCATCAAGGGCATCAAGTCCGAGGTCGCCGGCCGGGCCCAGATCCTCGTCGTCCCCAATCTCGAATCCGGCAACATGCTGGCGAAGAACCTGACCTTCCTGGCGCGGGCAGATGCCGCCGGCCTCGTGCTCGGCGCGCGCGTGCCGATCATCCTGACGTCGCGGGCCGACAGCGTGCGGGCGCGGCTCGCCTCCTGCGCCGTCGCCGTGCTCTTTGCCGAAGCGCGCCGCAACAACGCGCCGATACAGGGTGGTTGATGCCATGGATACGATCCTCGTCGTCAATGCCGGTTCTTCCAGCCTGAAATTCGAAGTCTTCGCCGCAGCAAAGCAGCTGACGCGGCTCGTCAAGGGAAAGATGGAAGGCATCGGCACCGCCCCGCACCTGACCATCAAGGGCGCCGGCGGCGACCGGCTGGCAGACGAATCCTACCCTTGCGAGACCGTGCCCGATCTGCCGGCGGCGATGCGGCTGGTGGGACAATGGCTGCGGGAGCGGCATGACGGACGGCTGATCGCCATCGGCCACCGCGTGGTCCATGGCGGACCCGATCATATGCACCCGGTGCGGATCGACGAGGCGCTGGTGCGGGAGCTGGAGCGTTACACGCCGCTTGCGCCGCTGCATCAGCCGAACAATCTCGCGCCCATCCGCGCCATCTTGGAGCACCAGCCGCAGCTTGCCCAGGTCGCCTGTTTCGACACCGCCTTCCATCGCGGCCATGATCCGATGGCGGATCATTACGCCATCCCCGCCCATTATTTTGCCGAGGGCGTGCGGCGCTACGGTTTCCACGGCCTTTCCTACGAATATGTGGCCGGCCGGCTCGCCGCGATCGCGCCCGAGGTCGGCATGGGCCGGGTGATCGTCGCCCATCTCGGCAGCGGCGCTTCCCTCTGCGCGCTCCACCAAGGCAAGAGCATCGAGAGCACATTGGGCTTCACGGCGCTCGATGGCCTGCCGATGGGCACGCGCTGCGGGCAGATCGATCCCGGCGTCCTTCTCTACCTCCTGCAGCAGCGCGGCATGACGCCAGGCGAACTGCAGGATCTGCTCTACAAGGAGTCCGGTCTCAAGGGGCTGTCGGGTATAAGCAACGACGTGCGCGACCTGCTCGCCAGCGACGCCCCGGGAGCCGTCCTGGCGCTCGATCATTTCATCCATCGGATCGGCTTCAATACCGGTGCACTCGCCGCGGTGCTCGGCGGTCTGGACGCTTTCGTCTTCACCGCCGGCGTCGGGGAAAACTCGCCGGTCATGCGCGAGCGCATCGCCAAGAAACTCGTCTGGCTGGGCGCGAAGCTCGATGCCGGGCGAAACGCCGCCGGCGAGCTGCTGATCTCGAGCGAGGACAGCAGGATCGCCGTCTATTGCGTGCCGACCGACGAGGAACTGATGATTGCGCGGCACACATTCGCACTGGTTACCGCGTGAGTGATTGCGCAGTCGAAATCATTTGACCGAACAGAGGGGCTGAGGATGATTCCTGAAGTGAAGGCCAAACTTCTTGAAGGCAAGCGCGGGCTGGTGGTCGGCATCGCCAATGATCAGTCGATCGCCTGGGGCTGCGCCAGGGCCTTCCGAGCGCTCGGCGCCGATCTCGCCGTCACCTATCTCAACGACAAGGCAAAACCCTATGTCGAGCCGCTCGCCGATGAGCTGGAAGCACCGATCTTCCTGCCGCTCGACGTGTCCGTGCCGGGTCAGCTGGAGGCCGTGTTCGACAGCATCTCGGACTTTTGGGGCGAACTGGATTTCCTCGTCCATTCGATCGCCTTCTCGCCGAAGGATACGCTGCAGGGCCGCGTCGTCGACGTGCCGCAGGACGGATTCCTGAAGACGATGGACATTTCCTGCTGGTCGTTCATCCGCATGGCCCATCTTGCCGAACCGCTGATGAAACGCGGCGGCACGCTCTTCACCATGACCTATTACGGCAGCCAGATGGTGGTGAAGAACTATAACGTCATGGGGGTGGCCAAGGCGGCGCTGGAAAGCGCAGTGCGCTACATTGCCGCCGAACTCGGCCCCAAGGGCATCCGCGTCCACGCCATCTCTCCCGGCCCGCTCGCAACACGCGCGGCTTCCGGCATTCCCGAATTCGACGAGCTGTTGAACAAGGCCCAGGAAACGGCGCCGACGCGCAGCCTCGTCTCGATCGACGATGTCGGCATGGCAACGGCCTTCCTTGCGCATGATGCCGCTCGGCTGATTACCGGCGATACCATCTATATCGATGGCGGATATCACATTATCGATTAGGTCCCTGATGGGTGGTGCCCCTCGCTTTTACCGGCGCAGAACGATATGCACAATCTCGCCTGATCCAACACGAGGAGCATCCGATGATCCACGAATTGCGCATCTATACATGTCTGCCGGGGAGGCTGCCGGCACTGCATCAGCGTTTCGAGACCGCCACGCTGGTGATCTGGGAACGCCTCGGCATCCGCCCGCTCGGCTTCTGGACGACGATGATCGGTTCTTCCGGCAACGATCTGACCTATCTGCTCGAATGGCGGTCGCTGGCGGAGCGCGAGCAGAAATGGGCCGAGTTCTTGGCCGATCGCGAATGGCAGGAAGCGAAGGCGAAGAGCGAGGCGGATGGGCAGATCGTCGCCAACATCACCAGTTCGCTGCTGCAACCGACACGCTTCTACCGCGGCTTCTCCAACCCTTCGAAATAACGGGCCAGAAACTCCAAGAGCGCGCTCGCGTCGGGCCCGCGAACCGCCGAAACTCACCCTCCCATCACTCCTCCACCACCTCGATCTCCGGCCACCCGGCGAGCGTCAGCCGCAGGCGGCCGCGGTCGGCGCGTTCGAGGGTGATCGGACCGGCTTTTTCCTCCAGCCGCCGGCGCAGGAGGATCAGCCTGGTTTCCAGGTTGTCCTTGAAGTCGGGCAACTGCAGGCGGCGGTCGCGGCGGATCTCGCGGTTCAGGAAGTCCTGCTTGCCAGTGCGGACATAGTCTTCGAGGAAATGCAGGAGCAGCCGCCCGGGCACGCCGCGGATCAGATAGTCGTCGTCGACGAACAGGGAGCCGTCGCGCGGATAGAAGCGAACGGCGATGCGCCCGCCAGCGGGTAGGCTGCCGGCCCGGCCGGCCGGGGCGTCGGCCTTTTCCCGCCCATTTGTCTCCGGCCGCTCGCGTTCCTCGGACAGGAAGGAGAGCGCGGTAGCGAGATGGGCTGCGATCACGATCAGCGCCTCCTCGTCGCGATGGCGGAAGGTGAAGCGCTCGGTCGATTCCGAAAACAGCACGCCGACGAGCCTTCCTCGCGCGACAAGCGGCAGAGCGATCTGGCTGAGCGGCCTGTCTAGCGCCGGAAGCGGGATCGGCGCCGCATCCTCGACGCCCGCCATGGCCCGCACCGCCTCGATGTAGCGTTGGCCGCGGCTGAGGTCGGTGATCCGCACGTTTCCGCGTCGTTCGGCCGCAAGCCCGATAATGCCGAGCCCGGCCGGAACCTCGGCGCCGAAACCGAACTGGTCGTAGCCTCGGCTGGCAATGGTCGTCAGCCCGCCGCGTTCGCCGTCCGGCACCAGCACCATCGAATGGCGGAAGCCGAAGAGCTCGCCCAGGCCTTCGAGCGTGGCATCGAGCAGCGTTTCCGCATCGCCGCAATCCGACATGCGTGCCGTCAGCCGCGCCACCTTGCCCATCAGGTCGGGCAGAAAGAGCGGCTCAGGCTCGACCAGGTGATGGGCCGCCGGCACGGCCCGGCAGTCCTCCACCCGGTAGATATCGACGGCACGCAGCTTCATGATCCCGCTCATCCGGCTTTCCAGGATCGCCAGATGGATCGCCACCCGCTCAAATGTCTTACCTTCCGTCTCGGAGCGCTCGAACACCAGATCGAGCACGTGTTGCTGGCCGCTATAGCCATCGACCACCATCACAGTCGCAAGCCCGTTGCGCGCCACATTGGTGGCCGTCTTGGAAAAGAACTGATTAGACAGCGCCACATGCGTCTCGTCGACGTAATGCACGTGCGAGAGATAGGAAATATTGGGCATTCCCTCGGCATCGGTGGTGGCGATGACGGAGGGAATGACGCCTTCGAAACTGTCCCGCAGCCTTTCGAGCGGAATCATTTGGCGGCTTCCGGCGTCAGCCTGCGCCCCGCGCCCGGCCCCGGTGTCTGCTCGAAGATAGCCTGCGGCTCGATCGTCAGGCAGACGAGCTCCTGGTCCGACAACGTGCTGGAGAGCTGCATACGGGTGACCCCGAGCGCCATCATCCGCGCCAGCTGCTCTGCGACATAGGCCTCCCCCCGTGCACGCTGGGCCTCATCCGCCGGTCCCGCTTCCAAGATCCGGCCTTTGATCTGGCAGGCCTTGTAGTCGGTCGCCCGCACATAAGTCGTGGCAATCGGCCGGCCGGCCAGCGCCTCGCCAACGGCTCTCGGCCACTGGCTGCGGGAGGCGAGAAAATGCAGATGCCCGCTCTGCCGGTCGACGCGCACGCCCGAACCGCGCCCGATCATCGGCCGGCCGGCCTCGTCGCGCGCCGCAAACAATATCATGACGGGACTTTCTATGAAGGCTGTGAGTTCCGACCCGAGCAATGCTTTTCCCCCAATGGCAGACAAC
Source organism: Rhizobium binae (assembly GCF_017357225.1). Lineage (NCBI taxonomy): Bacteria > Pseudomonadati > Pseudomonadota > Alphaproteobacteria > Hyphomicrobiales > Rhizobiaceae > Rhizobium > Rhizobium binae. The sequence goes on along the minus strand of NZ_CP071604.1, from coordinate 2,813,329 downwards.
GATATTTATTTAGGATATTCTTAGCAATCGTCTCAATTGCTTAGGATGGTTTTAGGAAGCGCCTCGCAAAGGCCTCGGCTATCTCCCGCTCATCAGCCCGGCGCACACAAGGAGGCGCCGGCCGACGAGAGGAAAACCATCATGAGCCATGAATTCTCACTTACCAGCATCCCCGATCTCAACGGCCGTTACGACATTTACGGCGCCATACACAAGGGCCTGCGTAAGGCCGGCTGCGACCTGCTCGGACGCCTCGGCACTGCCGATTTCCAAAATGTCGAGGAGACGATCTTCCTGATCGGCGACCTGCGCCACTACCTGATGCTTGCGGCCTCTCACGTGATGCACGAGGACGACAACATCCATGTGGCGCTTGCCGAAAAGGGCGTGTCGACCGTCACGCTGGACGAGCAGCACGACGACCACCGCAGCGCCTTCCGCGAGCTGGAGGAATTGATTGTCGCCTGGGAAAACGCCTGGCCGCTGCACAAGGCAGTCTGCGGCCGTAAGCTTTATCTCGCCTTTGCCGCCTATATCGCCGACGACTTCGCGCATATGCATGAGGAAGAGGCGGTGACCGGCCCTGTCCTGTGGCGCAACTTCACCGACGATGAAATGCTCGGCATCGAGATGCGCATCATCGGCTCCCTGCCGCCGGAGAAAAGCATGGCCTTCATGCGCATCATGATCCCGGCGATCAATCCGGCGGAGCGCGCGGCGATGCTCGGCGCCATGAAGAGGAATGCGCCGCCGGAAATCTTCCAGGCCGTCATCGATTTCGCCGTCCGCCCAGGGCTTTCGGCCAGCGATTTCGCCAAGCTTGCCGACGCACTGAAGCTGGCGGCCTGAGAAGACGGGTGCGGGCGGAGGAGCGAACGCCTCCTTGAATTTTCGGAGAAGAACCATGTGCAAACCAAGAGGCGAGGCCGGCATTCCAGCCGAGTGTCCGCGCCGCGGCGACTGTCGCGGCTGTCCCGGGTTCATTGTCCAGGATGGCGAACCGGAGGATCGCCGCCCTGCTCCCGATCCGGCGGCGAAACGCGCCCAGGCGCTCGGCCCCCCGGGTCTCCATTAATGAGACGAGGTGTGTGAATCACTTTTCGAGGCCGACGAGCGGCGAATCAGCTGCCGCGCAGGCCGAAGAGGGAATGTACGAAAGGTACAACCTGGATTTATTCGCGGTGAAGTCGCTGGTTTTCGAAGCGGGGTTGCAGCTTTCTGGCGGCTGAGCCGAGGCCTCCCCGTCGTCTGTGGACGAAAACCCGCAAACCGGCCCGCTGCCGCATTGACACCATCTTCTCGCCTTTTTGCCATGGAGGTTTGCCCCCGCCGCATTCGGACGGCCGGTCCCGGTCGATTCCAGTGGCGATGTAGCGATCCGACGAACAGGGCAACATTGGCGATATGACAATCTACTATGTGAACTCAGCGACTGGCTCCGACCGCAACAGCGGAACGGGCCAGAACTCGGCTTTTGCGACTTTGTCCAAAGTGGAATCCTTGACGCTGAAACCGGGCGACAGCGTGCTGCTCGCCAAGGGAAGCGTCTTCAACGAGCAGTTCGATATCAAATATTCCGGCACCGAGAGCGCGCCGATCAAGATCGGCAGTTACGGCACGGGTGCCGCTCCCGTCATCCATAGCGGCGGTGACGGCATTCACAGCCTTTACGCCTCGAACATCGTCATCGAGAATCTCAAAATATCCAATAGCGGCGGCGCGGCCATTTATGGCGGCAATGTCTCGAACTGGACGGTCCGACACGTCGAGGTCGACAAGGCGGGATCGTCGGCAGAAGCGGGTTCGGTGAAGTTTCGCAACAGCAAGAACATCACGATCGCAGACAGCAAGATAGCCGGTGTCAAAGGTGACGGCATCTGGATCGAAAAGGTCGATGGCGTCAAACTTCTCAACAACACGGTCACGAACAGCCATGGGGCTACGGCCGATGCCGTCCAGGTGAACGACAGCAGCAATATTCTGATCCAGGGCAATCATCTCGATCAGACGCACGCCGATAGTCCGAAAGGCGTGATAGCGCTGGTGCGGGCCGCCAATGCCGTAATTGAGGACAATACGCTGACCGGCGGCGGCTTCGGTATCAGCGCCCCCGCGGGCAAGAATGTCGCCATCCGCGACAATGATATATCGGGCTTTCACGGTTACGATTGGTCGTTCGCCGTCGGTCTCGGCGATCAGGGCGATACGCGAGATTACAATATCTCAGGCAACCATATCCACGACGGCGCGTGGGGCGTGGTTATCACCGCTCCCGTCGGCGGCACCAGCTATGACCGCACGAACATCAAGGTTCACGACAACGTCTTCGACGACCTCACGCAGTCGGCGCTGAAAGTCGATCGGCCGGCATCCGGCTCTTTCTACAACAATACCATCGAGAGCGGCGTCAACGCCACCAGCATATCGCCCGCCATCGTCGACGCGCATACCTTTTCCATCAGCAACAACCATACGGTCACCAATGTCGAAACGGCGCTAACAACCACCGCCACCAAGGCGGCAACGACGGACGCCGTCGCGGATCCGGCGGTTGTCGCGGTTCATGACAATTTGAAGATCTTCACGGATACAGGCGACGCCCATCGCGGCAACCTCCTGGAAAACGACAGCTCAGACAACGGCACTCTGTCGCTTCGCCGCTTCGGGGACGAAAGCGTCGGGAAGCATGGCCTGACGCTGACCGGGGAGTATGGCGTCATCCACGTCGACCGGGACGGCAGCTATGCCTATACTCTCGATGAGACGAAGCTCCCTGCTACTCATGACGGACATGTGAGCGAAACCTTCCACTACGGGATCAACGATGGAACCTCGCAGCACAGCGACGGGGATACTCTGACTGTCTTCATCCATATGGATGGCTTGCTGACCTGAGGGGCGGGCAATGCAGCCCCGTTTCTCTCCGACTTGACGCAGAGGCGCCTGGAAGGCGCCTCGATATATTTTGCGGTCCCCAGCCGTCTCCGCTGTCGGCCGCCGCGCGCTCACCGCCTTACGTGAATTGCCTGATGCCACGTTACCGTTCGTTCACCTTCCGGTCGTTGTTTTCTGGAACATTTTCTTCAAAGTTGTATTATTGACGATGTAACCACCGCCAGGCGCTTCTCGGGAGCGAGGCAGGCCCTCGGCCTGCAGTCGCCGTATACGACAATCGAACGCCATTCTGGATGGCCTCAGCCCCCGAACCGCATCCAATCCACGCGCTGCAGCCGTCTCAGACGGCTGAGCGACAATGCGAGAACAAGGCGATATGACAATTTATTATGTGAATTCGGTGACGGGCGCGAACACGAACGCTGGAACGACTGAGGACGCACCCTTTGCGTCGTTCTCGGCGGTGGAAAGCCTGAAGCTGCAGCCCGGCGACAGTGTACTGCTCGCAGCCGGGAGCGTGTTCAACGACCAGCTCGACCTGAAATATTCCGGAACGGTCGATGCCCCGATCACCATCGGCAGTTATGGCGTCGGCGATGCCCCCGTCATCCATAGCCCCAATGATGGCATTCACAGCCTCTATGCGTCGAACATCGTCATAGAGGACATCACCATTTCCGACACAGCAGGCGCGGCGATCTATGCCGGCTATGTCTCAAATTGGACCGTGCGCAATGTCGAGGTCGATCACACCGGATTGTCCAAGTCCGGTTCGATCACCTTCCGGACCGGCTCGAACATCACCATCGAAAACAGCACGATCAACGACGTCAACGGCGATGGCATTTGGATCGAGAAGATCACCGGCGTCACTTTGCTCAACAATACCGTCACCAACGCCCACGGCACCGCGGCGGATGCTGTCCAGCTAAACGACAGCAGCAACATCGTCATCAGCGGCAATCATCTCGATCAGACGGGGGCGGTGACGCCAAAGGGGGTGCTGACGCTGGTACGGCCCGTGGATGCGGTGATCGAGGGAAATACGATTATCGGCGGCGGCTTCGGGATCAGCGCGCAGGCCGGCACCAATGTCGCCATCCATGACAATGATATCTCCGGCTATGGCGGCTACAGTTGGTCTTACGCCGTCGGCCTGGGTGACCAGGGCGATACGCGCAACTACGATATTTCCGGCAATTATATCCACGACGGCGCGTGGGGCGTATCAGTCAGTGCAGCCGGCACGACGACCTATATCCGTGAGGACATCGATATTTACGGCAACTTTTTCGACGACCTGACGCAGGCGGCGCTGAAGGTCGACCGGCCGGCATCCGGATCCTTCCACGACAATTTCATTGCGAGCGATGTCACGCCTTACAGCATCTCTCCCTCGATCATCGCCGCAGGCACCTTTCCGGTCAGCGACAATACGATTGTCGAAGAAGGAGCCACGCTTGCAAGCGCCGACAGTCTGGTCGCCGCGGATGCCGGGCTTACATCCCATGACGGCTCGACACTCAATTTTGACAAAACCGCATCGGACAAGAGCGCCGTCCATCACGACGATCCTGTCGGGGAAAACGGCGTGTCGGATGGAACCTTGCTGCTGCGTCATTTCGCCAAGGCGGCCTTCGAAAAGCACGGGCTGCCCCTTGGCAACGGCGATCATACGACCGAAGTTGCAGATCTCGCCGGCCCGGAAAACGGCAGCGGACTTTCCCATCATGAGATCGAACCTCAACCGTTGCATCATTCACACGCGGATGGGCCGATCGTCTCCATCCTTCAAGACGACCTGTTGTACTGAGGGTAGCCGGGGGCATCGTCGCATGGCTAGAGCAGGAGGATTTTAGGCCGACCGGGCAATCATCCGGTTCAGGGGTTCTGCAGTCGAGAGCTTGTACGCAGAAATCCTGGGGCTGGTTCATGGCTGATGCAGGAAAGGTTGTCGCTCCGATCGGCTCAGGAGGAGAGACCGATCGCAATCGTGGCGGAAAGCGCGCCGCCGTCGAGCTTTTCGAAATCGAAGAAGTGATCGACGGCGTCCTGCGGGATGAGGCCGTCCTCGTCGTTGCGCGTATCGCGGGGAGGGCGTTGGCGATAATCGGGATGGCCCCCATAGACGATATCGCTCAGCGCATCGTCGAAATAGATCTGGCTGACGAGAAGTTCCTTGCCTTCGACAAGGATGCGGCAGTGAACATGCGGCGTGCGGCCCTTGTACCATCCGGGATAGATCGTCAGAAAGCTTGCTTGCCCGACCGCATCCGTCAACTGGCGGCCGCGAAAGGCAAGCCCGCTTATCGCCTCCGCATCATCGAGCGTGCACATGTTCGCAGCTTCTCGGCCCGAGTAGATGCCGCGGTGATCGGTATGCCAGATTTCGATATCTGCGTTTTCGACCGGTCGGCAATCGGCTGCATGGACAATGCGGACGGCCAGCCGCAAGGGCAGCCCCGGCTTTCCCTCGGTGACGTCCTGGCGGGCCGGGATGTCGTTGACATGGCAGGGGCCAAGGGTCTGGGCGACGGTCGCGACGCAATTCGGGCGCGTCCGGAAGAGCGGCGCGGGCAGCTTTTCCAGGGCGACAGACCGTGTGCCGCCACTGAGGAAATCAGTGCCCTTCCAGTCGAATGTCCTGGCGGCCACGACGATATGTCGCCGCGGCCAGAATGCGGCCGCAGCGACCGATGATGCAACAATGGTCGCACCGCCAAGCACAAGGGTCCGCCTCTTCATCTGTTGTCCTCCTTTGCCGCAGAAGAGCGTGTAAAGCGAGTAGATCGGGATTTCGAGTTAAATCCCGGCAATAATCGACCTCAGCAAGACGATCCTCACGCCTCAGATGGCGACCTGTTCGCCGAGCTCGACGACGCGATTTGAAGGCAGGTTGAAATAGTCGGACGGGTCGATCGCAAAGCCTTCCAGCGCCATGAAGATTCGTTCCTGCCAGCCGGGCAGCCCGGTATTCGGCGTCCTGACGAGGTTGCGGCGGCCGAGATAGAAGGAGGTCTTCATGATCTCGAACTTGAAGCCCCCCTCCCGGCAGAGAGCCAATGCCCTGGTGACATCCGGATCGTCCATGAAGCCGAAGGTGAGGTCCAGACGGACAAATCGCGGCGAAAGCTGGCTGATCTTGATGCGTCTGCTATCGGGGACGTAAGGTTCGTCTTCGGTCCAAACGGTCAGGATGACGTTCTGTTCGTGGAGCACATGATTGTGCTTGAGGTTGTGGAGCAGAACATTCGGCGTCCGATCGGGGACGCTAGTCAGAAACACCGCCGTTCCCGGAACGGTGACCGGTGCATGGTCGGATTTTCGTTCGATCGACCGGATGAAGGAATCGAGTGGGATTTCATTGTTGGCGCGCAGTCGCTTCAGGTAGGCCTGCCCGCGGGTCCAGGTCCACATCAAAATCATGATCGCCAGCGCAAGTGCGACCGGAACCCAGCCGCCATCATAAATCTTCAACAAGTTAGCTGCCAGAAATACGACCTCGATGAGGAAGAGCGGCAGCAGCACGACGGCGGCAAGCGCAAGCGAATATCCCCAGGCCGCCCGTAGAAACTGGAAAACCAGCATGGTCGTGATCACCATCGCTCCGGTCACCGAGATACCATAGGCAGTGGCAAGAGACTCCGAATCTCGGAAGGAAAAGATCAGTATCAACACCCCGACCAGGAGAAGCAAATTGACGGTCGGCACATAGATCTGGCCGGTGTTGGTTTCCGAGGTGAACTTAATCCGCAGCCTCGGCAGAAAGCCCAGGTGCACCGCCTGACGGGCGAGCGAAAACGCGCCTGTGATGACCGCCTGACTGGCAATGATCGTTGCCATCGTCGCCAGGAGAACCACCGGCAGCAAGGCCCAATCGGGATACATCAGGAAGAAGGGATCAGTGACCGCTTGGGGTTGCCTGAGAACGAGAGCGCCTTGTCCGAGGTAATTCAGGAGCAATGCAGGAAAGACGAGCGTGAACCACGCCATCTGGATCGGCCGGCGTCCGAAGTGTCCGAGATCGGCGTAAAGCGCCTCCGCACCCGTCACCGTCAGAAAGACGGCGCCAAGGACGATGAGGCCGACACTGCCGGCATGGCTCAGGAACAGGAACGCGTTGAGCGGATTGATCGCGGTCAGAATTCTCCAGTCGTCACCGATATGGATCAGGCCGCCGGCTGCCATGGCCAAAAACCACAAGACCGTTATCGGCCCGAAAAGCGCTGAGACCGCGGCGGTTCCCCTCGACTGGGCGGCAAAGAGAACGATCATGATTGCCGCTGACAGCGGCGGGACATATTCGGCAAAGGTTGGAGTTACCAGCTTCAGACCTTCGAGCGCCGACATGACGGACAAGGCAGGCGTGATCATCGCGTCGCCAATGAAGAGCGCGGAGCCGATCAGACCAGCGAAAAGAAGCACGGGCACGTTGCGTCCCATCTTCTTCATCAACAGAGCGAGCAGCGAAAGTGTGCCGCCTTCGCCGTCATTGTCGGCCCGCAGAAGAAACAGCACATATTTGAAGGTCACGATGATGGTCAGCGTCCAGATCATTAGCGAGATGAGGCCGATGACCTCGGCTTCATGCACACCGTCGGCCGTGAAGGGTCTCAATGCCTCGCGAAAGGCATAGAGCGGGCTGGTGCCTATATCGCCATAGACGACGCCGACAGCGCCGATAACCAATCCGACAAAGCCGCTCCGGCTGCCTGCATCAACGGTCTTGCCTGCATGTGTTGAAGTCATGGTTCCCCGCTCTTGACGCGTGCCTACAGGCAGAAACATATGCCGCATTGTAGAACGGCAAGTAAATTGGCGCCGATGCACCCCCCTTCGTGACGGCTGGGCGCCAGATGCAGGCTCACATGATGGCCCGGAATACCGCCAGGATGAATCGATTTCGATCCCGGAAATTTTGTTGTAGGCATTCGAATTCAGTTTCCGAGCCGGGGGCGAGGCAGATGGAACCAACCCAATTGTTCGAGCTTGTCATCGCGATGTTTCTAGCGATCATCGCGCTGCACTATGCCGCCCACAGGCTCGGACTGCCGCCATCCGTCGCGCTGCTGGCCGGCGGCTCTTTGCTCGCCTTCGTACCCGGACTGCCGGCGATCACCGTCGATCCCGGGCTGGTGCTCGTCATCTTCCTGCCGCCGCTATTGATGGATGGCGCCTGGGCCATCGCGCTGGCGCGCTTGCGGCGCCATATGATCGGTATAGCCTCGCTCGCCGTCGGCGCGGTGTTGTTCACCTGCGCCGTCGTGGCGGTGGCGACCCATCTCCTCTTTCCATCACTTCCCTGGGCCGCCTGCGCGGCGCTCGGCGCCATCGTTTCGCCGCCGGACGCGGTTTCAGCCCGCGCCGTGCTGGAGCGTGTCAGGCTGCCCCGGCGACTTCAGATCCTGCTCGAGGGCGAGAGCTTGCTCAATGATGCAAGCGGTCTGGTTCTCTTCCGTTTCGCCGTTGCCGCCGCCGCGACCGGAACGTTCAGCGCGATGGAGGCGGTCGGCGATTTCTTCGTGCTGGCGCTGGGCGGCGCCATTGTCGGCTTGGCGGTGGGCGCGACATGGGCCAAGCTTGTCCGGCGCCTCGGCGACGAATATCTCATCATCGCCGCCACGGTGCTGCTTGCCTGGATATCCTATCTGCTCGGCGAGCTTTTGCATGTTTCCGGGGTCATCGCCACCGTCACCACCGGACTGATCGCCTCCTGGCACCAGCATACCGTCTTTTCAGCGGCCATGAGGATGCGCGGCACGTCGTTCTGGACCGTGATGATCTTCCTGATGGAAGCAGCAGTCTTCACACTGATCGGGCTGTCGCTCCGCGACGTGGTCGAACGCGGCGGCGGCTTCGCCACTGTGATTGCGACGATGGGGCTGCCGATGCTGGCGATCCTCGTCACGCTCGTGATCGCGCGTTTTGCCTGGGTCTTCGGCTCTGATCTGGTCATCAGGCTCTGTGCTGCCTTCGGCTTGAAACACGCACATCCAATCGGCGCCGGCGGCTCTGCCGTGCTGGGCTGGGCGGGTGTACGCGGCGTGGTGACACTTGCCCTGTCCCTCAGCCTGCCCGAGACATTCCCGGGCCGCGACTTCATCCTCGTCACGTCGTTCGCCGTCATTCTAGGAACGGTGCTCGTCCAGGGCACGACATTGGGACGGGTGATTGCCTGGGCGCGGCTGGCGGAACCCCAGTCGGAAAGAGCGCGCCTGACGATGAGCCAGGCCGAAGCGGCCTTGGCGCAGGCGCAGCTCGGAATCGTCCAAAACCTGGCCTATGACGCAGACGGCAAGCTCATCCATCCTCAATTGCTGGAGCGATATCAGCGCCGGGCGACAGCGATCGTCGACTACGCCGCGAGAACGGAGCATTACATGCCCGCGCTTCATGCGCATTTCGATGTTGTCCTCGAGGCGGTTGCAACGGGACGCCGGGAACTCATCCGGCTCCATCGCGCCGGCGAGATTGATGACGAGACGTTGCACGAGCTGGAGCGGGATCTCGATCTTGAGGAACTGAGTGCGATCTCCGCCAAGGCCTGATCTCACACGTCTCAAAACCGACGACGTATTGCCGTCTGCGCCGAAAGTATTATCCGTGTTCTTGGAACTATAAGTCGCGCGGGTGATGGCGGCGCTATGCGAGGTCACCCAACGCGGCTTGTCGACGATGGCCCATTCTGCCGCGGAATTCAGGTTTCTTCTGCGGTGAGCCGAACATTTTGAGATGACTTCTTCGCGATAGTATTGCTCTTGAATCCCTCGGGAATTGTCTGCGCAATTTAGAAAATTTCCCCGACAGATTGTTTCTAATTCTGCCACGATTCAAATATACGTTCCCGGCCGCGATTTTTTCTTCGCCACATTTCTGATATTCCAAATTGTCCAAACAATGGTGAGAAACAATGAAAGTTATTCTCGTCATGGCCCTCACGCTTTTTGCCATCCCCTGTGAGGCCGATATGTTGGGTACGGCTTCCAAATACAACCGCATGCACGAACGCTCCATCTCTTTCCTCGACATCAATCCCCGCAGAACGTCGTGGTGCGGCGCCTTCCTCGCCTTCATCGCTAAACGATCCTCGCGACAGCCGCCGGCAAATCCAAATATGGCAGTGTCCTGGAAAAACTTCGGCCAGCCGGTCTTCTTCTACTTCGCCAGACGGGGAGATGTGGTGGTGATCCGAAGCGGCAGGCGGTTCCATGTCAGCCTGTTCGATCATTTCGATCAGCGGCGACAGTACGTCTATCTGTTCGGCGGCAACCAATCCAACCGGGTTCAGCTGTCGCGTTACCGCGCAAGCTCTGTCGTCGCCGTTCGACGATGATGGCGAGGGTGGCCGCCCTCCAGACGCACCGCCAGTTTAGCGCCGGAAAGCATCACTGCTGACGTTCCTGAAGGCAGCGATGATGCTCTCCGCCGCCAGTTCCGCCTGATCCGATGTCGTCTGGTAATTGCTGACGGAGAGGCGCAGGACGTCGCGGCCGCGCCATTTGGCGCCGCCGGCGAAGAGGATGCCGTCCGCCTGGATCTTTTCGATCGCCTTTCGCGTCAGCGCGTTGCTTTCGTCGTCCGGGCGATCGGCTCCGAAACGGACGATGAGCTGATTCAGCGTGACCTCGTTCAGAATGGTGATGCCGGGTTCGCTTGCGAGCCGGTCTGCCATCAGGCGGGCCGAGGCGCAACATTGGTCGATGAGGGCTTCAACGCCGTTGCGGCCGAAATGTTTCAGCATCGCCCAGGTGGCAAAACCGCGTGCCCGTCGCGAAAGCTCCGGCACGTAATGGGAGGGGTCACGTTCACCTTCGTCGGCGAGCGGCAGGTAGCTTGCGGCGATCGTCATGGCGCGGCGATGGGCGAGTTCGTCGCGGACGATCGTATAGCCGCAATCATAGGGCGTCTGCAGCCATTTATGGCCGTCGGTCGCCCAGCTGTCGGCCCCTTCGATGCCGCGGCTGAGATGGCTCACCTTCGCAGATGCCTGCGCCCACAGTCCAAATGCGCCGTCGACATGCACCCAGGCGCCCTTCGCCTTCAGCGGCGGGATGAGCCTGTCAAAATCGTCGAAAGCGCCGGTATTGATCTGACCGGCCTGGAGAATGGCGATCAAAGGACCGGTGGCCTCGTCAAGGGCACCGGGAAGTGCGGCCGGGTCGATCCGGCCCATGGCGTCGGTGGGCAGGCGCAGCACACGGTCATGCCCAAGACCGAGGAACTGAAGCGCGGAGAAGACGGTCGTATGGGCGTCGTCGCCGATCAGCACGGTGATTGCCGGCGCGTCGAACAGGCCGTCGGCATCGGCATTCCAGCCGACCTTGCGCAGTACCTCGCCGCGGGCAGCGGCGAGGCAGGTGAAATTTGCCACTGTGGCGCCGGTCACGAAGCCGACAGAGCTTTCGGCCGGCAGTTTTAGGAGATCGAGAAGCCATCGCGTCGCTATGGTTTCCACCGCAGCCGCGGCCGGAGCGGCGACATGGTTTCCGGCATTCTGGCCCCAGGCGCCGGTGAGGAAATCGGCTGCGACGCCGACCGGATGGGAGCCGCCGATGACCCAGCCGAAAAAGCGTGGGCCAGTGGTTGCATGTAGCCCGGGTTCGGCACCGTCGGAGAGCTGCCGGATGACATCGAGCATATCGGAGCCGGCCGCCGAAAGCGGCTCGTCGAAGACGGCAAGGGAGGCGGCGTAATCGCTGCTTGGGACATGGCGGGCAAAGGCCGTTTCCCGAAACCCGGCAGCAAGCCGGGCGGCCTCCTGAAACAGAATTGCGATTGCCGACATTGGATCCCCCGCGCCAACGGCCGCCGGCCCCCGACAGGACCTCCACAATGCAAGCCGTTGACGCAGGCAGTCTAGCCGATATTGCCGATGCTGTCTTGCCGCTCCTATGAACAGGCGGCCACGACGACACGCGGGCATGGCTTCGTGATGCATTCAGCCGGAAATCAAAAAACGCGTGGCGGCTGAGGTCTTCGGGGCGATCGGATAGGCGCAGGGTCTTTTCGTTGCCCGCATGGCGCTACAGCATGTCTCCGAGGCTCCAGTGATTGTTCCAGCGGGCGTCGATTTCGTCATCGACATTCTGGAAGCGGATGTCGGTGGAGAGGCGAAGACATCCGGCGGGATCCCGATTGGTGGTGGCGGCGTGGATCATGTAGGGCGAATGCAGAACCACGTCACCTGCTTCGTAATCGGTGGCGAGCCAGCGGGTATCGAAGCGTTCGGCCATATCGGGCAGATCTTTCGAGATCCAGCCGCCTTCGGCCATATGGCTGTTATAGGCGCTGATCTGATCCTCCGGCGGTAGATCGCCGCTGCGGCGCCGGAATTCGGCCTCCATCCCCCGCCCGATGGCGTGCGAGCCTTCGAGATAGACGAGGCCGCCCATTTCGACGGGGACGTCGCCGATCGGAATCCAGGCAGTCACCAGCCGGCTGGTGCCGCCGCGGAGATAGACGAGATCGTAATGGGCTGGGGTGGCCGTTGCCGTGCCGGGCCTGGTATAGCGCATCAGCTTGCGCTTATGGAGATAGGAAATGCCTTGCAGAAAGGCGTCCATGAAGCGCACGAGCGGCGGCTGGGCGCAGAAGCCTTCATAAGCCGCCGCGCGGACGATCGACATCAGGCGCCGGTCGGCCAGACTCCAGTCGACGCCTTCGGCAGCGGCAATGCCGAGAGCAAAATCATGGCCTGTTGCCAGCAGGCCGGTTTCGGCAAGATGGGAGAAGACCCAGCGTCGAAAATCGATCACTTCGGCGCGCGGCAAAAGGCCTTTCAGCCAGACATAACCGTCCTCCTCATAGCGGCGGCGGATGGCCTCGATACCGATGGCCGGGTCGGTCGGCTGAAGCAGACCAAGCCTTTCCGCCGGGATCGTCCTGTCTTGCGCCGTGAGGGGCGCTCGCATCGTTCTCATCCCGGCGGCGTTCGCGGCAATTGACATTTCATTTATCCTGGCCTGACTTCATATGCGTTCAATTTGTTGCTGGCGCGCGGCCAATCGCCATGGATGAAAACTGCAACTGGACTTTTCGCTCATGAGAGAAACTCAAGCGGTCTATCGATCTCCGCTCGCCGCGGCAGGCGGGCTTGCCGTCACCGGCAGCGGCAGGCAGCATGCGCGCCATGCGGTAGCGCACAGAAAACTGCCGAGTTTCGCCGTCGTGCTGGTGGAGCGCGGGTGGGGTTTTCTCGATACCGCCGCCGGTGGGCGCCAGAGCGTGGGCGGGCCGGCGCTCTTTTGGTTGTTTCCAAACCGCTTCCACTCCTATGGGCCTGATGAAAACGGTTGGGAGGAGCGCTGGGCGCTGTTTGAGGGCTCGTTCATCCGCGATCTCGTGCGGATGCGGCTGATTGCCGAACGCCATCCGCTCGTGGCGCTGCGCCATCCCGAAGAGGTGGCGCGGCTCTTCGGGCAGTTGCATGCCGATCTCATGGACGATAGCCATCTCGGGCGGGCCTGGCGGCATTGACGCTGCATCGCATCGTGATTGCTGCCGCGCGGCAGACCAGGGCTGCTCCGCGCCGCGAAGGCGAGGCGATGACTGGCGATATCGTCGAGACGCTGCGGGGCAGGGCGCTGCAGCCGCTCGACCTTGCGGACTTCGCCGCCGAACACGGCATGTCTGCCGCCACGCTCCGGCGCAGATTCCTGGCCGAAACCGGCCTGCCACCCAAGGCTTTCCAGCTTCGGTCGCGCATGGACCATGCCAAGCAGTTGCTTGTCACCACGGACGAAAAGATCGAAACCATCGCCGCCAAGGTCGGCATCGACGACGCTTTCTATTTCTCGCGTCTGTTTCATGAGCGCGAGAGCTGCAGTCCCAGCCAGTTCAGGGCGCGATATCGGAGGAGCTGAGCGGGCGCCACCGGCAATATTCAGCCTTGGGTGGGCATTTCGCCTTTACCGCGATCTCCAAGATAAAATCGAGCTTCGCGCGAGATGTTTTCTTTGTATGGTGAATAGTTTCGCGCTACTCGCTGCTTAGATTTCGAGAAATCTTAAAATCTATTGCCTTTTTGTGAGTATCCATCAAATATACGCGAAATATCATTCGCGGTCATGTCGATGTCGTTCCGTCAATGGCGAGGGATATGCACTGAAATATTTCGTTCTCTATGCACTCGTGTGCTCCGCGGTCGGGGTAATCCTTCTCGTCGTCATCCATGAGATCGCGCCGTCCAAGATCGGCCAGCCAAGCAATCAAACGACCGGTTGGTCCGCCGACGAGGCGGCGACCGCGCCAGCCGGCCAGCCAGATGATCTGGTCGTCCGGTCGACACCCGAACCGGCACCGGACCATCCCGCCGTCCGACCGCCCGATCAATGGGACCTCCGGCCAACGAACGCACCTGAGGTAGGGCAGCCTGATCAATCGGGCGTCCGGAAGGGCGGCCGGGTGGGAACGCCACCGTAGTGTCGCCAGCGGAGCGCCGCTCTTCGCGCGCGTGACAGGGTATCGGAAGCGCGAGCCTCAGTCATCGCCACCGCTTGCATCGTCCCTGTCCCTCTGCAATGACGGTCTCCTCCATATCGCAGGAGATCTCGATGGACGCGGACGGCATAACGATCAGGAAGATCACGGCAGACGAGGTGGAGTCTTTCAGGCGCGTCCGTCTGGAAGCGCTACACGCCGAACCGTCCCTTTTTGCAAGCCGCTACGAAGACTGGGAGGCTCTTTCCATCGAGGAGTGGCGCGATCGGTTGAGTGACCCGGTTTTTGTCGCGTTTCAGAATGGCGAACCGGTCGGTATTATGGGCCTGCTTCGGCAGCGGTCGAGCAAGATGATCCATCGCGCCACCATCGTCATGGTCTATGTTCGCGCGGAGCTGCGTGGAACGGGCCTTGCCGGAAAGCTGCTGGAGGCAATCTCGGAGCACGCGCTTGATATCGGTGTCCGGCAGCTGGAACTGTTCGTCAGCGCGGAGAACCCAGCGGCAATTCGGTTCTACCAACGTCAGGGTTTCTCGGAGATCGGCAGAATTCCCGGCGGGGTGCTGGAGGAGGGCAGGGAGATCGACGACGTGATGATGGCGCGCCGCATCGTCGAATAGCCATTGCTCGGATTTTTCTTCGCGTAGTGGTTTATTTCAACTCTTGACCTCAACCGCGGTTTGGGTCGCAGGATGTGGCAACGAGCGGGAGGTGCGCGATGACAAAGATTCTGAGAGACGAGGATCTGGCCGGCGGCGTGTTGATGTCCATCGCTATCGACGCGCTCGAGGCCGCCTTTCTCGCGAGAGCCGGCAATCGCCTGATCTCGCCGCCTCGGCATCATGTTTCGTTTCCCGATCGAGGCGATCTCGTTTTCACTGTTGGTGGCCTCATGGGTGAGACGCCGATCGCGGGTTTTCGCGTCTACGACACATTCAAAGGGGCGGAGCATACGCAGATCGTCGCCGTGTGGTCGGCCGACGACGCCAGGCTTGAGGGCGTCATTCTCGGCGAGCGCCTCGGCAGCCTCAGGACCGGTGCGATCGGAGGGCTCGCCGTCCGCCATCTCAGCGGGCCTGATGCCAGGAATGTCGGGATCATCGGCAGTGGGGCGCAGGCGCGAACCCAGCTTGCCGCGGCGGCGGCCGTTCGCAACCTCGGCCGTGTTCGCGTCTATAGCCGCGACGAGATAAATCGCGCAGCCTTCGCAAGCGAGATGCAGCACGCCCTGGGGCTTGATGTGGAGCCGGTCGACAGCGTCTCGAAAGCCGTTGATGACGCCGACATCGTCATCTGTGCGACCACGAGCCAAACACCTGTCATCCATTCCCCGGATTTGAAGCTCGGCGTGCATGTCACCACTGTCGGCCCGAAGACGCTTCAAGGATATGAACTCGGGTTGGATGTCGCCGATGCCGCGGCCGTGATCGCAACGGATTCTCCCGAACAGGCACGTGCCTATGCTTCGCAGTTTTTCCTCGCCGGCTCCGGCGCCGATGATCGCATGGTCGATCTTGCCGACATCATTGCCGGGAAAGCGGCCGGCCGACGATCGTCCGAGGAGATGACGCTGTTCTGCTCGGTGGGCCTCGCCGGAACGGAAGTCGTCGTCGCCTCGGCGATACTCCGATCACCCGCCCTCGTCCGTCGAGGCTCCTTCGGGGCACCTCAGGATGATCCTTCGAGGCCCCTTCGCGCACCGCAGGATGAAGTCTGATCGTGCACCGCGCAGGGTCTGCTCGCCTGTCTCACGTCAGGCCCAGGACGTCCCGCATATTGTATTCGCCGGGCGCGCGCCCTGCGATCCAGCGGGAAGCGGCAAGCGCGCCGCGGGCGAACATGCCGCGATCGAGAGCCGAATGCGAAAGCGTGACAACTTCCTCGGCGGCGGCAAACAGCACCTTGTGTTCTCCGACCAGCCCGCCGGCCCGCAGCACGGCGAAGCCGATCTCGCCGGGCGGCCGCTCGCCGGTGATGCCGTCGCGCCCGCGCCGCTCGACGGATGCGAGGGAAACGCCGCGTCCCTCGGCGGCCGCTTCGCCGAGCATCAGCGCCGTGCCGGATGGCGCATCGATCTTTTTATTGTGATGCGCTTCCAGGATTTCGATATCCCAACCATGGGCGGGAAGGGCGCGCGCGGCCTGGGTGACGAGGCTGAGCAGCATGTTGACGCCGATCGAGAAATTACCGGAGCGCAGGATCGGAATGGTGCGAGCCGCCTCGGCGATCCGCTCGAGCTCGTCCGGCTCGAACCCTGTGGCGCCGATCACCAGAGCCGGTCTGCCCGCAGCGGCGCATAAGCCGGCAAGTTCGGCGGCAGCAGCTCCCGTCGTGAAATCCAGGATCACGTCGGCGGCCGCCATCGCGGCCGAACGATCGATCGACCCGGCGCCCGCGGTGCCGTCACGGCCGATGCCACCGACGAAGGCAAAATCCGGATCGGCTGCCAGCCGCGACAAGATGGCTCGACCCATTCGGCCGTTCGCGCCGGCGACGGCTACTTTGATTGGTGTGGTCACGTTATTTCCTAACTCAGGACGGTGAGCGCGAGGCGGAGGGGTTTTGTCGAGGGACGCAAATAAAGCAGAGCGATGGTGTAGACAACGAACACGATCGGTATTTCCGCAAAGACGGGAATGAGTATGATGCCGTCGCCGGGCCCGGCCCTGTCTCCGGGCGCCATCGTCGGAAAGCCACCCATGGAAATGCCGATGCCTGCGGCCTAATCTATGTCGTGAGCATTCGGGCGATGAAAATAGCCGAAACCGGGATTAGGACGTTCGAAACCAAGACAAATGAAAGCGCAGGAATTCCGGCAGGATTGTCGGGTAGTGTGGATTGTCCTCCATCAGGTTTCTCAGAGGTTGCTATTTATCGCATGCGCGCCAGCGCCGGCGCGGGCTGGCATCTACCAGTTGCCGGGATCGGCGGTGTGATCGATGCTGGCAAACTCGTCAGCTTTATCCCGGTCCAGCTTGACCTCGGTCGTCACCTTCGCCTCGTCGGTGACCGAGTAGCCGTCAGGAACCGGCCCTCTTGATAGTTCCTGATACAGGAGCAGAGCGGCCTCTTCGGCGGTATCGGCCTCGATCTGGCGGGTAATCGATACGGTGTACTTCTGCATGGCTTCGGCCTCTCGATGGTGGCGCAGGCATGGCAGTCTGACACGAGTTTCGTGTTGAGGACACAAAAACTGCGCCGCATGGATTTGGATTCATGTGATGGCTTCGGGCCCTATTTCGATGCCGCTCGAACTTCTGCGGCTTTTCGGTCTCGGGCCTGTCGTGAAGCCCGTCGTCGTCGCCCGAGTGACATCGCCGCCGCGCAGGTCATCCCAAAAATTCAACCAGGCGCGTCGATTGAAGCCTCCGGCTCAACGCGCAGCGATGGCCAGCGCTGCCGATATTGTTCGCACTTCCGATCGAACAATATCGGTTGCACGTTCAGCGGGTTCATCCTGAGCCTGCCATGCCACATGTCGTCGAGGTTGTCGGGCGCGTAAAGACCGCCGCCCGAAACTTCCACTCCTAGCCGGGTACAGGAAATGAGATAATGATCGATGCCGTCTTCAATGCGTTTGAAGGCCGGGAAGTCCTTGCCGAACTTTGCGCCATACCAAAGATGGACACGAGCCTGGTTCAATAAGCGATTCTTGACGCCTGCCTATCGGCGGCAGCCGGCGAGGTCGACCTTCTCTCGCCGGAACCCTGCAACCATGTGGCAAATCGATCATCATCGGTTGCAAGAAATACTTCGCATGGGCTGGAGAAAGACTGTCCGGCTCTTACTTGAGAGAGGAGCAGGAAACGAAAAGCGAAAGGCCCCGTGATGGCAAAGAATACGATTTGCGTATGGTACGACAAGGAGGCTGAGGCTGCCGCCCGCTTTTATGCCGCGACTTTTCCGGACAGCGCCGTGGGTGCGGTTATTCGTGCGCCGGGAGATTATCCCGAGGGTAAGCAGGGAGACGTGTTGGTTGTTGAATTCACCGTCGCGGGTATTCCTTGCATTGGCCTGAACGGCGGTCCTACGTTCAAACACAGCGAAGCTTTTTCATTTCAGATCGCAACCGAGGATCAGCAAGAGACCGACCGCTATTGGAATGCCATAGTCGGCAATGGCGGCCAGGAAAGCGAGTGCGGCTGGTGTAAAGATAAATGGGGCGTATCATGGCAGATTACGCCGCGGGTGTTGACCGAGGCGCTCTCAGCTGGTGGTGATCAGGCAAAGCGGGCCTTTGATGCAATGATGACCATGCGCAAGATCGACGTTGCCGCGATCGAGGCCGCCCGGCGCGGCTGAACCGGCCTGCGCGGACGATCTGTGGCCCGCCTGCTGCGGCAGGTGCACGGCGGGTTTTAAAACCAGATATCGCGCACGCAGCGCCCTTGGGACGGAAGGTCTTCGAACGTCTCAAGCCCATCGAAATGATCGATGGGCAAGTCGGCGACGCGATCCGGAGGCGCAAGCCGAATATTGACGGCCATGCGGCGACGGCCATCCTTTTGAAGCCGCAGGCCGCGCCAGCTCAAGACGCAGGCGCAGGAGGGGCAGAACAGGATTTCGAGAGATGAGTTCTCCCTGCCGGCGCGGGTATAGGAAGCTGTCTCCCCGGTCAGAGTGATACGCTCCCCCTCATAGTCATAGGCCCACAGAACGCCGTAGCGTCGGCAGAGGGTGCAGTTGCACGCGGTAATCGAGCCGGGATCGCCCTCGAGCGTCCAACTCGTCTTGCCGCAATGACATGAGCCCGTCAGCATGCGCGCGTTCAATCCCTGCGCCTCTTCACGCGCCGCATCCTGCCTCAATCGGATAGCGACCGCAATTGGACAATGCGACGTTGCTTCCGGGCTCGAGCCGTCGCGATGACGCCATTCGGTCATTTTGAAATTCTAGTTGAGGTTGAGGCTGGAAGATGATCCCATGCGACCTGGCGTAGTTGAGTCCACGTCTCTTCCCCATTCATCGGGTGGCCAATGTCGATCTCAGATGCGATCTATCGTCCTTTCGAAACCTGGATCCGGCCGCTGGATATTGCCTATCGGCCGCTGCCGTCCAAGGGTCCGGTAGCCGTGCTTCTGCACTTCATTTCGATGTTTCGCGCCGTGCTGATCGCGCTGGCGCTTTGCTCCATGGTGTTCGAGATGATCAACCTGACGATCGTCTGGGGGCTGTCGGTCATCGTCGATGGCGTGACGCAGCAGGGCGCCGCCGCCTTCCTGGAGGCGGAATGGCTGCTGCTTGCTGTCTTCGGCTTCCTGATCTTTCCCGTGATGCCGATCGTTTCGTTCACGCTCAACACGCTGAGCTCGCACACATTGGGCATTGCCATGCCGGCTGCCATTCAGTGGCAGGGCCACAAGGCGGTGGAGCGGCAGGACCTTGCCTTCTTCCACGATCTTTATGCCGGCCAGGTTTCCTCGCGGCTGCAGCAGGTCTCTTCGGCCGTCCAGCAGCAGATCCTTGCCGGCTTCCAGTCCATCCCGCGTTTCCTGATGCAGCTGGTCGGCTCCGTTATCCTGCTCAGCGCCCTGGCCTGGCAGCTTGCCCTGCCGGTCGTCGTCTGGATCGCCCTCAACGTCGCATTCACCGTCAGGATCGTGCCTGTTTTCGTCGAACGCTCGCGCCGCACCGCCAAGCAGCGCAGCATGGTGGCCGGCGCCATCACCGATCTTTATACCAACATGCAGATGATCAAACAGTTTGCGGCCGAAGACAGTGAGGCAGGCGCCATCCGCCGCATCATTCAGAAGGCCGTGCAAACGCAGCACAGCGAACAGCGTATCTATCGTTCGTCGGAAGTGACCGTCGTCGTTCTCAACACGCTGCTGTGGCTAGCCATGCTGTCGATCGGATTTTCCGGTCTCGTCAAAGGCTTCCTTACCGTCGGCGAGTTCGTCGGCGCGATCTACATCCTCAACCGGCTGTCGTCGCAGATCTTCGTCTTCCTGCAGATGGGCCAGCAGATCTTCCAGGCGATCGGCACGATCAGGGATGCCATGCCGGTCATGACGACGCCGCCGACGATCCGCGACCGGCCGGATGCGAGCGAACTCGCCGTGCAACGGGGCGAGATCCGGTTTGAGAATGTCTGCTTCGCCTATAAATCGGGCAAAGCAGTCATCGACGCCCTGTCGCTGACGGTGCAGCCCGGCGAGAAGGTGGGGCTCGTCGGTCTCTCAGGGGCCGGCAAGACCACGCTCACAAACCTGCTCCTGCGTTTCTACGACATCAGGGAGGGCGCGATCCTGATCGATGGACAGGATATCCGCGCGGTCACCCAGACAAGCCTTCGCCGTGCCATCGGCGTCATCGCCCAGGATGTCGCGCTGCTGCACCGTTCGGTCGGCGACAACATCCGTTACGGCCGGCCGGGGGCGACTCAGGAAGAGATCGAAAGGGTGACGAAGATGGCGAGCGCCGATGCCTTCATCGCCGATCTTGCCGACAGCGAGGGCCGCAAGGGCTATGACGCCTTCGTCGGCGACCGCGGCATCAAGCTGTCAGGAGGCCAGCGGCAGCGTGTCGCTATCGCCCGCGTGCTGCTGAAGGACGCGCCGATCCTGGTGCTTGACGAAGCGACCTCTGCCCTCGACAGCGAATCCGAAGCGGCAATCCAGGAAAGATTCAACCTCGTCATGGAGGGCAAGACTGTGATCGCCATCGCGCACCGCCTCTCGACCATCGCCAGGATGGACCGGATCGTCGTGCTCGATCACGGGCGGATCGTGGAAGAGGGCAGGCCGGACGAACTGGTCGAACGGGATGGCCTGTTTGCCCGCCTGTGGAAACGCCAGACCGGCGGTTTTATTCCTGTAGACGTCCACGATTCTTGGCCGGCCCCACTCGCGACTTGATCGCGCGCGACGGTGATGAAAGCTCGCCTGTCATAGCGGGCATCCGTTTTTCGCCGTCATGGCCGATATCGACGTTCGCCCGAATGCAAGGGCCGGCGGGGGAATGCGGGGCTCGATGTAATTTCCCCTCGCGCTATTCCACCAGCCCGAAGATCGGGCCATAGCCGCCGTGCCAGGACCAGTCGTTGCGTCCCATCGCCGGATTGTAAAGTCCGACGCCGCGTCCACCATCGAGAAACAAGGCGTCGGCACATTGCAGGCGATCGCGGAAGAGCCGCGCGAAATCGTGGAAATTGACAGTGTCTTCGCTGATCGCGAAGCGAACGGTCCCGTTCTCGCAGACACCGACACCGCTTCTGCGGGTCCGGTCCATCGAACCGATGATGAAGATCGGATTGAGCTTGTTGGCGATGACGAGCAACGGGCCGGACTGGGTGGCGAAGCGGGCCTTGGGGGCGAGCTTGACGAACGCCTCTGTCGGAAGGATGCCGGCGCCGGTTTCGCCCAGAAAGAACACTCCGTTCGGCTTCTTGTAGAAATTCGGCACCTGACCGGCGGCGCGTTCGGCAGCCGCCATATTGGCGGGTTTCAGTTCCCTGCCGTTCTCGACATACAGTCCCATCGGCGAAAAGTCGGCCCGGTACATGCCGGCATTGACCGCGAAGGTCAGTTTTCGCCCTTCGGCGCGAACGGCTTCGGCAAGGCTTGAAAAAGCGCGGTATGGCTCGCCGTCGGCGCCCTTCCAGAACAGACGCAGGTCGACTTTTCCCACTTCCAATGTGCAGACGACGTATTTCGCCTCATCGAAAGTCTCCTGTCCGCATTGTTCGGCCTGGGCTTGGCGCAGGGGCAACAAGGCTGCGAGCATTAATGCCAGAGCGAGCAGGCCATGTTTCAGGTAGGTCAATTGGGTCACGAATCCGATTTGCCGCCGCCGAGCTGGAAGCCGGTTTCCGCTCCGGCGGCATCGCGGGGAGTGGGAGCTCCGGACATACCGCAATGATCGCTTTTCTGTGGCTGGCAGCCAACGATGCCTGCTGGCCGCTATCCGGTGGGTGCCGGGTGCGCCGAATTCCGTCACCCTCACCTGGCCGCCGGCAAGCAGATGAGGGTGGGCGCGGCGAAGAACGTTTGAAACCAGTTCTACCAGGCGGTCCGGGCCGTGCCGAGGGCTGTTGTGTGCGAGGATGAAACCTGGGCGACGTGCGCCTTGAGCGACACGACGCAGTTTCCGGGATAGGTGAGCTTGTGCAGCGTCAAATGCTTGAGCAACGCTTCTGCGTCGCGCTTCTCGGTGAGTGGAAATGTGACGGTCATGCGAGTCCTCCAAACGACAAACTGAGCATCTGCTAAGAGCTAATGCCGAGTTTCTTTTGCACTGCAACAAGAAAATTTTAACAACAAAATTAAAATCGATTAATTATTCAGTGGGATTTTTTAAGATCGTTTGAAATGTTGGGGCGATGACCGATCGGGCTGATCGGCGGGAGGCGGCGGTTAATCAGGTTGGCCGCTGCGCAGGCGCGTTATCTTCCGTTACGGGCGGCCCAGTTTTTCAGGCGCAATCCGTTGAGCCTGATGAAGCCTTCGGCGTCATGGTTGTTATAGGCGACCCCTCCTTCCTCGAAAGTGACGAGATCGGCGGAATAGAGCGACGACGGCGAGGCTCGGGATATGACCGAGGCGTTTCCCTTGTAGAGCCTGAGCGTGACTTCGCCGCTGACGAAGCCCTGGCTTCGGTCGATCAGGGCTTGCAGCATGTCCCGTTCGGGGGAAAACCAGAAGCCGTCATAGATCAACTCGGCGTAGCGGGGCATGAGCTCATCCTTCAGATGCGCGGCGGCGCGATCGAGGGTGATCGATTCGATGCCGCGATGGGCTGCAAGCAGGATCGTGCCTCCCGGCGTCTCGTAAACACCCCTCGACTTGATGCCGATGAAGCGGTTTTCCACCAGATCGAGCCGCCCGACGCCGTGTCGCCCGCCGCGCTCGTTGAGCTCGGTGAGCAATGCGGCCGGCGTCACCGGCCTGCCGTCCACCGAAACCGGGTCGCCGCTTTCGAAACCGATCGCGACAGTCTCGGGCCGATCTGGAGCGGCGACGGGATCGACCGTGCGCTGATAGATGTAATCGGGTGCGATCTCCGCCGGGTTTTCAAGGAGCTTTCCCTCTGTCGAGGTGTGCAGCAGGTTGGCGTCGATCGAGAAGGGGGCATCGCCGCGCTTGTCCTTCGGCACGGGGATTTGATTCCTCGCGGCATATTCCAGCAACTGGGTGCGAGAGCGGATATCCCATTGGCGCCAGGGGGCGATGACCGCAAGTGACGGGTCGAGTGCATTGACGGCGAGTTCGAAGCGGATCTGGTCGTTGCCCTTGCCGGTCGAGCCGTGGGCGACGGCATCGGCGCCGACTTCACGGGCGACGGCGACGAGATGCTTGGCGATCAACGGTCGGGCGATGGAACTGCCGAGGAGATACTGCCCCTCGTAGAGCGCGTTCGCCCGCAGCATCGGAAAGACGAAGTCGCGGACGAACTCCTCCCTGAGATCGACGATGCGAATGTCCTTGATGCCAAGCATCGCAGCCTTCGCCCGCGCCGGCTCGAGCTCCTCGCCCTGGCCGAGATCGGCGGTGAAGGTGACGACCTCGCACCCATAGGTCTCCTGCAGCCATTTGAGGATGATCGAGGTATCCAGCCCGCCGGAATAGGCGAGCACGATTTTTCCTATCTTTCTTGCCATCAGCTGTCTCCACATCGATGCGTGGAACGATAGGCCAAAACCCACGCAATGAGCTTGCGAAGCATCCCTGAAATTGCGAAGATTTGGCATTATATGCCACTAACTAATCTCAGCGAGCTATAAAATGCCAGTAATCTTGGATGCGATCGATCGGCATATCCTGCGCGTGCTCCAGCGCGACGGGCGCATTTCGAATGTCGAGCTGGCAAGGGAGGTGGGGCTGTCGCCTTCGCCCTGCCTGCGCCGAGTGCGGCTGCTGGAAGAGGCAGGCGTCATTGATCGCTATGTCGCCGTGCTCGACCCGGCAAAGGTCGGTGCGGGGCTGACGGTGTTCGCCCGCGTCTGGTTCAAGACGCAGGACGCCGAGGTGACCCTGCGGTTTGCCGAGGCGGTGAGACGGTTTCCCGAAGTCATGGAATGCTACCTGACGACGGGCGAATGCGATGCCGTGCTGCGCATCGTCACCGCCGACCTGCACAGCTACTGGCGCTTCCAGGCCGATCACCTGACCCGCATCCCGAGCGTGCTCAGCGTCAAGACGGATGTGCCGATGGAAACGCTGAAGCGGAGCTATGAGCTGCCGCTGCGGTAGGTGTTGCTCATTTCTTCAGCCGCGTGGGTGGCCGGTTGCAACCGGTTCATGGCATCACCACGTGTCGATGAAACGGGCAACGGAGCGGCCATGGACAATCGAGAGCAGAAGGCGAGCAATCGGGGATTTTTTGATATTTTTCAGTCGGTATTGGAAGCTATTGTTGATGGGATCTGGGCGTTGGATAGCGAAATCCCCCTTCTGCTGGTCGTCGCACCCCTGCTGATCCTTGTGGTCTTCTACGCATTCCGCGCTCTGCTTCGGCTAGGATCTTGGCTCTGGAGCGTTTGTCGATCCGGCGGCGTCAAGATAAGCGGTCTTCGGATCGGCTGAGGCTGATCGAGCTGTGCCGTTCGGGAGACTATTGCTCCTGGGGTCAGTGGCCTTCGATTTCAGCCTCGGCCGGCGCCAGCCTTGGCGCTGCCCTGATGCCTCTCGCTCAGGCGGTCCTTATCCCCCGCAAGCGGGCCGCGCACCATTGCCATGTCGGCGCAACAACATAACCGACGGCCGGGATGGCTGCGAGCCCGATCAGAATGCCGACGAGGCCTGAGGCGGCAGCCTGAACCAGCCAGGAAAGCACGCCGCCGAGGGCGGGCACTGCCTGTGCAGCGCCTTCACCGGCATCGTGGAGGAGATGGCTCAGCCAGCCGAAGCCGAAGGTTTCGGCGCCGTGCACGATGATGCCCCCGCCGACCCAGATCATCGCCGCCGTCCCGATCAGGCCGAGCACCTTGAGAAGATAGGGCATGCCCTGCACGAGGCCGCGCCCGAACATGCGCAGGAATGCGCCGGCTTGAGACGGGGAGGAGCGCTGGGCAAGCCAGAGGCCGAAATCATCAGCCTTCACGATCATAGCGACGACGCCGTAAACGGCGGCCGTGATCATGGTCCCGACCATGGCGAGAACCAGCGCCTGCATCGCCAGCCCCGACTCGGACAGGGAGCCGAGCGTGATCGCCATGATCTCGGCCGACAAAATGAAATCGGTCCTGACGGCGCTCGCGACCTTTTCGTCCTCGAATGTTTTGGCATCGACGCTGATCGTCTCGAGCTCCGTCTCGTGGACATGGGCGGCATGCGGCACGACGAGTTCGTAGACCTTTTCGGCGCCTTCGTAACAGAGGTAGAGCCCGCCGAGCATGAGCAGCGGCGTCACAGCCTGCGGCAGGAGAAGGCTGAGGGCGAGTGCTGCCGGCAGGAGGAACAGTAGCTTGTTCTTGAGGGAGCCGACGGCGATCTTAGCAATGATCGGCAGTTCGCGCGCCGCCGACAGGCCGGTCACATAACGCGGCGTGACGGCAGCGTCGTCGATCACGACGCCGGCGGCTTTGGCGCCGGCTCTACCCGCCTGAGCGGCGACATCGTCCAGGGAAGCAGCGGCCGCCTTTGCCAGCGCGGCAACATCATCAAACAGGGCAATCAGGCCGACACTCACAAGCAAACCTCTCGTCTAGAGAATGGACAGCGAAAATAGTCAATCGGGCGGCAGCTGGAAAGAGGCGCCGCCACGGATGGTTGCGGCGCGTGCTCGATCGAAATTGCAGGCGGATCACTCGATCTGGATATGGATGTGGTCGTCGTGGCGGGCGGCGCGGCAGCCCTGGAAGCGGACATGGGCGTCGGTGATGCCGAGCGCGTTCTTCAGATGCGGTTCGATGAAGATCTTCTGCAGGCCAAAGCGCGCCACCCCTTCCGTCGTCAGCCAGGCGACTGCCGCTGCGGTGCGCTGCTCCTCGATCCGGTAGGCCGGGAACAACGGCTGGAGCGCATCGAAATTCCAGCGGGTGGTGAGCCAGTCATGGCGACCCGCGCAGGGTAGTTCGTCGCCCGGGCCAGGCTCCTCGAAAGCTAAATAACCGATCGGTGAGCGGGTGGCGCCGTTCAGGAAGGTGTCGTTTGCATCCTTGTAGTAATAGGCGAAGTCGAGCTTCTTGCCGTCGGCATGTGGGAGGTGCGGCAGCAGCGGAAAGCCGTTGACGAAGGGAAAATTTGCGTCAAGCGCGACGGTCGTGGTGCCGGGGAATTGCGCGTCCATGTGGGCAGCTAGCGCCTCAGCGAGATCGCGGACTTCCGGCGTGACGTAGTTGCGATTCAGCGCGCAGTAGATCGGCGAGCGGACCATGAGCCTGTCTTCGGCGCCTGCCATGCATGAGAGTGGGACGCGGCCGAAGTCCGGTGCGGCAAACTGTGTGGCGACGATCGCCGCGGCGTAGCACAAAACTAAGAGCGTGAGCTTGGCGGAAAATCGCCTGAGCCCGAAGGCGTGCGCCGCGGCGAGGGCGATGAGATAGACTATACCGCCGAGTTGGGTGAGCAGCGTCAGGATGAGGACGCGAGGGCGTGGAGGATCGGAGCACCGGGTGGCCTTGCGGAAGGGAGGTTGCATTGCCTTAGGTGAGGCAGTGGGGATGTGCAAGATGGGTGGTGTGTGGGGGCGGTGGGTGTTCGATTTGCCCAAGGCAATGGGTATATGCCGTGTGGCCCCCTCATCTGCCTGCCGGCATCGTCTCCCCGAGGGGGAGAAGCGGAACCGTAGCAACGTCTCGCCTCTTCGATGCCTCGGGAAAGAATGGCGGCAAAGCGGCTTGCCTCTCCAGCGGAGAGAAGGTGCCGGCAGGCGGATGGGCGAGCGACGGAGGAGCTAGTGCTCTGGGCGCGAGCGAAGGCAATCACTCTTCATGCCGTCGCTACCGATCTTAAACCCGCATCGACAGCTCGATATCGTCGGCGAACGGCGTCGAGAGGTAGCCGGCAGCGGGGGTGCGGACGCGGGCGAGATAGTCCGGGCTGACATCGGCGTTGTCGGCGATGATGAGGGCGCCCGGTCTCAGACGGTCTTCCACCAGTTCCAGGATATCGCGATAGAGCGCCTTGGCGCCGTCGAGGAAGAGCAGGTCGATCGTTTCGGGCAGGTCGACGCCCAGCGTTTGCAGGGCGTCGCCCTCTCTTATGTCGACGAGGTCGATCAAGCCGCCGGCCGTCAGGTTTTCGCGCGCCCGCGTGAGCTTCGAGGGCTCGAACTCACTGGTGATCAGCCGACCGCCGCCATTGTCACGCAGGGCTGCGGCGAGATGGAGGGTCGAGATGCCGAAGGAGGTGCCGAACTCGACGATGGTGCGGGCGCGGCTGCCGCGGGCCAGCATATAGAGCAGGGCGCCGGCTTCACGCGAGACGGGAAGCCAGAGATCCTTCAGGCGGCCGTAGAGATCGAGATATTCGGTCTTGCTCTCGATGAGGCGCACGCGTTCCTCGCCTGTGAGCCCCGACATTACAGGGCTCGTCGCCGCGGCGGCTTCCGCGAACAGGCTGTCGAGCAGGGGCGCCAGCGGCGCGGTCGTCAGTGTGGTCATGGGTGAAACTCCGTTTGGATTTGGGAGGGTGTTGCCTCGCGTGAAAAAATACGAATAATTCGTCGCATCTGCTAATCGCGTTGCGGGGTGCCGCCATGACAGGCCGGCCAAGTGCCCGGATTTCTTCACGAAAACAGCCGAAACAGGCCCGCTCCAGCGAGCTCGTGGCGGCGATCCTCGATGCCGCTGCTCAGGTTTTGGCGAAGGAGGGCGCCCAGCGTTTCACCACGGCGCGGGTGGCCGAGAGGGCGGGCGTCAGCATCGGTTCGCTCTACCAGTATTTCCCGAACAAGGCGGCGATCCTATTCCGGCTGCAGAGCGACGAGTGGCGCGAGACGACCGGCCTTCTCGCGACGATCCTGGAGAATGGGCAGAGGCCGCCGCTCGAGCGGCTGCGCAGCCTCGTCCATGCCTTCCTGCGCTCCGAATGCGAGGAGGCGGCAATGCGGGTGGCGCTGCATGACGCTGCACCGCTCTATCGCGATGCGCCCGAGGCGCAGACGGCGAGGGCGTCGGGCGACCGCATCATCGAGCTTTTCATGCGCGAGGCGCTGCCATCGGCGCCGGAGGCGACCCGAGCGCTGGCCGGTGATCTGATCGGCACGACACTCGGCACGGTGGGAAAGCAGTTTTCGGAGGTTCCACGCAGCTCGGCGGAGATCGAGGCCTATGCCGACGCGATGGCCGACATGTTCTGCGCCTATCTGCAAAGGCATGGGTGAGGCAGAGACGGCAGGCGCTTTCGACGCTGACCTTGCCGTCGTTGGGGTGCGATATCCGATGACCAGGGAGGGCAGCGGATGGATGCTCCAGTTGCCGGCGAAGATGCCGAGCTCGAAATCGACCGGGCCGAATATGCCGAACAAGGCCGGCCCGAAGGTCTTGCGATACAAGGCAACGCGCAGGATCACCTGTCGTTTCCCGCAGCGCAGTGTCTTGCGTCGGTGGCCGCCGCTACTGCCGGGCCATCTGTTTCGACAGTTCAGCAAGAAGCTGGTCGTGGCGGGGGTTGGTCTGGATGAGATCGACGGCAAGCGTCATAGCACGGCGGCCTTCGATGCTGTCGATGTCGACCTTCCTCTCTTCACACCATTGCCGGACGGCGTCGGTGACGGTTGTAATCTCGCAATCGTCGAGCGGGATTTGGCATAAGGGCACAGCCGTTCCCCCATGAAGCGGCAAGAGCATATATGGTCTCTCAAGCGGTCTCGCCGATGGGCCGTCGCAGCGAGTCTACGCTTATTCCGAAGCAAAGCTATCGCTATTTGGGCACGGTTCGGCCGCAGCCGGACGGGCTTGTCGTTGCAGGGTGCAGGCTGCCGAAGGCGGACGCACGGCCCGTTTTCTGCTATAATTGTTGGAGCCGCCGTGGATCCCATGGCCTGGCCAATCGAGGCGCAGGTGTGAGATGAGCGATGTTCAGGAACGACTCCTCGACAACAAGATGACCGAGATGGAGCTTGCCCGGTCCTGGAGCCCGCGCGTCATCTCCAAATTCGAAAGCCTGATCCGCAGCGGCGACGATTTCTCGCTCTACCGCATCAACCCGCTGGCCTTCGCGCGCGACCATGCAATCTCCGAGGCCGAAAGCATCGATCTCTTTCTCCATGCGACGCGTAGCGGCCTGTTCGAGATGAGCTGGGACGTCGTATGTCCCCAATCCGGCATGGTGCTCGACAGTTTCGGCGCGCTGCGGACGCTGAAGACCCACTATGTTTGCGGCCTGTGCGACGTCTCCGGCGAAACGGACCTCGATGACTTCATCGAGGTGACTTTCACGGTGTCGCCGCAGCTGCGCCGGCTGCCGTTTCACGATCCCGCTTCGCTTTCGGTCGAGGATTTTCACTGGAAGGCGCGGTTTCTGAGCGATGCGCGGCTGCCCGGCCAGCAGGCCCGCTTTCTCGACGTCCTCAAGGGGATGGTGCGCGGCCTGACCTTCCTGGCGCCGGGGTCGGTCACGACAATGAGGACCGAGCTCGGCCCCGGGGCGCTCGCTGGCATCAATGTGCAGTCCCAGGCGAGCTTTGCGGTGCCGGTGGCAGGCGCGCCCGCCGTGGCGCCGACGCTCCTGCGCGTCCGATATGACGGGCAGCGGTTTTCCGCTTCGCTGCCCGCCGTCCAGCCCGGCCCTGTCATCGTCGAAATTGAGAATTCGGCCGCCCTGCGCGGCTCGCTGCTGCTGATCAATTGGCCGCCCGAGATCCTGGCGCAGACCGCCAAGCCGGTCCTCGACTTCGATCCCTATATGTCGGGCGGCATGCTGCTCGCGCGCCAGACCTTCCGGCGCCTGTTCCGCTCCGAACGCGTCGACGAGAGGGAAGGGCTCGGCATCCGCCAGGTGACGCTTCTGTTCACCGATCTCAAGGGCTCGACCGCGATGTACGAACGGCTCGGCGATCTAAACGCTTATGCGCTGGTGCGCGAGCATTTCGCCTTGCTCGAAGACACGGTGCAGGCGCATGCGGGTGCAATCGTCAAGACGATCGGCGATGCCGTGATGGCCGCTTTCTCCCGCCCGACCGACGCGGTTTCGGCAGCGCTGCATATGCTTGGGGAGATCGAGCGCTTCAACAGCGAACATGGCGATCCCAGCATCATCCTGAAAATCGGCGCCCATTGCGGCCCGTCGATCGCCGTCACCTTGAACGACAACCTTGATTACTTCGGGCAGACCGTCAATGTCGCCGCCCGGGTGCAGTCGCTGGCCGATGCCGGAGAGATCTGCATTTCCGAAGCGTTGTTTTCGGCGCCCGATGTTGGCGGGCTGCTTTCCGGCCACCGGCTGGCCGCCTTCGAGGCTCCGCTTCGGGGTGTCGAGGGAACGGCCTGCGTGTATCGGGTGACGCCTGGCCAGATGTGAGGGTCATCACAAGGAAGAAGGCGGCCGCGATGGCCGCCTTGCCTGACGCCAGCTTGAAGCGGCTATTTCGCCAGCACGATATGGGTGGCGTGTTCGCTGGCGACATGCTCGGTGACGCGGAAGCCGAGCGCGGGGAGGTCGATGCCTGAAAACATCGCTTCGCCCTTGCCGAGCACGACGGGGGCGACGGCGAAATGCAGCTCGTCGACGAGGCCCGCCTCCAGATACTGGCGCACGGTCGCGACGCCGCCGCCGATCTTCACGTCCTTGTCGCCCGCGGCAGCCTTCGCCTTGTCGAGCGCTTCCTCGATGCCTGAGGTGATAAAGTGAAAGGTCGTGCCGCCTTCCATGACGATCGGCTCGCGCGGGTAATGGGTGAGGATATAGGTCGGCGCGTGGTAGGGCGGGTTCGGACCCCACCAGCCTTTCCAGGCATCGTCCGGCCACTCGCCGCGGATTGGGCCGAACATGTTGCGGCCGAGGATGAAGGCGCCGAAACCGGCCATGGTGCGGGCGGCATAATCCTGGTCGATGCCTTCGGAACCATCATCCTTGCCCATCATGGCGCGGAAGGTGCGGGTATGGAAAAACCATTGGAACATTTCCGGCCCCCGCTTTCCCAAGGGATCATTGAGGCTCTGCTCCGGACCGGCGCCAAAACCATCCACGGAAACGGAAAAACCTGCGACACGCACTTTGGACATGATTTCCTCCATCTGATTGCAATATGAAACTAGTTGTAAGCTTGCATAAGTGGTCCTATAATGCAACTAGTTTTTTCCGGAGATGTATCGTGGATATCGAATTGCGGTCTGGCTGCCCGATCAATCTGACGATGGAAGTGCTCGGCGACCGTTGGAGCCTCATCATCATACGGGACATCATGTTCGGCAACCGCCGCCACTTTCGCGATTTGCTCACTCATTCCGAAGAGGGGATCGCCTCCAACATCCTTGCCGCACGCCTGAAGCGGCTGCACTCCCTCGGCTTCATCAGCCGGCGGGAGGATCCGAGCCACAGCCAGAAAGCGATCTACAGCCTGACGGAGCCGGCGATCCAGCTCGTGCCGCTCTTCGCCATGATCGGCGCCTGGGGGCGACGTCACCTGCCGGTGAGCGAGGATCTGAGCATCCGCGCCGAGCTTTTGGAGGAGGGCGGGCAGCCGCTGTGGGATGAGTTCATGGAGGATCTCAGGCAGATCCACATCGTCGACCCGATCGGCGGCGCGAATGGGACGGTGACCTCGCCGGTGCTGACGCGGCTGACGGCGGCGTTTCTAGAGGTGCGGGGCCGGGCGGCTGCGGCGCAGGCATCTTGATGCAGTCCATGGGCGATAGCGCAAGGCAACCGAGTGCTCAGCCCTGACCCCGAGGGAGTGCTGCCGTCACTCCGGGTACGACTCGTTCCGGGTGAACCGGGAGTGACGGGGCGGACGGAGCAAAGGCGGCCAGCTTCGTTGCAGATATCACCAGACGGGCGAGGCCCTGCCTCGCAGCGAATGCGAGCAGTAGCCTGAGTGCGGCTGCCGCATGGCCATTGCGCGCCGGCGGGTTTGCTGGATCTCCTGGGGTCATTGCTCACCTGCGCAGTGCGGCCGGTCGAGAGGCTCGATCGGGGAAGCACGGCCGACCGGCAATGGGAAGGGCAGAGAGGCTTTCCGGCACGCAAAAAGCCCCGCATGGTTATGCGAGGCTTGCTGCCCGGCCGGCTGACTGGACTACCGGCACTGGCGGCGTGGGCCGTAGTTCGGCTGGTAGGTGTTGTCGTAGGCGCGGTACGACCGATAGCGGGCGTAGCAATATTCGGCATGCGAGCTATAGCCACTCGAACTATAGGCCCGGGGTTGCGAGGCGATGATGCC
The DNA here is from genome assembly GCF_017357225.1 of Rhizobium binae. Classification (NCBI taxonomy): domain Bacteria; kingdom Pseudomonadati; phylum Pseudomonadota; class Alphaproteobacteria; order Hyphomicrobiales; family Rhizobiaceae; genus Rhizobium; species Rhizobium binae. The sequence goes on along the minus strand of NZ_CP071604.1, from coordinate 2,780,731 downwards.
GCCGATCAGGGCGCCGGCAGCCAAGCCGCCGATGATGGCCCCGGTATTGTCATGATGGTGATATCGTCGGCCATAGCGATAGTGATCGTGATGATCGTCGTCGCGATTGCGATAGTAGCTGCGGTCGCGGTAGTGGTGGCGTTTGCGGTACCAGTAGTCGTCGTTGCCGAACTGACCAGGGCAGTTCGTGAAGTTATTGCAGCCGACCGTCATGATCCTGGCCTCGCCACCTCCGGGGACTGGCTGCGCGGCCGCCCGTTGCGCCGGGCTCGGCACAAAGACGGGGCCCGCCGATGCCGGCATTCCGGAGAAGGCCGTCGCTATCGACAGGGCAATGATGGCGAATTTGTTCATTTCGTTCACCTTGGGTAAACCAATGTATCGAGGGGATAACGCAAGGGAAGGGATTTAGTTTCATTCTGGGAATGATGGAGGCATTTCTCGCCGAAAAATTCGGCAGGAAGTTCAAATTGAAAGCAGTTGTTCAATTCGATCTTTATGAGCTTGCTGGTTCAATCCTGTTGCAACGGCAATCGAGTGCGGAAGGATCATCATGCGGCTCTCCAGACTTCTCGGCGTTCTCTGTCTCTCAACGACAGTGGCGCTTTCACCTCTTACCATTCTATCTACCGATCTCTCGCCTGCATTCGCGAAGGGCGGCAATGGAGGCGGCGGCGGTAACGGCGGAGGAGGAGGCGGTGGCGGCAACGGCGGTGGCGGCGGCAGCCACGGCGGCGGAGGTGGCAGCGGCGGCAGCCATGGTGGCGGTAACAGCAACGGCGGCGGCGGAAGGAGCAGCACCCACTCCAGCAGCAAGAGCGAAAACGGCCGTAGCGTCAAGGGCGCCGGCAAAGCGGTCCAGACCGGCAAGGCCGGCAAGGCGAAGTCGGCCAGGCAGACCGTTAGCACCAAGGGCTCAGCCAAGAAGACCACCATTGCCTCTGCCCCTGCGGCAAAGCCCGCGAAGAGGCCTGCGGCCGAGCTCGCCGACCTCAATTCGCTCAAACGCAACTTCCACGCCCTGATGAATACGGCGGATCCACGCATGGCGGCGATCTCGGCATTCGCCATCGCCTATGCGCAGTACGAACTGGCCAACGGGGCTGCCCCGGCGGCCGACGATCCCGCTCTTGGCGACGCCGCGCTGGCGGCCGCGCTCGCTTCCGCCACTAAGACCGGCACGGTCAGCTCTGAGGCCCTGAGCTGGGCAAAGGATACGCTTGGCGTCGGCACGGCGGTCGGCACGATTGACCAGATGCGGGAGACCATGGCGGCACAGGCCCCCGCGGCGGAACCCGCTGCAGAGGGAACCGAAACCGAGACCAGCGATGCGGTGGAGGGCAGCGAGTCGACAGATCCTGCCGTGAGTGCGGAAACGCCCGAAGCCGACACGGGCACCTCGGAAGAGGTATCGGGAACGACCGAATCCCCGCCGGCTATCGATCCGACTGAAACCTCGGCGCCGACGAGCACGGAGACCACCGGCCTCTGATCGCGCCAAGCAGGCGTCGCCGAAAAACGTCCGTCCCTATCTCGATCGTGAAGAGGAAGGTCGGCGGCGCGGAAGGGGACGCCCGGGATGAAATGACGTGCCCGGTCAGCCTCGCTTCCCGCCGGCAAGCACGCGAAGCTGGGTCTCGTCATGCACCCCCTGCCGATATAGCTCGATGATGAGGGCGCCGAGACGATCGGCTTGCTCGCTTGACCTGTCGAGATCGAGCCCGCTGCAAAGGGCTTCGTGGACGCGCCTGCAGACAGCGAGGTCCTGCGAGGCGAGCGGTTCGTCACGCGTGCTGAACAGCTTGTCTGACATCGCGATCTGCCTTCTTCCGATGCCGTGAATCGCTATTGCGAAAAAAGATAATTTCGCAGACGTTGCTCTGCAAGATGGGCGAATGTCTGAAATGTAAAGCCAGCGCAATGTTTCAAGATGTTGCAGCGCCCTCTTTGCGCGTCTGAAAAAAACGGGCGGGCGAAGACGCGGGCGAAGCCATGGAGAGGCGCAAACTGACGGCGTCAGAGCAGCTAGCTCGTTGCCGGGTCCTTGCCGCCGTGCTGCGACAAGCGCAGTTCTCTTAGCCGCTTAGTCTTTTCCCGGCGAGCCCGCTGCTCCGCCTCGATGGTTTCCTTGGCGGCTCGCTCGGTATTTTCAAAACGATCCTGCCGGTAAGCCTTTGATGAGGGTTCGCGTTCTCTTTTCATGGCCGCTAAACGCAAATCGGCGAAAACGGTTTCATGCGAAAGCGGTTTTTTGCCGTAAAACGGCCTGGCCGGCGGGCGCCTTATCAGCACCCGCCGGCTGGGCGTCAGCCCTTGATGAAGGCGAGGATGTCGGGGTTGATTATGTCAGCATGGGTGGTGCACATGCCGTGCGGGAGTGTCTCGTAAACCTTGAGCGTGGCGTTCTGCAGCAGCTTGGACGAGAGCAGCGCGGAATCGGCGATCGGCACGATCTGGTCGTCATCGCCATGCATGACGAGGGTCGGCACGGTGATGATCTTCAGGTCCTCGGTGAAGTCTGTTTCCGAGAACACCTTGATGCCGTCGTAATGCGCCTTGGCGCCACCCATCATGCCCTGGCGCCACCAATTGTTGATGATCGGCTCGGACACTTTCGCGCCTGGCCGGTTGAAGCCGTAGAACGGGCCGGCCGGCAGGTCCTGGTAGAACCGCGAGCGATTGGCGGCGAGCTGCTGGCGCAGGCCGTCGAAAACTTCGATCGGCAGACCGCCGGGGTTGGCATCCGTCTTGACCATGAGCGGCGGCACGGCGCCGATGATGACGAGCTTGGCAACGCGGCCCTGCGGCTGGCCATAGCGGGCGACATAATGGGTCGCTTCGCCGCCGCCGGTGGAATGGCCGACATGGATGGTGTTCCTGAGATCGAGATGCTCGACGACGGCTGAGGCATCGGCGGCGTAATGATCCATGTCGTGGCCGTCGCCTATCTGGGTGGAGCGGCCGTGGCCGCGCCGATCATGGGCGACGACACGGTAGCCCTTCTCGAGGAAGAACAGCATCTGAGTATCCCAGTCGTCGGCGCTCAGCGGCCAGCCGTGGTGGAACATGATCGGTTGAGCGGTCTTCGGCCCCCAATCCTTGTAGAAAATCTCGACGCCGTCCTTCGTTGTGACTGTGCTCATGTCATCACTCCTTGATTGGTTGGATTGGACTAAAACAGACGTTGCAGGCGGGATCGGCAAGGCCAGGGGGCGTTACACCAGGGCCAGAGAACCGTGCCTGCGGGGATCAAAAGCGACTGAAGACATATGATGTGCTTATTGAACGCATGATTCTATTCCATTGATATGATGGAGGTATGATAGGCGTGTTTTCATGTGTGATGCCAAGCCTTCCTGGCGCTAGGGGACATGGCGCGCCTTGCCCGGCTGCTTCGCTGTGAAATTCCTTTGATCCCCCGCAGCTCGGTTGCTGAAAGCGGCCGAAATGCCGGCTGATCTGAGCAATGAGCCATTTTATTTCCATTCATTCAATATATCTGTCGCGGTAGCTCGATATATCTGTCCGGCCAGGTTCGCCTTTGCTCCCATTGCGCCGGGATTGCAGGCTCCGTTGGCGCTCACTTGAACGCGGATCGACGCCCAACCATCTAATCCTCACAAACAGCGCCATGGCGAACGATCGTAATCGCGATTGCTTTTGCCGGCGGCGGGACGGCCGTTGTTGCCGCCAGGGGATCGGATCATGGGTTTCATGGACAAGGACATCGCGCCCGGGGATGACGGGGCGCTCATCGATGCCTATTCGCAGTCGATCGCAGCCGCAGTCGACACGGTTGGCCCGGCGGTCAGCCGGATCGAGCGAGTGGGGGGCCGGCAGGGGCACGGGTCGGGCTTTGCCGTTTCGCCCGATGGCCTGATCATCACCAACAGCCATGTCGTCGACGACGCCAAGCTCGTACGCATCACGACGCCGGACGGATTCATCACAGAGGGGCGTGTGCTCGGCCGCGATATCGATACCGATATTGCCCTTGTTCGAGCCAATGCGAGCACCGGGGCCTGGGCGAGGCTCGGCGACTCCCAGCGTTTGCGCCGGGGGCACATCGCGATCGCGATCGGAAACCCGCTGGGCTTCGAATGGACCGTCACTGCCGGCATCGTCTCGGCGCTCGGCCGCTCGATGCGGGCGGCAAGCGGCCGGCTGATGGAGGATGTCATCCAGACCGACGCGGCGCTTAATCCCGGCAACTCCGGCGGACCGCTGGTGTCGTCGCGCGGCGAGGTCATCGGCGTCAACACAGCCGTGATCCAGGGCGCGCAGAGCATTGCCTTTGCCGTGGCATCGAATACGGCCAATTTCGTCGTTTCGGAAATCCTCCGCTACGGCCAGGTGCGGCGCGCCTTCATCGGTATTTCAGGCGATACGATCGTGCTGCCGCGCCGGGTTGCGCTCGCAGCGGGCATTGTGCAGACGACCTCCGTTCGCATCCGGCGCGTCGAGCCGGAAGGGCCGGCCGCAAAGGGCGGGCTGCAGGAGGGTGATTATATTCTCGCCATCGACGCCAGCCCGGTCGGCGGCGTCGACGATATTGTCCGGCTGATGGATGGCAACAGGATCGGCAGAGAAACGGAGATCCTGGTGTTCTCCGTGGCCAGACGGATCGAGAAGAAGACCTTGCTGCCGATGGTGCGGTCATGAGCCGTGGCAGAGTTCGTAAGACACGGCAAGCACATGCGGACGTGGCGACGAAGACATAACGCTACGTCAGGCGCTGACCGCTTCCTGCTCTGCCCCGGTAAAATCGACGGCCGCGAAGGCCGCCGCCAGCACTTCGGGTCCGGCGCCGCTTTTTGCCGCGTCGGTGGAGAGGATCTGGCGGTAGCGGCGGGCGCCGGGCAGACCGGTGAAGAGGCCGACCATGTGGCGGGCTACGTGCTGCAGCCGGCCGCCGCCGGCGATATGGCGCTCGGCATAGGTCATCATCCGCTCACATAGCGCCGGCCAGTCGGGTTCTGCCGCCGGCGCGCCGAAGAAGCGGTGGTCGACGTCGGCAAGCACCGCCGCGTTCTGGTAGGCCGCCCGGCCGAGCATCACGCCGTCGACGTGGCGGAGGTGATCGGCTGCCTCGTCGAGCGTGCGGATGCCGCCGTTGATGCCGATGAACACATCTGGCCAGCGCTGTTTCATCCGGTAAACGATCTCGTAGTCGAGCGGTGGGATCTCGCGGTTCTCCTTCGGGCTCAGGCCTTTCAGCCAGGCTTTGCGCGCATGGATCCAGATCGCGTCGGCGCCGGCGTCGAGAACGCGCGTGATAAGCGCGGGCAGCGCCTGTTCAGGCTCCTGCTCGTCCACGCCAATGCGGCATTTCACCGTGACCGGCACGGTCGAAACCGCCTTCATCGCCGCGACGCATCCGGCCACCGTCTCCGGCGTCAGCATCAGGCAGGCGCCGAAGGTGCCCGATTGCACGCGGTCGGAAGGGCAGCCGACATTGAGGTTGATCTCGTCATAGCCATAGGGTTGGGCGATCCTCACCGCCTCGGCAAGCTTGGCCAGGTCCGATCCGCCGAGCTGCAGCGCCAGCGGATGTTCTTCGGCGTCATGGCCGAGCAGCCGCTCGCGCGGGCCGTGGATAATCGCGTCAGCGACCACCATCTCGGTATAGAGCAGCGCCTGCCGGCTGATCTGGCGGTGGAAATAACGGCAATGCCGGTCAGTCCAGTCAATCATCGGGGCGACCGCAAATACTGGAGCCCCTACTTTCCGGGATTTTTCATAGAAATTCAATCGAGTAACCCCGCTTTGACCTTTCCAGTTTTGTCAGTCGTTTTCCATCTCTTGCACGATTTTTCAGTGTTTGGTACAACAAAATCGTACCTATAGCTCAGAAAGTCGTACCTGATGGGAACCATCAACGCCCGCAAGCGTAAAGACGGTAGCACAGCTTATACAGCGCAGATCCTGCGAAAGAAAGGCGGGGCGATTGTCTGGCGAGAGGCCAAGACTTTCGACCGGGAGCGGGAAGCCAAGGCGTGGATCCGCTTCCGCGAGTCCGAGCTCGACCGGCCAGGTGGGCTGGACAAGGTCACTGCCAAGACGTCAACCCTCGCTGACGCTATTGATCGATATAATAATGAAAAGAGCGAGATCGGGCGCACGAAGGCCCAAGTGCTGGAGACCATCAAGGATTTCGCCATTGCCGGGATGGATTGCAGCAGCATCCGTAGCGGCGACATCGTGGCGTTCGCCCAAGAGCTCTTGAGCGGTGGTCGCAAACCGCAAACGGTCGGCAATTACATTTCGCACCTGGCCGCGATCTTCCGCATCGCAAAGCCGGCTTGGGGGATGCAGTTGGACCAATCCGCGATGCGCGACGCTCAAGTCGTACTGCGCGATCTGGGAACGACTTCGAAGTCAGACAAGCGAGACAGGCGCCCGACGTTGGCCGAGCTCGACCTCCTCATGGAGTTCTTTGTCGAAAGGCAGACAAGGGCGCCACAGTCTGCGCCGATGCACAAAATCATCGCATTCGCGATATTCTCAACTCGTCGGCAGGAGGAGATCACGCGTATTGCCTGGGCGGATCTCGACAAAGCTCACGGGCGCGTCCTCGTCCGCGACATGAAGCATCCCGGACAGAAAAAGGGAAATGACGTATGGGTCGAGCTTCCGCCAGAGGCTTTGCGGATCATCGAAACAATGCCGAAGAAGAAGGACCGAATTTTTCCCTGCGGGACAGATGCTATCAGCGCCGCCTTTACGCGCGCTTGCCACACGTTGCAGATCGACGACCTGCGATTCCATGATCTCCGCCATGAAGGCGTGTCGCGTTTGTTTGAGACGGGGCGGACAATTCCGCTGGCGGCCAGCGTGAGCGGGCACAAGTCGTGGAGCAGCCTGCAGCGGTATAGCCACCTCCGCGAGGTGGGTGACAAATTCGAAAATTGGAAATGGTTAGACAGCATCTGCTCGTAGCTGACAGCGTTTGACATTTTTGTATGTTTACATCAGGCTTTCTTCATCGGCATCAGCAATGAAGGAGTGCGTCGAATACATGTCAACTGAGAAAATGAATACGGCCGAGGCTGCGAAGTACATCCTTAAGTCTCCATCCTGGCTGAACAAATCTCGTCTTAACGGATCGGGACCCGTATATTTGAAGGTCGGTGGATCTGTCATTTATCTTCTATCAGATCTGGACGCTTTCCTTTCGTCGCAGCGTCGAACGGCCGTTTACGACTTCAATAACGATAACAACCGAGCAGCTCTTCGCGTTGCCTGAGAGCGCCGCCTGATTTCTGGACAATTCAGCCAGCTCTGCCGACATAGCTTCCGCCACCACATCACCACCAGTTGCCGACCGGCCAGGCGCCGGCGAGGAGGAGAGACATTGCGCATTTCTGACATTCAAGGTCCGTCCCTTACCGAAGTCATCGCATTCACCATGATTGAGAAGCCCGAAGACGTCGCGATCGTTGAGCGTCAGGCGTCGGATCGAATGGCGGCAATTCGCGGCTGGTACGGCTGGCAGGTTGTCGACGTCGACGTCGTCGATGACGCTGACGAACTGGTGCGCCTAACCATCTCCGCCCAACCAGTCGGCGCCGGATACCGGGAAGAGGCGAAATTTACGTTCCTGACCGACCGAGATGGCAAGCGTCGATCAGCGCGGCTCGATGCTTTTCTCGCAGCTTGCGGCGTATCGGAGCGCATAGATGACACCCGAGAAATCAAGGGCCGCTTCTTCGCAACCAAGAATCGCGGCCGAGGCGCCAGAGACTTCGGACCGCTGACCAACGCGCTGGTCGGCTGACCATGATAGTCGCCAACATGACGCCTGCCGCCGATCCGGGCGGCGGGGCGATGAAGCACGTCGCAAATTTCGACCTGCAAATCACCGATGACATCAGGATCTGCGGAATGCGTCTGCTGATGGCGCCCGATGGTCGACTCCTGACCTATGCGCCCACGGCGCTGGGCGGTCGCCGGTCGGTGACATTTTCGCCCGAAACAGCCGCCGCAATCACCAGAACAGCCGCCAGTTATTTCCAGGAGCAAGTTACCGCCAATGACCGCAGCAGCACTGCAGCAGCCTGAAGTACCATCCCCTCTCGAAATCGCGCTCGGATATAACCGCCTCCAGTGGCCAGTCTTTCCCTGCCGCCACGCCCCTGAGGATGTTGCCGACCTGCAGACCGGTGAGATTGAGACGCGTGGCGCTAAGACACCGCTGATATCCAATGGCTTAAACGGCGCCTCCCTCAATGCGCCACTTATCGGAAGGTGGTGGGCGCGTTTCCCCGACGCCATGATAGGCATCCCCACAGGAAAGAAGATCGGCGCGTGGGTTCTCGACATCGACGTCCCGCCCGGGCATGCCGACGGCCGCCTTTGGCTCGCCGAGATGGAGGCAAGGCACGGTAAGCTTCCTCCCACGCGCACGGCCACAACGGCCAGCGGCGGCCGGCACTATTTCTGGAAATATAGCTCCGACGTGAAGAACCGAGCGTCGATCGGTCCTGGCGCCGATCTGCGAGGCGAGGGCGGCTACGTCATTGCTGCCGGCAGCGTCATGGCCGACGGCCGACGTTATGCCTGGGACAACGACTTCGACATCGCTGAGGCGCCATTGTGGCTGATAGAGCTGGCGACACCGCAGCAGTCGGCGCCGACGCCAGGTCAAGCCTTCGACTATCGTACCCGCGCTACCGATCGCTACGTGGAAGCAAGCGTCGACGACGAGCTACGCATCCTCGCGTCGACAGCGCAAGGCGGCCGTGGCCACCAGGTCAACGCATCGGCTTATAATCTTGGCCGTTTCGTCGGCGCCAACCTCTTGAGCCGCTCCGAAGCCGAGGCCGGTCTCTTTGCTGCAGCGCAAGCTAATGGTGTGGCGCAGAAGGATGGCGAGCGCGAGACGTGGGCCAAGATCCGGCGCGGGTTAGACGCGGGCATGCTGAAACCGAAGCACATCCCGGAACGAGAAGTTGCTGACAACACACCCCCGATGGATCACTCGCGGATGGTCGAGCGAGCGAGAGAGAAATCAGCTGCTCAAAAGCTAGAAGCGGCTAATGACAACGTCCCGTCAGCACCCACTATCACCGAGCTGCCGGTGGTCAACCCTGCTGACTGGCAAGGTAAGGAAGTGCCTCCTCGCGAGTGGTTCATTGCAGATTGGATACCTCACCGACAGGTGACAATCCTATCCGGCGATGGTGGCGTGGGTAAATCTCTGCTTGCGCTTCAGTTCGGCGCCGCGTCGGCGCTCGCGGTAGACACCGCAGGCCTTTCGCCCAAGCCAGGCAAGGTTCTGTATCTCGGCGCTGAGGACGAAGAGGATGAGTTCCATCGACGGCTTGCCGATATCGTCCGCGGACATGGGCGACATCTCTCCGACCTAAGCGATTTCCGGCTGGTGCCGATGGCCGATTTGGACGCCCTGTTGGCTGTTCCTGACGCTAAGGGGGTGCTGCAGCCGACGAAGGTCTGGACGAAATTCTGCGAGCTAGCTCGAAGCTTCGAGCCGCGTTTCATCGTTCTCGATACTGTCGCGGATCTCTTCGGCGGAGATGAGATCAAACGTGGGCAGGCGCGGCAATTTATTGGCATGCTTCGGAAGTTGGCCATTGAGCTGGACTGCTCGATCATGCTCCTGGCGCATCCATCGCAAGAGGGTATTCGATCCGGCACGGGATCGTCGGGCAGCACGGGATGGAAAAATAGCTCACGCTCCATGCTCTATTTCAGCCGGTCCGATGACAAGGAGGCGGACACAGATCTTCGGTTCCTGGCGAACAAAAAGATCAATTATGCCGGCGTCGGTAACGAAATCCGGCTCCGATGGGAAAGCGGATGTTTCGTTCCCGAGGTTGCTGGATCCTCACCGGCAATCGGACTGCTTAAGCGGCAGGCAGAGAGAACCTTCATTGATCTTCTTCGCACCTTCTCGAGAACCGGCCAGCATGTGGGGGCGTCGCCAGGGACAAACTTCGCACCGGCGAAAATGGCGAAGCATCCAAGCGCCGTGGGCGTCTCAAAGAAATCACTCGAAGCTGCAATGCAGCGGCTCCTGGAGGATGGGACAATCAAACTGGTTTGGGAAGGCCCGGCCTCGAAACAAAGACAGAGGCTAATCGTCACCGCGGATGATTATTTTTCACGAAAAAGGGACGAAGAGTGAATTTCCACCGACCCTTCCACCGGCCTTCCACCACCCTTCCACCGCGTTCCACCGACCCTTCCACCTCTCCCCCTATAACCCCCGGCGAGGTGGAAGCACCTCGCGGTGGTGGAAACCACCGCAGCGCTCCCACGCTCTGAAAGGAAAATATGATGATCCGCAGCAAGGTCCAGAACATAGGCGGCCCATTCCCAGGCAGGGGAGCCGCTCCAACCATGTCGCATAACAAAATCCTCCCCCGCGGGGAGCGAGCAGCATTCGAAAGGCTCAACGACGCTGCAGCGATGCGCCCGCACTTGACTGATGCTGGCAGCTTAGTGGCCGCGAATGACAACCTACCATCGACCGTGAAAGCGACGCCATGGACCAGCAAGGAGCTGAGGCTCACCAAACCCCAAGCGGATTTCCTGAAGACCGGCCAAAGCAGTGTCCATGGCCGAGTTCAAGACCGAACTGAGATTATCCTGGAGAGCAGACGAATGTTCGGTCCGTGGAAAAAGAACCCCGACGGAACTTACCATCGGCCGTTGTCGCCGAAGGGCATCGCAGCTCTTCAATACTGGAATGGGAAAAGGGGCCAGTAACATGGAACGCACCACCGCAGAACACCGCGCCGCTGTCGAAGCCTGGCGCGCCACGGCTCCCGGGAATGACCATGAAATCTTCGGACGCAAGCTGAAGACGGAAAAGCCACGCCACCGTGACCTTTCCGAGTTATCCGCGCTTCTTGCCATGCGGGGCAGACCGACGGGCGTGCTTGAGGATTCGGATCCTGCTGAAATTCCAACAATCTCTACCAACTGGCGCATCGTTCCCGCAAATGATAACCAGCCTCCAGAGGAGGCGGATGGTTTCGGCACAGAACGCGCCGTTGAATACGATCCTAGTCTCGATCTTGTTGAGGCTGAGATCGAACATCTACCGGTTCGCCATCGTGCGGAGCCGATGATCTTGCATGGCCTGTCATGGGGCGGTCGCATGGAAAAGGAAGTGCAATCCATCCCAACCGGTGGCGACATCGAGTACGGCATCCATGTGCTTGAGAGGGTGATTGATGGTGAGAAGGTACTCACCCGGCATAAGGTCATTACCCGCATTGGCCGGCTCCGCTTCAGTGACGGCAGCCAAACCGAAAAAGGTCAAAAGCTCTCGATCGATGGAAAAGTCGTCGAAGCCGATATGCCGATGCCCGTTGGCGCCATGCTCCGCTGCCGCGAAAAGTCAAAGCGCGACAAGGGTGGTGATGCCGACCCGTCGGGAAGCAATTTTCATTATCGTTGGATCGTAAAGGGTCGCGTCGCGCAGCCCCCGAAGCTTCATCCAAAGAAGGAAGAGCGCGTTGAGATCTCCAAGGAGGATGCGCGGAGGATGCTCGCTGAAGCGTATGCCAACACACCGGTTCTGCCGGAAGTGAAGCGATATCCAGATGGCTTCCCCTGTGGACCAACTAATCTTCGGCAGCTCTTCATCGGCGGTCGAAAAGGGAAGAAAGGTGAATCGGGAAGCCAAGCCTGGCAGGATATCTTCACAGAGCGCGAAAACCGAGAGACGTTCAACCGTGGCCTCGATGCCATGCAAGACGCGCACGTTCGAATTCTAACGGAAGCTATGTCGGCGAAAAGTCTCGGCGAACTCGGCGAGGCGCGTGGATACCGAGGCCGTCATGCGATTGATGCCGGACGGCGACTTTTGCGAGCAGCAAACGACAACTTCAACGAGGCGATGAAGCTGGCCGAGTATGCGGCGGAAGGATGAGTAGGGAAGTTTCCTGCAGTTCATCACCCTGTAGAGGTGAAGGGGTTGCGCAACTTGGTTGCGTTCCCCACACCTTTCCGGGCGCACAAACTGTTGCGACGGACGCTCGGCCAGCGATGAGTCGGGCGTAACTACCGCCACCGAGGCGCTCGCTGGACGTTATGAAGAAGTTCGGATGCTGTAGCGAAGGGGCCGAATAGCTGCAGCAGCCTGGCTTCCGCCATCTCGGTGAGATGGCGGCGCTTCGCGAAATCCTTTACCGACCACACGGGTTTGATTTCGACATTCTCGAGAGATTCAATCCGCTGCATGCTTACTCATCCTCCTACTGGCAGGAGGTGATATACGCATTACTAAATTAGAAAGATATAAAATAAGACATGCCGGCCGGATTAGTGCGCTCCCGGACACGCGCCGCAGCGTCTAGCGGATTTCGCTGACTTACGTTTACCCATTGCCTGGCGCTGCCTCCTCTCGGCGACGGGCAATCATGCGCCGGGCTCCCTTCGGGTTTGAGCTCGGCGCTTTCATTTCAGACAGCAACGCGTCGAGCGGCTTTGTCGCATGCCTTTCGGTCTGATCCGTATTGCTCAATGATCTGCCGGGCGTCTTCCAGGCTGATGCGATGTTTCTTTGCCAGGATCTTGACGTCATTTGTTTGAGCTGGCGCGGAGGCGCCTTTCTGGTTGGTCATCGTATTTCTCCTCGGAGATCGACAGGGCATCTGCGCGTCTAGCGCCCCATGTCGACATTTCTCTCCCTATTTCTTGAGACGCTCGGCGGCCCTGTTGGCCTTATTGCGGTCGGATCCATGACGCTTTACGATCTTCTCAGCTTCGTCGCGACTTATGCCGTGTTTGCGGGCGAAATAACTGACTTCGTAAGGTTCACTCGCGGATATCCTCCGGCGGTCTGCGGCGCCTCGTTTGGACTTATCATCAGCCATTGCTGTTTCCTCCAGTTGAGGAGTTCGAACGCTTGAGCAGTTCGACGGTTCCTGCGGCTGCTCAACTGCGATTGCGGTTTTGAGCGGCCGCTTTTCGTTTTGTGGTGAGATGAATGGGTAGGCTATCAACGCTTAAGCCTCGCCTATCATCAGCGCCACATACAGTCACCAGGGCCGAGCCAATCACCAGAGAGCAGGAGCGTGCACAGCGCGCACCATGGCGCAGGTGGTATGGTCTGAAGCGCTGGCGAGACATGCGGTGGGATGTTCTGGTCGAGGCTGCATTCCAATGTCAGATGTGTGCTCGCGTAGAGGGCGATACATCTAAGCTGGTAGCCGACCATCGCAAGCCACATCGGGGTGATCCAGCGCTATTCTGGGATCGAAACAATCTGTGGTGTTTATGTGAAGCTTGTCACTCGACAGAGAAGCAGAAGGAGGAGCAGTCAGCCCCTCCTGGCGTGTGGTGGTGACCCCACCCGGGGGTCAAATGTTCACAACCTCTCGGTTCGCCGAACCCGCGTCCCCCTCACGTAAAACTAAAATTCCGATTTTTGATTTTTTTGTCACTGGAAAGTAGCCAATGGCCAGCGGTGGATTTCGTGCTGGGGCCGGGCGCCCAAAAGGCGCGAAAGCCCCTAAGGCAAAGCCAATCAAGGTGGCGCCAGACATAAAAAAAGCGGCGCGCCAGTCTGGCATGTCTCCTCTGGATTACATGCTTACCGTCATGAACAACAACGAAGTGGACAGCGAGCGCCGAGACAGGATGGCGATCGCCGCCGCGCCATACGTCCACGCGAAGGCGTCGGATGCGGTTGGCGGCAAGAAGGAGCAGGCGCAAACAGAAGCCGAGCGACTAGCTGGCGACGGCAAGTTTGCAGTTCCGGCACCGCCGAAGGGGTGATGATGCAATGGTCGACGGCTTGCCCTGATTGGGAGGATAGAATCAGGGCGCGCAAGTCTCTGGTGCCGCTTCCGCTGTTTAAGGATGAGGCCGCGGAGGCTCTGGCTGTCTTCAAGTCGCTCAAGATCGTTGATGCCCCAGGCCAGCCAACTTTCGGCGAGGCGTGCGAGCAATGGGTTTTTGACTTCGTCTCTGCGATTTTTGGCGCCTACGACACCAAAACCGGACAGCGGCTCATTCGAGAGTTCTTCTTGCTCATCAGCAAGAAAAATTCGAAGTCGACCCTCGCGGCAGGCATCATGGTCACGGCGCTGGTTCGAAATTGGCGTCAGTCCGCTGAACTTCTGATTCTGGCGCCCACAAAGGAAGTCGCTGACAACGCCTACAAGCCTGCCTCAGACATGATCAGAGCCGACGAAGAGTTGAGCCGCATCATGCATCCGCAGGATCACTATCGACTGATCACGCACCGCACCACCAAGGCCACGCTAAAGGTGGTGGCGGCGGACAGCGATACGGTATCTGGCAAAAAGGCGTCATTCGTCCTCGTCGATGAGCTATGGCTCTTCGGAAAGAAGGAGAAGGCAGACGCCATGTTGCGCGAAGCGACGGGCGGCCTGGTCTCGCGGCCAGAAGGTTTCGTCATCTACCTGTCGACGCAGTCAGACGAGCCTCCGGCCGGCGTCTTCAAGGCGAAGCTAAACTATTATCGCTCGGTACGCGACGGCGAGATCAAGGACAACAAGAGCCTTGGCGCCCTTTATGAATTCCCGCCCTCCATGATTGAGCGGGAAGAGTATCTGGATCCCGAGAATTTTTACATCACCAACCCCAATATCGGGCGCTCGGTGAGCAAGGAATGGATCGCCGACGAACTTCAGAAGGTTTTGACCGGCGAGGGCGATTCCAAGCAAACATTTCTTTCAAAGCATCTCAATGTTGAGATTGGCCTCAATCTTAGGGCCGACCGTTGGCCTGGTGCAGATTACTGGCTGGGCGGCGCATCGCAGCTTTCGCTGGAAACTTTGCTTGAAAGGTCTGAAGTCGTCACAGTCGGCATCGATGGCGGTGGCCTGGACGACCTTTTTGGCTTGGCGGTCATCGGGCGAGATAAGTCAACCCGCGACTGGCTCTGCTGGTCGAAGGCGTGGGCGCATGATGACGTCTTGACGAGACGTAAGGATATCGCCTCGGCACTGATGGACTTTGCGAAAGACGGCGATCTGGTGATTTGTGGCGACGCACTGCAGCCGATCACCGACGCAGCCACCATCGTCGAGCAGGTAAAGGCTAGCGGGCTTCTGCCGGATGCATATGGCGTCGGTCTCGACCCCTACGGCGTGGGTGCACTTATCGATGAATTGTCGTTAAGGGGGATTGAGGGCGACGTCTTGACCGCAATTCGGCAGGGCGCGGCCCTGTCGCCGGCCTCATGGGGCCTTGAGATCAAGCTCAAGAACAAAACGTTCTGGCATTCCGGCTCGCGCCTCATGAATTGGTGCGTGGGTAACGCAAAGACTGAGGTTCGCGGTGGCGCGGTGTTAATCACCAAGCAAACGGCGGGCCGAGCGAAGATCGACCCGCTGGTGGCCGTGTTCAACGCGGCAATTTTGATGACCCGCAACCCGGAAGCGCGCAATGGCGTGTCGTTCTGGGAGATGCTTGATCCTAACGTCGACTACTCGCAAGCCGCCTGATGCCCACCGGGCAATTTCAATAACAAGGAATGCCCATGGGTATCATTGATAGGCTGCTCGGCCGTAAGGTCGAGGAGAAGGGTGTGTCGTTTGACCCAGTCTGGCTGAATTGGTTCGGCTCTCGCCAGTCAAAAGCCGGCGTAGCGGTCAGTTGGGAGCGCGCTCTCGACGTTTCGACGGTATTCGCCTGCCTTCGCGTTATCGCTAATGGCGTTTCGCAAGTGCCGTTGCAGGTCATGAAGGAGTTGCCAGACGGCAAGGGCACTGTCCCGGCGCCTGATC